>CAIXSY010000344.1 GCA_903922175.1 uncultured delta proteobacterium | reverse complement strand
TCACTTGAAAAACTGACCGCGGCGGCCTCTGCTGCCGTCTGTTTCGTCCCGTCGCGGGTGATTTTATTAATTTCTTGCCTATTTTCACCTCAAGGAAAGTAGCTTTTCGAAAACAGGGTCTTTCCGGACAGGCTCTAGATAGCCTCCGCCTACTGGCCAGAAGCGGTTCTAACGTCTTCGCGTGCCTCCACTGCTGCGGCATGCCCAAAATGTGCTGAATAGTTACAAAAAAAAGAGCGCTCGGAATAACATCAAAAAAATGTCATCCCGAGCGCCTACCTTCAATGAAGAACTGCCTACTTCTGCTCGCGATTATCAAAGACGCTATTTACGCGAGCCCAATATCCACGATTAAGCTGGATGAGAATGACGTTCTTGGCACCCTTAGCACTCGCTTTCTTCGCTATTGAAGCCACGGTATCATAGGTGCTACCAGGACCGCGCAGATACCATCTCTCATGCTCACCACATCCCATGTTGGTGCAGCGCGGGAAACGTCCCATCCGACCGATCAGATTGCATTTGCTATCACGTACTTCGATCACGGAAGAGTTCATCACGTACACAGCCCCTGCTTTGTAATGCACCAGAAGGGCCGCCCCCTTCTGGGAGTGATTACCCTGCCAAAAGGCCTGCTCGCGCCCCGCACGATTATCCCAGTTCGATTTCCAGATTATCGCTCCCCCACGAGCGGTAGGAGCGACGTTCTGCAGGGCGATGGTACTACGACAGCTCGCCTCGTTTTTGCTGATATTTTTGCTTATGGCATAGGCCGCCCCCCCAGGAAATCCTGCTGCTACCAAACATACACAGATCACTGCCAACGCCAACTTACTTTTCATGATTATACAAGCTCCGAAAAAACGAAATGTTGATTAAGGCTAGCAAATATCGGCGAATAGGGGAATGGCATATAGTCAAGATATTGCCGTGTATCTAGTCATTAAGTGTGGGCCGAACGTCATGATTGTTTCGCACGAAGATCCACTGAGATCGCACGGAGTTACACGGAGATAACGTAATTGCTCAACAACCCCGGGAGACATTCTTTCATAGTCCTAGTTTTGGTCCTGGCCTGCAGTGAGCTTGTCGAACTGTCTTAAGCCCTGGTCGTGGTCCTTATCTTGGAGAAATGTGTAGACTGCATTTAGGACTTGACCATTTGACCAAGACCATGGAAAAGACCAAGAACCCAGACCAGGACCAAAACCAGAACTAAGACTTATAGCACCCGGACTTAATGAGCAGACACGAGATAACCTCTCCGTGTAACTCCGTGCGATCTCAGTGGCACTCCGTGTGAAACATTTAGCGAGTTTTACCCACACTTATTGAGCGATTACGGCGAAAGCTTGAGTAAGTGGACTCTCCCGAGTATGATTGCCTACCTTGCTTGTCCGCCTTACCTAGGTTTTAATGCAGTATTTATGGACGTTCAAACAAAAAAATCCCGCGTAGCGGCGCTTTCGGTCCTGTCGAATGCCGTGCTTGTTACCCTAAAGTTCATCATCGGCACCATGATCGGCTCGGTGTCAGTAATATCTGAGGCGATTCACTCATCCGTCGATCTGCTCGCTTCGTGCATAGCACTTTTCGCCGTGCGCAAATCAGCTGAGGCGGCAGATGAAGAACACCCATTCGGTCATGGAAAGATCGAGAATATATCCGGGACGGTGGAGGCACTCCTGATCTTTCTAGCCGCCGGATGGATTATCTACGAGGCGGCCCACAAGCTGAGCGCTCCTCAACCGATCGAAACCGCTGGCTGGGGAGTGGTTGTCATGCTGGCCTCGGCCATCGTCAACTTATTTGTATCACAGAGACTCTTCAGGGTCGGTCGCGAAACCGACTCCGTGGCGCTCCAAGCTGACGCCTGGCACCTACGAACCGATGTTTACACCTCCGCTGGTGTAATGTTTGGCTTAATCGTTATCCTCCTTGGTCAAAGGGCTTGGCCGGGTCATGACCTTAACTGGGTAGACCCGGTCGCTGCTATCGCCGTGGCCCTGCTGATCATCAAATCCGCCTACACGCTTACGATTGAATCCGGCGTACACCTGCTGGACGTAAAACTCCCCGATACTGAGCAGGCCTGGATTATCGCGCACATCATAAGCTTCAATCCGGAGGTGAAAAGCTATCACAAGCTACGCACGCGCAAGGCCGGCTCAGAGCGCTTTGTCGATGTCCACATTCGCGTCGCCGGCAACTCCAGCGTGCGCGAGTCTCACACACTAGCGCATAAGATTATCGATGGCATTAAGCTCCATCTGCCAGGGACCAGCGTCTCGGTTCATGTTGAACCGGATTAGGTAGTTCCTGTCCGAAATCGATATTTTGCAGCTATGCTGAGCCTTCCCGCCGGACAGGAACATCAGAGCCGCGCCTCGCGGCGCGGAGAATGCAGTGCCAGGTGAGTGAAATAAGATAGGACCAGTGAATTGAATACACGTCGACATGTACCCTGTCATAACGATAGAAAAAACTGATAGGTCAAGATGAGGCTGCAGTGCCGATCTGCAACGTGGCAGAAAGAGAGACAAGCTTAAGAGGTAACTACTCGCTCCATTCGCAAGGTACGCAAATAACCTCAGCAAGATGACCCTTCTGAGAACCGATGACGTTGACGCCTAAGGTCAAACGCCGGACGTTCAACGTCGGCGCCTGACGTCCAGCGTAAGACGTTTGACGTCAGCGTTAGACGATTGGGGTACTCCCGGCTCTTATCCGAATTGGCAATATCTGTGGACAGATATTACTTGTCCGTCAACGCCACCACCCCCGGCAAGGCTTTTCCTTCGAGAAACTCCAGGCTTGCGCCGCCGCCCGTGCTGATGTGGCTCATCTTATCAGCCAATCCACTCTGGTTAACCGCCGCTGCAGAGTCTCCACCCCCGATAATGCTGGTACACTTGGTGCTTGCAATCGCACGCGCTAACGCCATGGTCCCGCCGGCGAAGGGCTCCATCTCAAAAGCTCCCATCGGTCCGTTCCAGACAACGGTCTTGGCCTTGGCTATTTCAGCAGCGTACAATTCGGCGGTGGCAGGGCCAATATCTAGCGCCATCCAGCCGTCCTTAATCCCAGCCTCGCCAACCGTCTCTGTTTTGGCCGTCGCCGAGAAGCTGTCGCCGACAATATTATCAATCGGGAGCAGCAGCTTGATACCCTTCTCTGTGGCCTTAGCGATCAAGCTCCTGGCCAACTCTACTTTATCCTCCTCAACCAACGATTTTCCGATAGGCAATCCCTTGGCGCGATAAAACGTGTACGCCATAGCACCACCAATAAGCAGGGCATCAACCTTGTTCAAGAGGTTTTCAATCACCGGCACCTTATCGCTAACCTTGGCCCCACCCAACACAGCAACGAACGGGCGCTCCGGATTGGCCAAAGCTTTGCCAAGATAGGCCAGCTCTTTCTCCATCAGCAGCCCGGCCAAGTTCTCTTTGAAAAACTTTGTAATCACTGACGTAGACGCGTGCGCGCGATGAGCCGCGCCGAAGGCATCATTGACGTAGATCTCGCCAAGCTCAGAGAGTTTCTTGGCAAAATCGAGCTGCTTCTGCTTCATCTCGGCCTTGGCGGCCTTGGCCTGTTCGTCGGTCGCACCCTCGGGGATCTTTGCCTTCCCCTCCTCCTCCTTGTAGAAGCGCACGTTCTCAAGCAGCAGCACATCGCCACCCTTAAGGTTTAGGGCCATCTCCTTTGCCTGTGACCCAACACAATCCGGAGCAAATGCTACAGGTTTCTTGAGCAATTCACTAAGACGATCAGCAACCGGTTTAAGACTGAACTCAGGCTCGGACTTGCCCCCCTTTGGGCGACCCAAATGGGCCATGAGGACCAACGATGCGCCCTGACCGAGAATCGCTTCAATAGTCGGCAGCGCTCCCACAATACGGGTGTCATCGGTAACCTTGCCGCCCTCGACTGGCACATTGAATTCCGCACGCATTAAAACGCGCTTGCCTTGGAGATTAACATCGCGAATAGTTTTTTTGTTCATAAGTGCTCCCTGCAGCCGCAAAAAAAGTCGATCTATAAGAGTAGATTAAGAATAGCGATCCATGGGCCGCTCTTCAAGCCCCGATTGCACGCCACGGGTAAGGACTTAACTAGGTTATGTGTAATTGCTCATTAAGTCTGGGTAATTCTAAATCTTGAGCATGAACTGGAACTGTTACCGATTCCTGCTCCTGCCCCTTATCCTCGTGATCGGACTAGGAAAAGGGGCAGGGGCAGGGGCAGGAATCAGGAGCAGTTCAAGTGCAAGTTCAAGCAATTTCCTTTTACCCGGGGTTATTGAGCAGTTACGGTTATGTGGGGCAATTAAATTTATCGTTTATTGCGCCCTTCCCCATAGTGCTGAGTAGTTACGAAGGATCGTTAGTAAAACCTTCAAGTATCCACTCACCCCCGACTACGGAGGATCTCTTCATAAGCTTCCTGAATCTGACGGAAACGCTCACTTGCAAACTTCTCACTTACACCCTGTCGCTTTGCGCGATCGGGATGGTACTTCTTCACCAAGGTGCGGTAAGCACTCTTGATCTGAGCAAGCGACGCACCTTGCGAAACCCCTAAAACGCTAAAGCTTTTTGAAAGAGAATTATATTCAGCTGCAGGCTCCTCGTACGCCGGCCCCTCCTCCGCTCTCGCGCTGCGAGTAAAGTCCTGTCCGAAGGTGGTGGAATGTTTGCCCTGCCGCTCCTCATGTCGCCGCGCTCTGGCAGAGAGCATAGCATCGATGATGTTGATCATTTACGCTCCGCATTCGCAGGGTAGCACTTGAACCTGGCATGACGCTACACCGTCCGTATAAGTCCTAACGTCCCTTGAAAAATTCAAGGTCATCGGGACTTTACGGACGCTTTGGAGGCGCCACTTTCTTAAGGCCCAAGATCAGATTAGTATCGAACACATGTTGTTTCTTCCCAGTTCGCAAGCATACGGTAAGGTTGGAAATATTCTTACCCACGACGAGCTCCGCGGCACCGATCTGCGCAGACTACTCATCGAGGCACGACAGAAACAGTTCCATCAAGACGATCCGCCATTGGCGACTCTTGAGCAGTTCGCACACTGCGTCCTAGGCTTCGGCCCACCATTAAGCAGCGGTGATCTCTACCTGGCGGTTTCCTTCGAAGGACACCCCTACGGGCGCTCGGGGAACGTCTGTCCTTATTACATCCCTTGGACCTCTTTTAGTGCCCCTGAGCAGACTACGTTAGCAAGATTCCTTCCCTTTTCCCCAAGCCGCAATCATGAGGGGACGCCGCTGAGCGCCTCACCTAAGCTGCGAACTCATTTTGAAACTCACGGCGCGCTGCGCTGCAATCATCTTGCACACTGGACGATGACTGACTCGACATACATGCGGGCAGCAAGGCCAGCGCGGGATATCGAGCCTCAGCCGATGCGGATCGAAGTATTTGCACCCTCAGATGCTATGAAACATGGCGCAGTCAGCTTGCAGTCTGTGCTCGATCATCTGCTCGAACCAACTCCGTCTCGCGAAGAGAACCCGCTCACCACGGAAGATGTACGCAGTATGCGCTGTGGCCAGCGAACACTGCCCCAGGATCTCACCACATTGCTCTCAGAGAGCCCGCTGGTCCTCGGATACCGAAAAAGCAGCGCCAACGAATATATCTGGAAATGGCTTCATGATGTTGTTTTTTCACGCTTTATTATTGGCCGCGATCGTGTGGGCAACTGGCGCCAAGTCGGTGCGTGGCGTGCGACCATAAGTGACGAAGAATCCCCAGTTGGGTATATCAATATTACCGATTCCTTTCATGACAGGGCCTGCGCTTGCCCACGCATAACCCTTGCCACGCGTATCGTCGCTGCGGCGGCCATGTTTGAGTGCGTTACCCGCGCTGGGAGCACTATCCCCCAGGCTTTTTATTCCGACCCGTATCCAGCGGAAGCCCTTCGATTGGCGCGCTGCCTGGCATTCACCGAAGGGCTGCTAGGTGAGGGAGGCCCTAAACTTTCAGATCGAGAGCGCTTTTTTGCCGAGATAAAATGTAAGCGATTGAAAGACGAGCTCGATGCGGCGATAAGATTTTCGGCACGCTCGAGTATAAATCTCACCTGGAAACAGCCAGGGAACTACCTGCAGGGCAGTTCAACCTCGTCCCTCTCTATCGCAGATTTCGTCATATAGCTTAGCTGATAGCGAGGCTTCGCCTCACACAGACGATCAGCGATCTGCATTCAGCTTTCTGCTGACTGCATCTGCTACGGTCACTGCGGAATCGCAAGCCCAGTAGCGCTGACAAAAAGCGCTGCAGGCAATACCTGCTCACGAACCTGATCGAGCTCCAGCCGACGATCATTGACTAGGCCTAGTGCCACTTGGGCCTGAGCCCTCGTCTCTCCAGCCCTATCTATTGCGCTCTTAAACGCCTCAGCTATAGAGCCTGCAGTATTATTACAAACCGACAGCACCTCTGCGATTACTTCAGCCACTCTGTCTGCTTGGCAGCTATGTGTTGCTGCATCCCTACGCCACTGCTCTGGTAGCTCTCGCAAACTACGAATCAATGCTGGAAGCTGCGCAACTGCGGGCAGTTCAACAAGGTTTGCTAATGGCGTTTTGCCGAACAAAGTCGCCGCAAACCGCTCATGGCCTGCGGCCTCACGTTGAAGCGCTGTCCACGCACCCTGCTCGATCGCTATGCGCGCCTTTTCCTTCGCCCTCCCACTAAAGAGGCCTTTAATCCCCTCTATCGCTTCCAAGGCGACTATCACCTGAGTAACCTGCGCAGCGAGGCTACTAAATTTTTTCTCTGCCTCGTTTCGTATGTTCCAGTGATCTATTCCCCCTGCAGTTTGGAGATCCCAAGCAGGCTCGCCATCTGCCGGAGCACTCCGCGCAACAAGCTTAAGAGCGCGCAGTTCATTTCCATAGATGTTCCTGGCTATGAGCTCTTTAAGCTTAGCCCTTTCATTAAATGCCGCATGTTCCGTCTCCCAATGTTTCCTCGATACCGACTGAAGCTCCTTGCTCTCACCCACACCCGGCTTAACCCTCTCCAAGGCCATCACCCTTCTTACCCCCTCTGCGGTAGGCTCGGCTAATGTTGCCAAATACTCTGATTGCTCTAGGCAACGGACGATGTGTCCTATAGGCGGGATGGCGTACAATCTCTGCGGGTCTGTCCACACATCTTTTTGCAACTTCGCGCGATCCTCTCCGGCGGGGAAGATCTCGCGAACCCTTAAGGCCGCTGCTACCCGTTGCCCATGGACAGAGACGGTTCCCTCACCTTCCAGAGGTGGACTATCAACGATCTCCTGCAGATCCGAACTTCCCCTGATAGCTTGCAACATCTTAGCATCACCAGGAGACCCGAGCTTTAAAAGTATCCTTGCCGCATTTCCCTGCTCAATCGCCTGCTCAAGCGCATCGCAGAAAGAGCAAACACTACGCTGCACCTGCCCGTCTGCTAGTCTTTTCTCGATATCGGCCAGGCCAACCACCCGCACGACACCATATCCATCTCGCGGTTCAACTGAATTGGTTAGCATTCTTTCGAGATTTATCGCGTCGTATTGAGACATTTTTTCTTCGGCATCCCAGCGCTTTATCGTCGCAGCCCAGTGCTCATCCGGAATCTCCCACCTGCCGGATTGCCACCTATCCGGCGTAGGCATCTCACCTAAAAGCAATTTCATAACCGACGCGGGGATATACTCCTGACAGGATATCGCCATTTTCTCCAATCCCACCGTGCCCTCATAGCACTCCGACATATTGACACTTTTATAATATTTCCTAAGAGCAGCAAGCGTCTGATCAATCCGCGCCACCATCGCTGCAGACCTGGGGAAGAGCTGCCCAAGAAGCTCTCGATCCTTGTTACATGCAGTAATCTCGGCGAGCTTTACCGCATCGGGCGGGATCTGGGCTGCAATGCTACGTCGAGCAGCTTCGATAATTTCGCCCTTAAGACGGACACTATAAACCTCCGCCGAAGGCCCAAAGCCAAACGAGAATTTCTGGCACTCGGTCAGCGCCTCTTCAGGCTTCTTTTGCAGATCAGCCTTCGCACCTAAGGTACGAAGCAACGCCCCCACCTGAGACAGCTTCTCGACCTCCGTTTTCGGAAACCCAGCGGTAAAAGGTGCGAGTACCCCCGCATAGCCATCACCAAGCTTAATTTCAGGAAACTGCCGCAGAAACGAGAGCTTGTTTGCCAAGGCCTCAATCTGCGGGAGCATGGCTATGACCTGCTGTTTTAATTCATCCGCCGTAAATGCAATTTTTATAGGATCCGTTTGGTTAATAGCTCTACGCAGCCCCTCCCAATTACTCCCATCCGCAGCCAACTCTGCCACCACCCCCGGAGCCGCAGTGCTGTTAGTCGCGAGAAGCTGATTTACCTCCCGTATCTGGGCTGTTGTCGCATCCTGAGCGGCTTCTCTAGCCTGTCCCAGCACCGTTGCCACATGCGCGGGGAGAGCCTGCATAGCATGTACTGCAGTACGGTAGAGGGCGGCGACATAAGCAAACTGTTCGTCATCTCGCGTGGGAACGCCAAATAAGCGCACCTCGACAAGGGTTGGGTTCGCGAGCTTAAGTAATCCCTGAACTGCGGTGTCAAGCTGCTTCTGAATGGTGGCGTGCGCGCCTGGCTGGGCAAGCGCCTCAGCTGTTACCGATAAAGCTATCTTCTCGATCGCCTCAGTTCGGTTGGCAAAAGCCTGCTGAACATCCTCAGGCACGCCAATCGGTGCACCAGAAAGTGCTTTTTGACGGAAGTCTAGAGTAGCAGAGCTAGTGGCAGACCCGCCGGATGGAGAGAGAGTGATAATAGGGTTCATTGCGTCAACGTCCTTACGACAGCTGATGGATTAAAAACCCTCATTGACAGCAAGAAACTAGACAGCTGCCTAAGAACCTAACCTCCCCCGAACCTGCTGCGATTTTCTATCGCAAGAAAGAACGGGAGTAATAACCTCTCTTACCTCTAGTTATGCTGAGTTCTATCGAATATGTAGCAAACAAAATCCACTTTATTAAACATCTCGGCGATGCCTTGGGCTAGAAATCTAGGCGCATGGCTATTGCGGATTCTCGCATTATTTCAGCACGTTAGGTGAGACGATGGAGGGGGGGTAATTGCTCAATAACTTGGGGCGAAAAATATCGTGAACGTGCGCGTGGTCGTGGTCCTGGTCGATGTAACGACAGGTCCCGAGCACGACCACGCTCACGAATTATTAAGCTACCCGGGGTTATTGAGCAGATACCTCGTCTAGCCCTAAGTTTCATTCCTCCAGAGATCTTCATACACATCGCGACGGCGGATGACCTCGGAGGTACCATCCTCCTCAACGAGGATCTCTGCCGGCATGCGCCGCGCGTTGTAGTTCGAGGCCATCACCGCGCCATAGGCTCCGGTGTCGCGGATGGCGAGTAGATCGCCTGTTTGGATCGGCGTCATCTGGCGGTTTCTGGCAAAATAGCAGGCGCTCTCACACACGGGGCCAACGACATCAACCGTTTCGACTCCGCTCGCAACAACAGCTGATGAGCTCCTCGGCGAGACAATGTCAATCTGGTGGTACGCATCGTACATCGCCGGACGCACCATATCATTCATCCCCGCATCGACAACGGCGAATTTTCGCCCCTGGTTATCTTTAAGGTACAAGACGCGCGTGAGCAAACTTCCCGCCTCGGCGATCAGAAAACGGCCTGGCTCGACCGCAAACTCATAGGCACATCCGCCAAAGACACGCGCTACCATGGTGCTCAGTTTGTTCATATCGAGCGACGCATAATGGCCGGAGTAGCTGATCCCAAATCCACCTCCGAGATCGAGACAGCGCACCGCGAGTCCCTGACTCGTAAAGAGTGCCGCCAAACGCATCACCTCGCGGTAGGCTTCCTCAAGTGGAGCAACGTCGGTAATCTGTGAGCCGATGTGGCAATCAAGCCCTTGGAACTGTAGGTGCGCCGAGTCGCGGCGCGCCCGCACCGCTTCAATCGCATCGGTCACAGCGATGCCGAATTTGCTGGCTTTGGTGCCGGTGGTGAGATGCTTATGCGTTTGTGCATCCACGTCGGGATTAATGCGCACACAGTACGGCGCCTTCACATTGAGCGAGCGGGCGACGCTTTCAAGGCAATCGAGCTCAGCTAATGATTCAACGTTGAAGAACTTTATTCGCGACTGCAGTGCAAATTCGATCTCGTCTCGAGTCTTACCAACCCCCGAGAAGACAACCTTCGAGGGATCACCGTCGATTTTGAGCACACGACGCAGCTCGCCCTCGGAGACGATGTCAAAACCCGCGCCCTGGCCGTGAAAGGTGCGTAGTATTTCAAGGGTTGCATTGGCTTTCATGGCAAAGCAGATCAGTGGCCGAATCGACGCCAGTGCCGTTTGCAGAGCCGAGAACCGCTCAACGATGGTGCGCCGCGAGTAAACATAGAGCGGTGTGCCATACGCTTCGGCCAACTCGCAAAGTGTTGTGTTCGGAATGCTCATGGGAAAGTAGCCTTTGAAGTTTAAAAGTCAGATGATTGGCCGGGCCGCCGGCCTTCATGAATACTGCATCTTAGGATATTACCTAAAAAGCTTCAACCGTAGGCACCTGAGCAGTATTCGCTCCAGAGTATCCAGCTTGTCGCAGGTCAGCGCGGCTGGTATTGTTTTAACTGATAGAATTTTATAGGTCTGCTATGGCGATTAATAAAGTTAAAATTATCGGTGTTCCGCTTGATCTTGGTGCCAACCGAAGAGGCGTCGATATGGGCCCAGACGCAATGCGCTGCGATGGATTGCTTAGGGCAATAACCGCCCTGGGCATCAAAGTTGAAGACACCGGGAACCTGCCCATGCCCCCGCGGCCCGAGAACATCGGTAATAATCCAAAATTGAACTACTACGACGCCATTATGCAAGCTTGCGCCCGAGTTCGAGACGCGGTCGACGCCAGTATTACGACCGGGGCATTTCCATTAGTCATCGGTGGCGATCACAGCATCACTATCGGAACTGCCGCTGCTCTAAGCAAGCACTACAAGCGGATTGGCCTGCTCTGGATTGACGCGCACGGCGATTTCAACACAGAAGATTCCACCATCTCGGGAAATATTCACGGCATGAGTTTCTCTACTGCCGTGGGCATCGGAAGACCTAGCCTCGTCGATAAGATGGGAGTGAGAACGACAGTGCATGCCGAGAACTGCGTCCTAATCAGCGCCAGAGACCTCGATCCACTTGAGCGCGCGAACCTAAAAAACTCAAAGGTGACCGTTCTTTCGATGCGCGAGATCGACGAACGCGGCATCTGCGATATAATGAAACAGGCGCTGGCGATCGCCACCAAAGACACCGACGCTCTGCACGTATCTTTCGATCTCGACTCAATGGATCCCGTGTACGCACCGGGGGTTGGCTCACCGGTAGCAGGTGGCCTAACCTATCGCGAAGCGCACCTCATTACCGAACTCATCGCCGAGTGTGATAAGCTGCGCTGCCTTGAGGTAGTTGAATTGAACCCCATACTCGATAAACGAAATGCGACCGGGAAGCTTGCCATAGGCCTCATCGCCTCTGCCTTGGGGAAGACTATAATTTAGGAAAATGCGGATCATTATCGGCAGAGCTGAGGCGAAAAATCACAGCGCCGATAACGATCACGACACCCATAACAAAGAGGGCGAGCGGCAAGTTGTATTCAGCAAGCCAACCCAGCAGCAACTTGTTGGCGATCGAGTATAAGGACTGAACGAGGGATATGACCGACAGTACCGTCGCTCGATTATAACTCTGAATGTGCTTGTTGGTGCATTGGGATAGCAGAGGCTCTCTTAAGTTGCTCGCACCTCTAAGGCCAATGTACCAAAGGCAAGACATCACGGGGCCAACAAGAAGATACATTGCAAGATACATAGAGCCTGTCCGGAAACAGCGAAAGCGCGATAGGACGGGAGAAATAAGTGAAATAGTAGAGTAGTATACGTAGCCAATTTCGAGGTTAAGCCCGAAAGAGGCACGCTATAATAGCGCCGACTAGTGAATTTTGAGG
>CAIXSY010000343.1 GCA_903922175.1 uncultured delta proteobacterium | reverse complement strand
TGGGTAATTCTAAATCTTGAACATGAACTGGAACTGTTCCCGATTCCTGCTCCTGCCCCTTATCCTCTTGATTGGAATAGGAAAAGGAGCAGGGGCAGGAATCAGGAGCGGTTCAAGTGCAAGTTCAAGCAAGTTCCTTTTACCCGGGGTTATTGAGCAGTTCCCCACAACCCCAACTAACCCGCCGAAGTTATACTCTTTTCAACTCCTCTAAGAAACACCGAACTCCCCCGCCTGATGGCGTTTGAGAAATATGGAGAGTAACGAAACGGTACAGGGGGTGATGCCTGGAATGCGCATCGCCTGCCCAAGAGAATATGGCTTGAAGCGCTTTAACTTCTCACGCGCCTCGGTGCGCAAGCTAGGGATACTATCATAGGGAAAATCAACCGGGATAAGATCACCCTCCATTCGGCACAGCCCAGCAATCTCTGCCTCCTGGCGCGCTAGATAGCCACTAAACTTTATCTCCGTTTCCAGTGCTGCCAGGAGATCCGGGCTAAGCTCTCCCTCAAACGGTATCTGCTTAAAGATATCAGTTAGGTGTATCTCTGGACGGCGGAGCAGCCCAGCAACGGAAATACTGTCCTTGAGCGTGGCGCTACCAAGGGCCGAAAGCCAGGCGTTGTAGTCATCCGAAGGCTTAATCCTAGTCGCTTCAGTCCACGAACGCGCTTTGCCAAGCGAGCCCTGATTATCTTCGAAGCGACATTGTTGCGCCTTGGTTAACAGTCCAAGCTCAATGCCGATAGGGCAAAGCCTGGTAGCCGCGTTGTCTTCACGCAAAACGAGGCGATACTCAGCACGTGAGGTAAACATACGGTATGGCTCATCGACACCGAGTGTCGTTAGGTCATCAACCATGACCCCGATGTAGGCCTGGCCACGGCCCAGAACCAATGGCTCACGTCCCTGGAGCTTAAGCGCGGCATTCGCTCCCGCCACCAGCCCCTGACCAGCGGCCTCTTCGTATCCCGAGGTCCCGTTAATCTGACCGGCAAGGTATAGTCCCTCAATGAGCTTGGTTTCCAGGGTTGGCTTAATACTGCGCGGATCGATAAAATCATACTCTACAGCGTAGCCATGAGCGACGATCTCAACCTGCTCCAACCCGGGGATCATATGGATGAAACGATCCTGAATATCTGCTGGCAGACTTGTTGAGATGCCGTTTGGATATACAACATCCGAGGTGCGCCCTTCCGGCTCAAGGAAGATGTGATGGCTGGTTTTATCTGCGAAACGAAAAACCTTATCCTCAATCGAAGGACAATAGCGTGGCCCGCCCGACTTTATCTGCCCATTGAAGAGCGGGCTTCGTTCACGGCTGGCACGGATTAAGTCATGAATGGCTTCGTTGGTCGCCGTAAGCCAGCAGGAGATCTGGGGACGAGCGATCTTCTCTGTCATCATCGAGAACGGCTTGGGTGGATTTTCACCTGGCTGCTCTGTAAGAGATGAAAAATTAATCGTCGAACGTTTGAGTCGGGCAGGGGTGCCGGTCTTAAGCCGACCCAACGTAAAACCTAGATCTGCCAAAGAGCCACTAAGAGCGTTGGCCGCAACATCACCTAGGCGCCCCCCCTCGCTCTGGCAGCATCCGGTATGCATAAGACCACGCAGGAAGGTACCCGAGGTAAGCACGACGGCAGCGCAGGGGATATTCGAGCCATCTTTGAGGGTTACTCCGATGACTCGACCATGAGGGGCTTCAATAGAGACAACCTCGCCCTCTACAATTGAGAGGTTGGGCATGGATTCAACAAAACCTCGCACCCAACCTTTGTACAGATCACGGTCAGCCTGGGCCCGCGAAGAGCGCACTGCTGGTCCCTTCCGTTCATTGAGCGTTCGAAACTGAATACCGGTCTGATCAATGGCTTGGCCCATCACGCCGCCCAAAGCATCGACCTCCTTTACGAGCTGTCCCTTACCAAGCCCGCCGATAGCAGGGTTGCAGGACATCTGCCCGATGCCCTCGCGGCGAAGAGTTACTAAACATGTAGGAATGCCAAGACGAGCAGAAGCACAAGCTGCTTCGACTCCGGCATGCCCCCCTCCAATGACAACAATCTGCTCTAAAATCATACAGCGTTCATCTCCTATCCTGCTGATTTCCCATAGCTGAGTAAAACAACGCGCTTTCAGGCTGTTACGACACAACTATATGAATTGTATCGTTAAATACGCCAAGTTTAAAGGCGAAAAGTTTGACTTCGTCACACCTCAAGGCGTACTTGGGATCCCCTAGGGTCACTAGTCTCATCCTACATCGCGTAGAAAGAGTGAAGCAAGGAGACCCTATGATTCGATTAGAAGAGCAGAGGCTAGAGGCAGACGTACAGCTGTTTTTTGATCAGCCCTCGGTGCCGGTGTTTTTTAGTTTATGTGGAATACGGCCCATTACTAAGTTGAGCATGCAACGATCATGGATTCAATCACCGCAGATCCGAACCAATTCCGCAGTTGGGTCTAGCGCCATGCGTGCGGGCCGAATCCTAGCCAAATTGCCCTCCCGCGGAGATAACATCTCAGATCTATTCTTCTATGCCTGCGTTAGCGTGCTAGCCGCTATTGTTGTTAGTGTCTACCCACTCCGGGGGGCGTCGGTGCCCGACGTGGTTGATGCCGCTGTGGTTGCTATAAACGGGGAGTACCTACCGTCGTCATCCCTACTTCTTCCCACTCCCGTATCAATCTCATCTCAGGTGAAGTCCAAAGAGCGCGAAGTTCAGTTTAGCAAGCAGGTAAACTACGTGCTTGAAATCATCGGCTCCTCGCGCAAAGACCCCAAAGAGGCGCGTAACCTAGCGGAATCAATAGTTAAAGCCAGCAACAGCGCCAACTACGATCCACTATTTGTCGCAGCCGTCGTTAAAGCCGAAAGCACCTTCGATCGTCACGCGCTCTCTTATGCCGGCGCCCGCGGCTTAATGCAGATCCTTCCGAATACCGGAAAGTATATCTCTGCCCGTAACCAAATCGACTGGGGCGGTATTAATGGGCTCTCCAACCCAGACTACAACCTTGCCCTTGGCATCGCTTACCTTAAGGAGCTGGAGGGTAGGTTTAAGGGCAACCGCGAACATGCCTTAATCGCCTACAACTGGGGTCCAGCCAATCTGGCCAAGGCATTTAGAGGCGAAAAAACAATCCCCGGGTCTTCTGTTAAATACGCCAAAAAGATCCTCGACCACCACAAAGAGTGGAACAAGGACTACAACAAGCGCGCAGCTGAATTTAAGGCCGCGGTATAGCTGGTGGTCCAGTAAGCGATCCGAACACCTGATTCTCCCCCAAGTTATGGAGGGATCACGAAGAAGTGTGGCATTAGCACATGGACCCGCCACAATGATGAGTAGAAAAAGCTGTGAGCAGAAACACGCCCCCAGACAAAGAGCGTGGAGCGAGTCAGGCCGATAGTGGTGGCGCCAAGAGTGGGCGCAGCGCCGACTACGCTGGGCAAGGAGGCTAGTAAGCGTTCACGGGGTGCAATCTATTGAAATTGCAGGGATGAGATAAAGTTACGCGAAAGCCACGAAATAGGACGCGAAACCCGCGAAAAAAATTGCTGAGTATCCACCTGGAGTTAACTCCAGGTGGATACTCAGCAACTACTTTCGTGTCCTTCGCGTAACTTAATTCAGGATGCAGAATCAATGAGTTACGCCCCGTGAATGGTTACCGCATTCGCGCGCAAGAGCCTAACGCTTGTCATGTGCCTTCCGTTGTCTGGCAGCGATCTGTCGTTAGATTTCTGCTGACTGCGTCAGCTTCAGAAGAAGAAGACTAGCGAGGCTGCGCCTCAGACCAAGGCTCCATTGCTAACTTAAACTTCGCCGTAGACTTGGCCTTGAACTTCTGCTTGGCCGTGGCCTTTCCTTCTTTGACCTGCGCATGCCTATCAGTCGAATTCCAAGAATATGGTGAATGGGCCATGGCCATGCGGGAGGTCAAGGGTCAAGGAATCTAGAGGGTCTAGTTCGGCGCAGACAGTGCATCTGCGCCGATTGGTGCCACTACTTCTTGGCTTTTGCGGCTTTTTTCTTAGCCTTGTTCAAATTCTGTGTCGTGGGGCGAGTCTTCCCGTATGACCCAGTCTTAATCTTTCCACGGCGAGTCTTCTTATCTCCCTTTCCCATAAAATCTCCTACGATGTTAGTTTGAAGAGCATTACATAGACGCTAACAGAATCGAGCGCGGGTTTCAATTCATCTGCCAAAGTGTCTTTTTTGTCGAATCCTGCTAGTGTCCTATAGGTTACACTTACGAAGGGTTTTATATCTATGACTTTGCACAGTGAGATCCTAGAGCAGCCGGTTCGTATAGCAGAATTGCTCCATTCCCAGCGCCAGCAGATTGAGGCGGCGGCAGAGGTTATTCGTTCGCGTTCGCCGCGCTATGTGTTTCTAGCTGCACGTGGAACATCAGATAACGCTGGCCGTTATGCCAATTACCTGTGGGGAGCTTTTAACCAGCTGCCTCTGGCGCTGGCCACCCCATCACTCTTCACCTATTACAAAAAGCCACCCATACTCAAGGATGGCTTAGTTGTTGGTATATCGCAGTCTGGAAAGTCACCCGATGTGGTGAGCGTGCTGCGCGAGGGGCGATCCCAGGGGTGCCTGACGCTGGCGATTACGAACAATAGCAACTCCGAGTTGGCCGCCAGCGCCGATCTGGTGCTTGATATAAAGGCTGGTTCTGAGAATGCTGTCGCCGCAACCAAGACATACACCACTGAGCTGATGACCATCGCCATGCTTTCGGCAGCTCTTAATAAGGATGAAGAGGCTTGGCAGACGCTGGCCCAGGTGCCGCAGTGGATGACGCAGATGTTGCAGCACGACGCTGAGATTGCCCGTCTAGCAGAGCGTTTTCGCTATATGAAGGAGTGTGTTGTCCTGGGCCGAGGTTTTAACTATGCCACCGCCTTCGAGTGGGCTCTTAAGCTTAAAGAGCTGACCTATGTCGTGGCCGAGCCCTACTCGTCGGCAGATTTTGAACATGGCCCCATCGCTATGGTCGAAGGTGGATTCCCGGTGCTGGCAGTTGCTCCCTCTGGTCAGGTCTTTGATTCAATGCTCAGTATGCTTGATCGCCTGCGTCGACAGCACGCCGTTGAGCTCGTCGTTATCTCTAACGAGAAAGCGGCCCTTTCGCTGGCGCAATCGCCGATTCAGCTAGCGCAGATGCCTGAATGGGTTTCACCCATGGTGTCAATCGTGGCGGGGCAGCTCTTTGCCAGTCATCTCACCCGCATCATGGGGTACAATGCGGAGGCTCCGCGCACGATCATTAAGGTGACGGAGACGTTGTAGCGGCACGTTGTATCTGAACGGATTCTTTCTGTGCGTCTGCTGTAGAAGTGGTGTCCGCAGTTTCGCAAAAACCGAATATGCGCAGCGCTCTGCGGCCGGCTTACGGCAACAGAGAACAGCAACAGCCCTTGGACACAGGCGCCGCACCAGCTGTGAGCAGGCCCTATGGGCTACCCTAAGACGGATTTATCTTCGTAATCTTTGTTCCCTGAAGCCCAATTCCAGCCATTACGTTACTGCTGGTACCTCAAACGGATCAGGGAACTGCCTAGGTGGCGTCCGCTCAGCCGAGGGCACTTCGATAGAGGTGGGCGGTTTGTCTAAAATATCCACAATGCGGCCTGCCAGAACTTGACGGTCACTAGCCAGTGCCGCGCCTTCATGCGGAAGGCCAGGAATAGAAACGTAATTGCATATCCACTCATCAGCTGTTTTTTTATGCTGCTTATCAGTATAATTCGAATCGCTGCCATGACTTAGCAGAACACGGAAATTGCCGCCAATTGAGGTATCTTTCGGTTTAAAGCGCGCCCCCCAAAGAGAGGAGAAGGAAACAATTAGTGTCTTAAGGTAGTCCATGTTAGAGACACGATCTAACCCCGCCATATAGGCTTTTACAAAATGGTCGTTGCTCTTACGGCTTCCAGAAAGAAGAACTCGGCGACACCCTTCAGGATCATCTCTTAAAGCGCTCTCCAAAAAGCGATGCTTCCCCCAGAACTTAAATTGCCTGAGGCAAGCTCGCATCGCAGGCCAGTTGTCGATCCGACTCGTGTGTTCAATTGCTGAGTGCCCAGTTCCGTTGGAGGCCACGGGGGCATCAAAAATAACCCCGTGAATGGCCTTGTGCGCCAGTCTCGAAAGCCAGAATCTCTGTCCCCACCAAGCAGCGGCCGAATGTAGGAACAGTACCTTTGGCTCGCCGTGAAAGGTCTCCATGAGATCGCGTATGTTCTCAGGGTAGAGACCAAACGTCCGCTCGATGATGCCGCGCAAGCCCGGGGTATTGGGGAACGTGTCTTTTTCCTTTCCGGGAAGTGATCCGTGTCCAGGAAGAGATATGGCACGAACCATATATTCACCCTTCGCAATTTCCGCCATCAACGCATGGGCCTGCGTGGCGTTGCCCCCCAAGCCATGCACGAGCCAAAGTACTGGCTTCTTACTCGCTATGTATTGCTCATAGGTAACGCCCTCGGGGAGCATCGTGTGGATCTCGGTGGTACCGTGTAAGCCACGCACTTTTCCTGTAACAAAGATACCGGGTGGGGTAGGATGCTCTTCTGTTCCATCATCTTTCAACAGGAAGAATTTTCCAGGGGCTTCTGGATTGATCAGGGTAATGCCTTTGGGCATAACGGCATCGACAGCATGTGCCGGTTGTGGGCGCTGTGGCCTCTGACGATCCATTTTGAGACGCGTTTTGAATATTAAATCTACAATGCGTCTGTCTGTCGTGGTACCTGCTCCCCATCTTGGAGGACAGGGTTTGTTTATATTTATAGATCGCATACTTTGCCCTAAAAGTACCCCATCTTAGCACCAGCCAATAAAATAAATTGCTGGATTCGAAATTTATCTCGCCAGACTTCTCACGCTGTTATGACAAATGTTTTGTTCGTGTAGCATAATTACTTATTTATTTTATCGAAATATACCAGGCATCAGAGATGTTTGATATGGGTTAGTTCCAATACCGAATGGGCATTGCATTCCTCTGCTATGGTAAGTTGGAATCAGTATAGATCTCGCCGTGGCATAGGCTGGTGGAATAAATTAAACAACACGAGGAAGGTGCGGATGTCGACGCGTAGCTTTGCAAACATAGTTCTATGCGATCTCACACACGGCTTTCTTTAGCACATCTCGAATACTTTTGGCAGCGGCATCGATCAATCTAGCAGCGCGCGACCTGTCCCGAGCGAAGTCGAAGGAAGCGCGCCGCTAGCCTTCCACTGCTCCTTTCCGGTACAGTTCAGCAAACTCTTTCGAGAAGTAGCTGATAATTATGTCCGTTCCGGCGCGTTTAATCGATAGCAGGGTTTCTAGCATCACGCGGCGCCCGTCGATCCAACCCTTGGCGGCTGCGGCTTTGATCATGGCGTATTCACCGCTCACATTGTAGGCCGCAAGCGGCATCTGATACTTTTCGCGTACGGCGTGGATGATGTCGAGATAGGCCAGCGCCGGCTTAACCATGACGATATCGGCGCCCTCCTCGATGTCGAGGGCAACTTCGCGCAGGGCTTCATGCCCATTGGCTGGATCCATCTGGTAGCTACGGCGATCGCCAAACTCAGGTGTCGATTGCACCGCCTCGCGGAATGGCCCGTAGAAGCCCGAGGCGAACTTGGCGGCATAGCTCATAATTACGGCGTCCTGAAATCCGTTCTCGTCAAGGGCGCTGCGCATTGTCGTCACCACGCCGTCCATCATTCCGCTTGGCGCAATAATGTCTGCGCCGGCGCGCGCATGGGAGAGCGCTTGCTGGGCGGTAATCTTTAGGGTGGCGTCGTTGTCGACGTCATTGTTGTGGATAATCCCGCAGTGCCCATGCGAGGTGTATTCGCAGAAGCACAGGTCGGTGCACACCATAAGCTGCGGAATCTGCTCTTTGATGGCGCGCACGGTTTGCTGCACCACACCGTCGTCTTGCCACGAGGCGCTGCCCTGGGTATCCTTCGAGTCGGGGATAGCGAACAGCAGGACTGAGGGGATTCCTAAGTCATGGATCTGTTTAGCCTCTTCAACGGCCATATCTGAGCTCAAATGGTATAAACCGGGGAGGGAGGAGATCTCTTTTTTAATACCTTTCCCGGCCACGAGAAAGATCGGCATCATAAGGTTGCTAGGCGTAAGACGGGTTTCACGCACCATCGCGCGTAACTGTGGAGTTCGGCGAAGGCGGCGCATGCGAGTGACTGGAAATGCCATACAATACCTCAATTGATTTAAGTGCTTATGATAGCGAGGTGTAACTGCTCAATAACCCCGGGTAACTTAATAATTCGTGAGCGTGGTCCTGGTCGAAATGTTCCTCAAATCAATCAGTTATATCGACCAGTTTCACGACCACGAGCACGCTCACGATTGGCCCACCCGGACTTAATGAGTAATTACAGCGAGGTTATAGTACTTCCTTGTTGGCAGAAGCAAGTTCAAATAATTGTGCAATTTGAGGAAACTTTTGGCGCTAATACGCGATACATAAGCAGGGTTTGTAGTAAGGTCAAAGGTCCTGCTCCATATGATGTTACGAGTGGTTATGGACGATAAAAAACGTACACGAGATGCATTAATAGTCGAGTATCGAGGTTTCGTCGATACGGTGGTGAAGAAGTTGATCCATAGCATGGGTCTTCCTAACGACCAGTTCGACGAATTCGTTGCCGCGGGGTACCTCGGACTTGTCGAGGCGGCGACGCGCTTCAATAAGGAAGAGGGGGTCTCCTTTAAAACGTACGCTTACCTGCGTGTTCGAGGAGCCGTTATTGATGGCATCCGCGAATGCTCTGATGTCTCTGGTGCTGGGTACCGCTATGCCCAGGCTCTCCAGGGCGCACATGAGCTGCGCGAAAACGATCTACAGCGCTGCGGTGGTAGGTCGCGCGTAAAAGTTAAAGTTAAAGTTAAGGATAAGAGTCGGGCGAGGGGAGAGCGGTTAGCCGAAGTCCTCGAATATGCCGCCAAAAGTGCCTTAGCTTTTAGGCTCTCGGTAAGCGACGTTGAGCATGAAATGGTGGACAATGCTGGTCCCAATGATCCCGAGTCGGGAATTGTAGCCCGTCAGCAGACGCAGATGTTCGTTGAGATCGTCGCCGACCTTCCCGCGAAGGAAAGGATGGTAATTGAGGAGTTCTATTTTCGGGGGAAGTCTTTCACGGAGATCGTTAATGAGCATGAGGGTTTCTCGAAATCATGGGTCTCGCGGCTGCATAGTCGCGGGCTATTGCTGTTAAAGGAAAAGTATGAAAAAGCTGTTGCCAAATAAACTTGCTCGATGCCTTACGATAATCCTAGTCCTTTGCCTCATCAGTGCTTGTAGAGAGCAGATAATTCACGATCTGAGCGAATCAGAGGCCAACCGCCTGGTCACCAAGCTCGGCGCTGCCTCTATTAACGCAGAAAAGATTAAGCAGGCAGATTCGCGTTGGGCGCTAGCGGTGCCCGACAGCCAGGCGCTGCAGGCGCTCTCGTACCTTTCGGCCACGCGTGTGCTGCGCGAGGGCAGGACGCCACTGGTTGAGAGATCGCCTTTTACGACGCCGCCGGATGAGCAGCGCTTTGTTTTGCAGCGAAAGCTAAGTGCGGAGATAGAAGATACCCTGGCTACGGTTAGTGGCATCTTGGAGGCTCGCGTGCATCTTAATCTGCCTCCGGTCGACCCACTCTTTGGAAAGGTCATGGACGAGAAAAAGGGCACGGCCTCGGTGCTCCTGGTGGTTGAACAGGATGCCACCGTCGAACGCGATGCGGTCGCCGCACTCGTGGCTGGCGCCTCTGGCATAGCTAAGGAGAAGATAGCCGTTCTCGTCAGTCGCAGCGAGCGCTCATCGCAGCCTATTCCGCTGCGTGAAGTGGTCAATGCGGCACCTGCGGCTGAGCCTGTGCCGGTCGTAGCCTCAGCTCGTTGGGATCTGGCGGGTCTTCAGGGAGCTTTTATGGGACTTGGAGTTGGAAAGATCGTAGGCGCTGCACTCGCCGGGGTGTTGATGCTCTTAGGCGTAGCTTTCTACTCCCAGCGCCGCCTGCGCCGTTTGATCGCTTTTCAGGGGTAGGGGGGTTATTTGGTTGCGGGAGCCAACTTCTGCACTACCTCTTTTAACTCCAGTACCTGTTGAGCTGAATAGCCACGGTTCGAGGTCCACACGATTCTCCCTGCTGGATCGAGTAGTACGGCATGTGCGCTTTGGGGACGTTCATTTCCAATGGCCTGAATTATTTTGGGGGCATCGCCAAAGATCGTGACAACGGAAGCCCAACCCTCTTTCGGTATTCCACTGCGCATTCCGCCCTCGATAAAGCCCTGCACCATCTGCGGCATCATCCCGGCGATAGTCGGCACCTCCACGATCTGCACGGGGATGTCAGCTTGCAGCGCACCCAAGATCCAGCGGTCGATATCAAATTGAGCTTTCTGCTGATAGCCGATCAAAAGTAGCGTTACCTTTCCATGAAAACTATCGGGGATAATAACTTTTTCGTCGGCCAGGTTCTGACCCTGCACCTGTGGAAAGGTTCCACCCGTGAGATTTGTGGGGGCGCTGATCGTTGTACTGCAGGCAGTAAGAGCAAGGCAAAGAGCAAGGCTAGGAGCCAGAGAGATGATTTTCTTCATAGGTAGAGCTTAAACCACCAGCTCGTAAAGGAAAACAGTGGGTAGGTACCTTTAGGCTGAGACTGAGAAAAAGAACAGCCCCAACCCCAAAGAGCGAGGCTAAGGATTTTCCTTCGTGGAGCTTCGCGCGATCTTAGCGGATCTTCATAGAATAAATAACTTTTATATTCGGATATGGATTGGAAAAAGGGTGTGCATTCTCTCATCAAAGCATGGGCTTGAATTTACTCAAAAGAGCCGGAAAACATTTAAATTGATCTTTGGGATTGGTGGGGAAAACTGAATTTTTTGTGTTCCCCCATGTTTGACTTCATCGTGCCCATTCGGCCCCATCATCTTCCTCAGTTGACTAGTCGCGATTTAGCGCGCAAATTAACGAACGGCCTCATTGAATTACCGCGCGCAGCGTGTAAGAGAAAGTACTAGATTATGTATGAAATTCCTGGACAAGCTAATCACCACGGGCAGGCGGCTAAACAGCAAGAAGTAATCAAGGTATGTCCTCGTAAGGCCGGAAAGTGCAAACAAGAGAAATGCAGAGAAGCTCCACATCTCCCGAACCGGGTGAAGCCCATCGCAGACATGGGTGCGTGGCAGATCCCCTCTTCTCCAAGCAGCGGTGCGTTGAATAAGCTTGTAGACCTGCGCACAAGCACCAACCCCGGTAAAAACCAAAAAGCAGGTTATCGCTACGTATCCAGCCTGTGTTGTTGAAATGATCATCGGGCCAGCCTAGCACTGTTTAATCTCTACGTCATAAGCTGCTCGGTGAGGTAATTCACTGAAATATCTAGTGATTATTTGTATTTCCCGTCCAAGAAATCAGGTAGTTACTGCCCGTGAATGGATGTGCGTTCCTGCGCCCTAGCCCCCGCACAGCCCTAAAGTGAAGCACATTCGATCCAATTGCTGATTAGTCTTTGAGAAGTAGGTGGTTGGAGTTGTATGGTCATCGATTCTCCTAAAATCGTTGTTGGTTTGGCTGATTTCTTCTGTTGGCGTGAGCACAAATCCTCTCGTCCTCAGTATCGAAAAATAATACACAACCTAAGCCGCACCCCCGCTGCAATTAGCGGCGTAGAATTCTTCCTGCCGCACAAAGATCTCTTTACGGCGCACGCGGATACGATCAGCGATATGTTGTTAGGGCGAAATGGACTAACACGAAGCGTTGGACGCTCGCTTTACAACCTTCCGCATAATTCGATTCACCTCGAGTCATTAAAGGATAGTCACGCAGAAGATGACTATGTCTTGGTGCGGAAACTTCAGTTGATCTTCGAGACTCTTGGGATACGAGAGTTTACCATTCACCCGGATGGTGTTTCGCTCAATCGACTACGGCGCCTCAATAGTTTCGTTCCGCCCTCGGTGCGCATTTCGATCGAGAACATGGATTGTCGTAAGGTTAACTTTCAGACGATTGATGAAATGGGACGTGCGCTTGAATTGTGTCCAAACCTGTACTGTACCTTTGACATCTGCCATTGGGTTGAATTGGGCCATCGCGAAGATGCGCCGCAGTTACAACAGTTTTTCCAAAGAGCAAAAAGGCAGATCTCCAAAATTCACTACTCGTTGCCGTATGGTAATCACCGTGCCTTTGGCGGAATCCGCACCACGCACTACCCAGTTACGACCTCCACCTACGCGCTCGAAAGCAGCTTTTTTCAGTCAGCGCCGAGTAACATTCCCTGGGTCTTAGAAGGGGTGATTCCCCTGAGGAGTGAGGCGATGTTGTATAATGAGATCGCTGCCCTGAGAACGGTATTGTCATCCTCGTACCAGCCACAGATTTCCGACGAAGCGCTGGCCTCGGCGGCTTAGCGATTGAATTCAATCATCCGCTGCGGTATTAAGAGCCAAGGTAATTACGAGCCAAATAACTAACGGACCTCTCCTATGCCGCAACCACAAGGAACCCCTCTTGCTTCAATTCCAGCTATCGTTGGGGAGCTCAGGCGGCAGTGGCCCCTCTGGCGTAGGTTGAGTGCGGCCGAGCGGGCGGCAAGAATTCTGCCGCTGGCGGCGCTTTTTGAGCAGCAGAGTGACGAGCTGGCGCGACTGATAACAAACGATATGGGGAAGCCGATCCGGCAGTCTCGTAACGAAGTGAAGCGCTGTGTTGAAGGGGTGCGTTATCTGTGTGAGGCCTGTCCCGATTGGATCAAACCTGAAGCTGCTCCTGGTGGCATAGTTTACTTCGATCCGATTGGGGTAGTCGCTGTAATTGCTCCCTGGAACTATCCGTATGCACTTCCGCTTCTTGTCGCCCTTCCGGCCCTTATTGCCGGTAATATGGTCGTACTAAAACCCTCTGAATATAGCTTAGAGTCTGGGGCAGCCCTATGGCGATTATTTGAACAGACCATTCCGGGCTGTGTCTCGATAGTTCTTGGAGGAAGGGAACACGGAGAGGCTCTCGTGCGTCAGCCTGATGTGGCGATGGTGGCACTCACCGGGTCCAGTCGAGCCGGTAAGGAGGTGATGCGCGTCGCGGCCGAGAGGCTGTGCCGTGTTTCTCTTGAACTTGGTGGAATCGATGCTGCTATTGTGCTCGATGATATGGAGCCTGAGGTGGCAGCAGCAGCTCTCATTGCCAAGAATTGTTCCAACGCAGGCCAGATATGCTGCGCCGCGAAGTGGGCCTATGTGCCGCGTGGAAAATTCGAAGCTTTTGTGACGGCGTATAAGCGGCTGGCAAGTGAGATCAAGATGGGAGATCCGTTGGATCCGACAACTGAGTTGGGTCCTTTGGTTAATATGGTGCAGCTACGCAGTGTAGCCGCGCTGGTCGATAACGCATGCGCTCAAGGCGCAACAGCCGAGTGTGGCGGCAGAGCTGCAGGGAGTTTTTACCCGCCGACCTTATTGACGGGAATAACTGATGAGATGCGCATCGTGCGTGAAGAGTGTTTTGGTCCAGTTCTTCCGCTCATGCCGTATGACTCGATCGAGCAGGTAATAGAACGCATCAATTGCCATGCCTATGGTCTGACGGCATCGGTATGGACGAACGATAAGGATAGCGCAGAGAAGATCGCGCTCCAATTGGATGTTGGGGTGGTTAACGTCAACACACATGGGATTCCGCCTCTCGGTGCTCCTTGGGGTGGTGCTCGTGAAAGCGGCATCGGTCGCACCCGTTCTCGGGAGGGCATGCACGAATTCTGCAATATCAAGTATGTCGGGGTGCGGGAGCCGCCGCAGGGGCGGGAGTGTAAACTTTAGTAACCGTCACGGCCGGCTACAAAAGGGGAGAGCTAGTGAGGTTCTGTCTCAGACCGACGAGCGTTGAACCGACCCTGCTCGCTATCTGCCTTCTGTAAGCAGCTTTCAGAAATCTGCTTTCTGCTTACTGCATCCGATGCCGCTGCAGCTTTCGGCCGCAGCCGACGGCCTTAGCCGTCTTGTCCTACGTAGCACTTGCCGCGAGGCAAGGCAAAGTGGGGAGGTCGAGCGAAGGGGGAAACTCCTGATGAGGCAATAGACGTTAGCGGCCACTGCGTCAGCTAACTTTACGGCTTCAGCACTCGCCTCCCTTCGACTCGGTCGCAGGCCTCTCGCCTGGTGATAATTTGATCACATCCTAAAGCAAGCTGGGAGGGGGCAAAGGGCCCCCTCCCAGCTTATGATGAACAAACCTATTTCAAACCTACGCTAGCAAACCTACCTAATCTTGACCCTAAGCCTTGAGTGCCTTTCGGCCAGCCTTCTTATCTTTGCGCGCCTTGGCCCGAGCTTTTTTGCTCTTGTGTTTCGCTGCCTTGGCCTTGGCTTTACCGTTGCTGACGTTGGCGACCTGTGTCGCACCAGCTTTTCCCGACGTTAACTGGTCAGGGCTCGTGTATACCGTGCAGCTTTGCGCACCAGCGGCTCCGGTTGATGGTCGCAACAGATACGTTCCTGGAGCGGCAACCCCTTTAGGGTTGTTTGTGCCATACAATGAGACGAGGAAAGACTTCCCGTCTGCAAGGGCGGCAATATAGAGCGGATACGATTTGTCAAACGGAAGTGGGCAGTCCATATAGCTAATCCCCTGGCTGAGGGAGGCGGTCCCTATGTACACCCGAAAAGTGTCGCCTGATTTGCGCAAGGCGTTAAAAGTTACCTGCTCGCCATTAAATGGTTCGCTGGTAAGTGCCCACGACATCAGCGAATCGCTATTCGGATAGAGCGGCGTAATCTCTCCTGTGACGAGGTCATAGACGATTTCCGCAGATTTTCCGCCGAAAAGGAGGCGATTCTTGGTAAACGAGTGAACAAAGCCAAACTCCGCTAAGCTAGGTAAGTTGAGAAGTCGCACCGAACCATCGATTTCGCGAATGTAGTGCTGGAATGTCTTCTTTCCCTTGGCCTGGCTGGTGTAGGCGATCCTACCGTCCTCGCTTAAGGCAAAGCTTTGCAGTCCCTCAGTAGACATCAACGGCGAGGGGCCCTCCTGCACAATCTTTTCAACTCCGACGCCGTTGTAGAAGTAAAGCACACGGGTTATTGAATCATCTTTAAGCGTATTAGATTCTTCGCTCAACTCTATCAGGGCTTGGCCTGCATCATTGAGGTCAAAGCTCATGCCTTGGGTGCTCCACAGGCTTCTGAATTCATGATCGAGGATAGTCGTGCTCGCACCAGTAGCGTCGCCTAACCGAAAATGAACATCTTTGGCATCCCAATTGGTCATCTCGCTAAGGAACTGTCCCTTATTATTGATGGCGAGGACCTTCTGCGCCCATCCTTTTGTGGTACCGGACCCAGAGAGAGTGAGCGCGATCTCCTGCTTTCCATCATACAGGCTCATTTTGTCGCTATACCAACCATCTGCAATCGCTTGCTGCTGACCAAGTATCAAGCGATTCCCGTCTTGGCTTGCCGCTACGATATAGCGGTCGGCAAATTGTGGAATAATTTCATACTGTTGGGCGCGACTCAGGCCGGGAATGCAAAGCATACTCGTACTAAGCAAGGCTGTTAATAAACGTTTCATACAAGACCTCCAATAAAAGTGACGGCATAAAACCGAACATCAGGCGTAGTGTGATTATTTCGCATCTCGGCTCGCTAGTCAAATTTATTTTCGCCCAATCAGCCCTTTATTTGCGAAATTCGCCTCCGTCGAGGAAACTTTTGGCCCAATTCTCCGAAACTAATAGTGATAGTGAAAGATAATGAGAGCAAGATAGTGCGGTAGATAACGCACCTCCTGCTGTGACTAACAACTTGGGGGATTTATGTCTGGAGAAATTCAATTGAATGCAGGGTTAAACCCATTGACTGGCTCGTATGGGCGCTATGCGGTTGAGCCGAACAATTCACTCGTCAGTGACTTTTCAAGTATAGCGCAGACACTCGGCGGTGGAGCCGGGGATATAATGTCGGGTTTTACGGCGGCTATTCAGCAGCAGATGTACTGGCAGTATCAGATGCAGATGGTGACGATGAAATCGAACACCGAAAAATCTAAACATGAATGTGAGATGGTTCCGCTGAGAAACCTCTCGGTACGCTAGGTAATCACTGCGTACGCCGGTTGCCACTTTGGCCGGCGTACGCCTTTGGACAGGTTTGCTATGTTCCGCGATCTATTTATACCAGTCGCTCTCATCGCCGCAGTTGGGATGATGATGTTCCCGATGAGTCCGGGGGTCATGGACTTTCTCCTGGTGATTAACCTGGCGCTGGCTTTGGGGCTTCTTATCAGCGCGCTCTATGTCGGAGACTCGCTCAAGCTTTCATCGCTGCCCTCAATGATTCTGCTGGCGACTATGTTTCGTCTGACCCTCAACGTCTCATCGACGCGTCTTATTTTGGCTCATGGCGAGGGCGGACAGATGATCGAGGCCTTCGGCAAGGTGGCGATTCAGGGCAATCTTGTTGTCGGTTTAGTCGTATTTTTTATCATCACTTTGATTCAATTTATTGTAATCGCTAAAGGCTCCGAGCGTGTGGCCGAAGTTTCGGCTCGTTTCACTCTCGATGCGTTGCCCGGAAAGCAGATGTCGATCGATGCCGATGTGCGTGCCGGTCTCATCGACTTCGAAACTGCGCGTCAAAAGCGTATCGACCTGCAGGTTGAGTCGCGCTTTTATGGGGCTCTCGACGGAGCTATGAAATTTATTAAAGGTGATGCTATTGCCGGTATGGTGATTATCGCCGTTAATATCCTCGGTGGTTTTCTGGTTGGTCTGGTCATTGAGGGGCTTTCGTTCGAGCTCGCAATCCAGAAATATACGGTTTTAAGTGTGGGTGAGGGTTTGGTATCGCAGATTCCGGCTCTTCTTAACGCCCTGGCCGCGGGGATGGTTGTCACGAGGGTAGCGCGTGGCACGGAAGACTCGCTCGCACGCGAGGTTATGGAGCAGCTTGGGCAGCTTCCGCATGTGCGTGCGCTCCTCGGTTTCTTCGCCCTCGTTATGGCCTGCATGCCGGGGATGCCGGTGTTCGCATTTCTTACCCTGGGAATTTTCTGCGGCGGCTCGGCTATAGTCAGTTGGAGCCGGCGTCGCGTTCGAGCGGCGGCTCCTGCGCTCAAGCGCTTTCAGCCGCACACGATTCCGACGTTGAGCGCTGAAATAGGACGGGCGCAGCTACTCTCGCTTCACGGCTCGAGGGTGTTGCTGGAAGGCTTTGAAGCCTTTCGTCAGCAAGGGTTTGATCAGTGGGGTTTGGTTTTTGCGCTTCCCGACATTGAAGCAGCCAAGGATTTTGAGAGCGGATATCGCCTGCGTATGCGTGGAGTGCCGGTGGCCCACGTGCCGTCGACCAAGCAGGGGGCAGAGTTTATTCTTGAAATTCAGGCTGCCCTCGTCGATCTCGTTAACCAGCGCACTCCGGAGTTTATCGATGACACGCTTACGCGCCGTACGCTTGACTACTTTGACAAAGAGGCGCCCGAGCTTGTTTCGGCGGTCGTCCCCGGTGTGGCGAGCGTCACTCAGATCTCTGAACTTCTTCGGAGCTTGACCAGGGAGCACATCCCTGTGCGAAACTTTGATCTGATCCTACAGGCCATTGCCGAGGTGCGACCGAAGGTTGGCGCTGAGCATCGGTTGCTGGAGGAGGTGCGTATCTCGCTGCGCCGTTTAATCTGCTCGCTTCATGTCGGCACCCGTGGTGAGCTCAGGGCCGTTACCGTATCTCCGCTGCTCGATCTCGCCTTTGCCAAGGCTGAGCGCGAAGGCAGTCCCTTTAATCCGGCGCATGTCGACATGCTGGTGAACTATTTGCGCGAGCTTCCCGCAAATGATCAACAGAATAGCGTCGTGCTTCTTGTTTCGCGTGCCGCACGGCGTTTGATTAAGGAGTGTTTAAGCATCCGAAAGATTCACCTGCCGGTGCTTTGTTTTGAGGAGATCGTCGACGAGGTTTCTGTGGTTGCGTTGGGAAATGTGGAGCCGGCGTATGAAAATGAGGGGGTGTCAGATGAAGAGCTTGTACGTCTTGTTGCTTAGCTGGTGTCTCATCGGGTGCATTCGACCGGAGGTGCGGGCGCCCGACCCAGACGCTGTCAGTCGTGCTCAAGCGCTTATTAACCAGGGTGTCGCCCTGCTACGTACACGGCAGCTCGAAAACGCGCACGCTGTGTTCTCTTTGGCGCTTGAGGTGGCTGAGATCCCCGAGTCACTCGATGGGCTTGGCTGTGTAGCCTTTCAGCGCGGAGATATGAATGGTGCAAAGCAGCTTTTTAGCGCGACCATACGAAAATTCCCCGAATATTCGCAGGCCTATGCCAACTTGGCGCAACTTTACGAGGCTAACGGGCAGGGCAAGTTTGCAGCCCAGTACTACAAGGAGGCTCTCGCACGCGACCCCAAAAATTATAAAGCACGAAACAACTTCGGAGGGTATCTTTACGATAATGATTATAGAGATCTAGCACGTTATGAGCTTCTTAAAGCAAATGCTGTTGCCCAAGAGGAGCTCATAGAGGATAATCTGAAAATAGTAAGGTAATTATGAGTAGCGCAAAGAAAAAAGAAATCGCGGCGCAAGCCGTTAAGCCGGTATCGAAGCGTAAGACCATCCCGCAAGAAGAGGAGGCTCTCTCGGTCGAGCAGGTCTTCGATCATTGGAAGGAGGAGGTGACATCGCTCCAGGCACAAACATTTGCCGATGAAGGAGCCATGGTTGAGGCCATCGTCACGCGCCTGATTGATAGGCTTAAAACTCCAACCCATCTGGTGGCGCCGACTAAAGGCTTTCTGATCGATCTTTTTATCACTGATCCGGGGCTAATGCAGGAGCTGCGCGAGAGCCTGCACGTGGTTGAAGGGGTGGGGAAGTAGGAACTTTTTGCACGCACGTTACGGTCTCAACTATTGCCGACAAGTGCCGAGATGGAGTCCTTGAAAGTAGCGAATCGCGCCTCGAACCAATGAAATTCAGACCTTGAGGCTTACGGCAGAACTTGGGGCAAGCTTCCTTGCAGGCTTAACTGATCTGCTGCGACCATTCATTTTGGTTCTGAGGTATATCCAAACTCTCTGTCGAGACGGGTGAAGCGTTTCTTTGTCGATTCCATAAATTGCCCTAAGGCCCTGTTAATTAGAGCCTGTCCGGAAAGACCCTGTTTTCTAAAAGCTACTTTTCTGGAGAACGAAAAGCGGCAAGAAATTAATAAATTGCCCCCAGCAGGACAAAGCTGACGGCAGGCGCCGCCGCCGCGGTCAGTTTTTCAAGTGA
>CAIXSY010000342.1 GCA_903922175.1 uncultured delta proteobacterium | reverse complement strand
TGCTTACCAGCTGGGAGTTGCTAAGAAGCTCTGACATACAGGAAGCTAGAGTTGCGCTGGAATCAATAGTGGCTATTCTATCTTCCCTTGTTCTCAAGACAGACTAGGAGCGGGAACGGGGGCAGGAATCAGGAGCGGTTCAAGTTCAATAATTTTCTTCCATTCCAATACCTTAGCTCACCGTCTAAGTGGCATTACGTCCGCGCTCCCGGGAAGGTCGAAGATCGCCCACACTTATTGAGCAGTTACCCGTGAACAGTTACTGCGAGCGAACAAAACTTTCCTTAGTAGCTTGGAGGGTATGCATGGAGGTTGAGACTCAATTTGCTACAAAGCTAGTCGCCCTCAGCGATCCATTGCCTTCGGCAGGCCAGTGAAGCTTTTGAGTTCTCTTCTGGGGATCGCTCGCACTTGAATCAAATTTTGGATTCCGCGCTGCAAGCCGGTAGCGAGGCTCTGACCGTACGGCAGATACTTCTGGCTGCCGTAGAAGAGCGCAAGAAATCTTTAAAGAACTCTCCGAGCCCAACCTATATAGATCTTCTTGGCTGTGCCGTGGCGGCTCTGGTGCGTCACAAACAATTGCCATAGACTGTGGGTATGCCCTCCATTTCGCTGCCGATCACCTATGCCGAACCGGTCTATCGCCCGCCCTCAGAGGCGCAAAGCCTTCTGATCCAGGTCACCATCGGCTGTTCGCACAACGCCTGCACCTTTTGTGCGATGTATCGCAACAAGCAGTACCGCGTGCGACCACTCCGGGAGATTGGTAAGGACCTTGAGAAGGCGGCCCATTTTTATGCCCAGTATGGCCAGGCCCCGCGAAAGATATTTCTCTGCGACGGCGACGCCCTAGCCGCCCCGACAGAATTATTGCTTGACGTTCTCAGACAGCTACGCACCTCCTTCCCGAGCAGCGTACGCGTCGGAATCTACGCTTCCGTGCGCAACATTCTAGAAAAAAGCGCGGAGGATCTTGCCGCTCTCGCGGCGCAGGGTCTGCGCATCGCCTACGTCGGCGTTGAATCCGGCGCCGATGCGGTACTCGCGCTGATTAACAAGCGCGTTACCGCCGAGGAGACTATTCAAGCCTCGTACAAATTGAGACACGCCGGGTGGAAGATGTCACAGATATACATGCTCGGTGTCGGCGGTAAAAAGCTAAGCTCTGCCCATTGCCGCGAGAGCTCACGCGTAATCTCGGAGACCGCGCCTAATTTTCTCTCCTTTCTTACCACAACCGTGGTTCCCAGCACGCCCTATGCGGCGCGCACCAAAGACGGCAGCATCGAACTACTCAGTGTCAGAGAGCTGCTCCAGGAGATGGGCAATATAATCCAAAACATCACCCCCAAGGAGGGCCAGATTATCTTTCGTGCTAATCACGTCTCCAATCTCTTCCCGCTTGAAGGCAATTTGCCGCGTGACCGCACGCGGCTTGTTGACACGATTAATGAGTGGATTCGAGTTTGCCCAGCCGATCAGTATCCGGAGCATGATCCAAGGTATTTATAGGGGGATGCGTCATGGGGGGGGGCGCAGCGCAGTATCTCCCTTTTGAACCGACTCACGCCTAATCTGCCATCAGCTTTCTGCTCACTGCATTAGCACTCGATGGTGCCGCAGCAAACAGCAGAGCCTTTCGATTCCCTCGATAAGCTTAGCTAGAGCCTGTCCGGAAAGACCCTGTTTTCTAAAAGCTACTTTTCTGGAGAACGAAAAGCGGCAAGAAATTAATAAATTGCCCCCAGCAGGACAAAGCTGACGGCAGGCGCCGCCGCCGCGGTCAGTTTTTCAAGTGA
>CAIXSY010000341.1 GCA_903922175.1 uncultured delta proteobacterium | reverse complement strand
ACTGCTCTTTCCCTTATATTATATGTGAGGACGGCGATCTGCTGTCTGCTTTCTGCAGTCAGCTTACTGCTACAGCAGTCGGCTGCCGCTAAAATACGCACTGCTGCGTAGACAGAGCGGCATCGAGCATTGTTTTGAATCTGGCGGAAGGGCGGGGTCGTGGGACGAAGGCCGACCAGAAAAGATTCTTCCACATGGCCTTTGGGTCGGTCAGAGAGTGTCAGGCGATTCTGGACATTAGCCCTGAGCGAGGGCGCTTGCGACCGAGTCGAAGGGTGCCCAGCGCCGAGGCCGTTCAGTTAGCTGACGTTTCGGCCGCTAACGTCTACTGCCTCATCAGGAGTTTCCCCCTTCGCTCGACCTCGCGGTCGAGGCTACGGGGACAAGACGGCAAAGGCCATCGGCTGCGGCCGCAACTGATGCTGCAGCTGCATCTGATGCAGACAGCTGACTGCAGATCTCAGATTACAGGATGCTCCACTCTCTCTTCCGCGCGAATGCGCGGCTCGGTTCAACAGCGAGATGCACAAGTTTAAGATTTACCCATACGCCTGGCTTAAGTGCTTTAATGAACACGAAACGGCGGAAGTAGCTAAAATTAAAGAGAGAATTATAGGCAGCGTCCGGGAGCTAGAGGAGTTTACTCGTCAGCGAAGGGCAAAGGAAGGCAAAGCTGTGCTTGGTGTAGCTGCCCTCCTGCGGCAGCCGATCATGGCGGAGCACACGCCGCCGCCAAGAGAGCGGCGGGTGTACGTACTAGCGAGTGAGGCGGCGGCACGTATTGAGTACATCGAGGATATGAAAGAGTTTGGTCATTTATGCGCTGAGATATATAAGGCTGAGAGGGGGGCGTCGGCACCGGCCGCCCGGTGCCATGCGGCCTGCGTTACGGCCTGTGGCTAATGCGCTTGGAAGTATTAGTGAAGCAATCGTACTTTATGCGTAATCCTAATCCTAATCCCAAAGTGTATCTACTTTGCTAAGAGCTTATTGGGAATCCGCCATTTTCTCGCATCCAGACTACTAAATCCTGAACGACTTGCTACTTAGAGCCTCCATCTGGCCCATCAGGCTAATGAATGCACCTGGTGTTGCTCTTCCGCTGCTTTTACTTTTTGGCCGGCTACGGGCTTATGTGTCCGGGCTACCCTGTACCAATCCGTTTCGCATGCAGGCCGAGTGGATCTCGGGTCGAAGGCGGCGGAGGTGGAATTCCCCCTTCCGCCGCCTTCGCTGACTGGAGATCGCTTCCGCGATTCCAACTGCTACCACACAAATCCACGGCAACGGTGGCCCAAAGTGTGCTGAATAGCTTCCACTGATTAATTATCTAATTCCACCTCGTGAACTTGCAAGCTGCATCATTATAGGTCTCGGCCGCTGCTCCATCGAGTGAGTGTTGGGCACACCAAGTGGCATTATAGTGGCTACCGTAACTACGTAAAACCGGAAAACGCCCAAGCGCAGGCAGATTAATAAACCAAGCACTAGCCTGATTAGCAGAGCAACCCGCCAATCCTTTAACCCAACCAGTATCACAGACGAATGGCCCACTATTCTGATTGGCAGTCACCCGGGTCTCCCAACCACTAGATGGGTTGTAACGTGCCCACCCAGAAGCCGATGCTCCGGCAACATCACGGCTGTGAAATACTAAGGTATTATATGTGTAGGTCACGTAAGGAATAGGGCTAGCTAGCTGATCCGGATCTATCGAGCCTCCAGGTCCCGGTGGCCCGGTGTGACCAACTGGTCCGACGCTACCTGTATCTCCCTTGGGGCCCTGAGGTCCGGCTACGCCGGTTAAGCCAATACTACCTTGAGGGCCAGTTGCACCGGTGTCTCCTTGGGGACCCTGAGGTCCAGTTGCGCCAGTTAAGCCGGTACTGCCTTGAGGGCCAGTGGCACCAGTGTCTCCCTTCGGACCTGAAGGGATAGCGCTTACGTGAGCGATCACGGAGCTGTCTACTAAGGAATCAATTTCATTTTTAGAGAGTGCACTAAATGTTGCGGTGTAACCTCTTGGACACGAGCCTGAAGTCGTTTTGAAAGAAGTTACAGCCTTATTTACACATCGTTCCCGTGGACGACACACATATTCAAACTTTGCGCACTGCACGTCTGCATACGTAGTAGATGCTAGGCACAGGAGAGAAAGCAACGCGATTGCACTTTTAACCATAGTCCTCCTTATGGTATTGTCTGAAAACTTCAAGCAACGCCAAAGTTTCATTGATGGATAATCCAGAGAAGAGTTCATATTAGCGCATCTTGGAGGAGAATCAAGTAATTAGTCGGCTATCCTGTCGCTTTCGTCAAGGCTACGGCGCCCCAGCACTGCTGCTTGTACGCGCCGAAGCGTCGGCGTAGGTGGAAGCGAGCACGCAAGTCGAAGGATCGCCAAGAACCGAGTTCCAGGACAGGCACTACCTAATACCTCAACCGGAAAGTTTTTTCACTTAGCCTGGAACTCCCGCTTAGCCGTGGTTTTGCTCTCTTCGACCTCGACTTTTACGTTTAAGCATAAATCTAGGGGGAAATGGCCACGTCCGAGCGGGAGTTTAAGGCGAACTTCCAGAGAAGAAATCTTCCGGTCGCGGTCCTAACGCAGGAGCTTAGCAATAACCCCTCTAATCTTAGAGGGTGATGGCTTTTGGGCATAAATAGCCTTTTTGAGTGCTGATAACGTGATTTTCGTAAAAAGTGCGTGGGATGAGCGAATACTGGCCCCAGACTTACTTAAAAGTCTAGAAAGCACTGCGTAGTTGGCCTTTAATGTACGAATGTTTGCTTTTGATAAGTTTTTTTTGCTGGATGCCTTAAGTGAAGCCTGTAACGAATTTAAATACTGCGTCAGGGCTGTGGTCGAGGAGGGATTGTTGATCGTCTCTGTGGGTGTAGGAGTTGGCTTAGGAATTGTAGGGATAAAAGTGCCGAAACTTCCACTAAGTAAGCTTGTGGTCTTTTGCGGAAGATCTGCACTACTAAACTGCACGGAGCCGCTTTGATGTCCTAAAACAGTGATCAGTGTTGTGTTATGGGAATCTAGAAAGTAGACGTCCTCGTAGTTGTCACTATCAAGCAGCGCTGTTTGCAATGATCCATTACCAATAGGTACGGAGTAGCCACTGTCAGCAGAAATCGCCGTAAGGCTTGAGGCCCCCAAAATAATGTGAAATATATCATGCATTTCTGAATTTGTTGTACGTACAAATACCGCAAGGTCTTGATACTGGTCTTGGTTAAAGAAGAAGGGCGCTACTGAGTCTACTTTACCCATAACAGAAAAAACCTTCTTTTCTTTTGTTACGGTATCAAGGATAACGATATTAGATTTGTTTGGGTCAAGTGTATTTAAAACAAATATGAGCTCTTTTCTGCCGTCGCCATTGAAGTCTGCACTACTAAAGTTAGTTAGCGAGGATATGTCTTGAGATAACGTAACAGATGCTGCTGCATCAAAACTAAGAAAGCTGGAATTCGCTTGAGTTTTATTAAGCAGTGGTCGCGTATAGTAGGTATTTATCTGCCACATAGAACCGTAGAGGTCGGATACCATGGCTACTGAGAGGACAAGTGGAGCAAGATCGGGGAGGCCATCGCCATTTAAGTCATTGAGTAGGAAATCGGTAAGTCCTGTAGGGAGTACCTGCGGAAGCTGCTCGCTATCAAGGATATCTTCTGGAGCAAAGTCGCCACCAATGTTCTTATAAAGGCGAAGCTTGGATGGCGGTGGAACGCTTAGTGATTGGGTGTAAATAAGCAAGAGGTCAGGCAGCCCGTTCCCGTCAATATCAGCTACAACAGGTGGATTGGAAAACCCGGGAACTGGATACGTAGGCCCTTGAATAAAGCCGCTCGGCGTATTTAGAAATAAGCGTATATTATGCTGACTTGATGAGTAGCCAAGAATGTCCTGCTCCCCGTTCCCGTCAAAATCTCCGACCGACATCCTGTAGCCACTCGGAAAGGTGCCGTCAGGAAAGGGCAAACTATTTCCATCATTATCCATAAAAGAGGCCTTTCCGGTGGAGGCGTCATAAAGGAACAAAGTTCGAAGCGTTTGCGCATGAGCTGCGACCTGAAATACGAATACGTACAGTGCTAAAAATAAAAAAGACTTACGCATATTATCTCCTTACGTTCCGAGGTGTGTACTACCCACCACGGCTAAAATTAATGAACGCATAGTAGCAGGCATAGGGGAGCAGGGTGCTCGCGTTAGGCGATGATCAAAGTTGGGGCTGCTCCGTCCGCCATCAATGCGCTTTTTGCGTCAAGACTTTTTGCGGACGGTATAGGCGGGACGGTTCAACACTTGCCGGTCTGAGCCAGATTCCTTACGTCTGAAGAAACCTAGTCAATGCTCGTTCAATCTTGACCTCAGTCAGCGGGCGCGAGAGGGTCAACACCGGTGGCTGATCGAGGGCGTCGCAGTTTCCAACCACCAGCGTGCGTTCAAGGTAGCGTGGGGGGAGATCGGGGAAGAACATCGGCTCAGTGACCACGCGTGTTTCGCCGCTTAGTTCGACAAGGTCTTCAACGACACGGGTAGGTACGCCGCGTGCATGGAGCAGTTCGGCAAATATCTGGTTAATCGAGGCATCAGCGAAGCAAACGGAGACTAAGTTTTTATCACCGGTCTTCTGGCCGCAGTGGTGTTTTCCGTCGCTGTCGCTATGGGGTGGTCTTTCATTCCTCATACGACGTTATGATGAACTAATTGGGTGTAGAGATTGGCCTAATTTTAAGTTAAATTTGACAAACAAATTCGATGCGTTATGTTCATAGTGGCGCATGCTAAAAGAGAACTGGCGACTCATATCAAGAATTGAGCGATGTAGCGATTTCGCGATCATCATCGCTTCGTTCTTTCTTGCCTACTATGGGCGCGACTCACTTGTCTTTTGGGACACATTCTTTGGTTGGAATCTACCCTTTAGTGGGCCAGCATTGGCCCCGATCAAAGACTACTTCATCGTTCTTGGTGTTGCCCTGGTGGTCTATCTCTTGGCGCTTTCCTGGCTTGGTGCATACGGGAGCATGCGTCTTACCTCTCCGTGGAGGCTTTTGCGAAACACCTGCCTTAGTTCGCTCGTTGTTTTCATATCGCTGGCGGCCGTCCTCTTCGTCCTTAAGATTGATCTTAGTCGCAGCTTTATCCTGCTTTTTTGTGTGATGACCGCGTTCCTTCTGGCCGGGGAGCGTTTTGTCGTCCTGCAGCTGCTGCGCTTTTGGCGTAGGCGCGGCAAGAATTTTAGAAACATATTAATTTGCGGGGTGGGGGAACAGTCCCTGCGGCTGGTGTACGAGATCGCTCCACGCCCAGAGCTCGGTATCCGTATTCGTGGTTTCGCTGATCTGCGCCATCACCAAGCCAGTGAAGATCGGGAACAGGTCGTGCGTGAGATTCACGAATTCCGCGGGCAGTTGCGTAAGACGCCGCATGCCCCGTCATTGCGCATCTTTGTGGGGATATCTGCAGTAGAAAAGGCCCTCAAGCAGTACGCCATTGATGAGGTAATATTTACCGATGTGGTGCAGGTGATGCCAGCTGTTCGTGAGCTGGTTCACCTCTGCGCCGAAGAGGGTGTGCGCACGACGATCGCCGCCGACCTTTTTAGCGTCGGCTTGGTCAAGTCGGGGATCAGCTATTTTGGGGGAATGCCGCTGATTCATTTCCAAGCTCCTCCAGGGGACCAGTGGGCGTTGACCTTAAAGAGGGTTGTTGATATCGGGGTATCGGCAGTTCTTCTTCTGGTATTTGGGCCGTTGTTGTTTTTTCCGATCGCCTTAATTGTGAAGCTCACTTCGCCGGGCCCGATTCTTTTCCGTCAAAAACGAGTTGGGCTTAATGGTCGCACCTTTTTCTTGTATAAGTTTCGCTCGATGTACCAGGGGGCGGAGCATGATCTATTGAAGCTTCGCGAGCAGAACGAGATGCAGGGACCAGCGTTTAAGTTAAGCAACGATCCGCGGGTTACCAAGGTAGGTGGATTCCTGCGTCGCCATAGTCTGGACGAGTTGCCACAGCTGTGGAACGTTTTTAAGGGGGACATGAGTCTTGTCGGGCCGCGGCCGCCAGTCCCGGGCGAGGTCAGCCTCTATGTGCGAAAAGATCGCCGCCGCTTGAGTATGCGGCCAGGCATGACCTGTATCTGGCAGGTCAGTGGGCGTAATAACATTAAAGATTTCGAAGCTTGGGTTAAGCTTGATCTGCAGTACATCGACCACTGGTCTCTTGGGCTTGATCTCTCGCTTCTTCTGCGCACAATTCCAGTTGTTTTCTCTGGTAGCGGTGCGAGGTAGTCATTTCGTTATTGCTCATTCCGGGATCAAGGATCTCCCGATGGCGATCGAGGTGCACCGGCAGATAGGGCCGGGGCTCTTGGAGTCGGTTTATGAGCGCTGTCTCAAGCATAAGCTTGGACTGGCCGGTCTCTCGCTGGCAACCCAGGTCATGCTTGGCCTCTCTTATAAAGGACTCACTATACGCGACGCCTACCGCGCGGACATGATCGTTAATAATGCTTTGCTGGTGGAGGTAAAGTGCGTCGAGCAGTTCTCCAAAAACCACGAAGCCCAGATTCTAACCTATCTTGCCCTGGCCAAGCTTAAAACCGCAGGGCTCCTAATTTTCAATAATGCAGTCCTAAAGGAGGGTATCCGCAGATT
>CAIXSY010000340.1 GCA_903922175.1 uncultured delta proteobacterium | reverse complement strand
CGGCGGCGGCGGCGCCTGCCGTCAGCTTTGTCCTGCTGGAGGCAATTTATTAATTTCTTGCCGCTTTTCGTTCTCCAGAAAAGTAGCTTTTCGAAAACAGGGTCTTTCCGGACAGGCTCTACTTAGTAAATAGAGACGCTTCTGAATGGTATTAAGTTAAGGTAATTGCTCAATAAGTGTGGGTGATTTTCGTGATCGTGGACGCGGTCGCTGTCGAAGAGTGTGCTAAATCAGTTAGTTACATCGACCACGTTCACGACCACAAGCACGTTCACGTTTCTCCTACCCACACTTATTGAGCAGTTACCATCTATTACCTATCTGTGTTTAGAGTGTCAGCACAAATGTAATTGATTCGATGCTCCATGTATACCCGTATTTGAGCAGTGCATTTAAAAGAAGTAAGCGTTCACGGGGGCGCTGATATCACGTACTACTCCCCGCCCCTTCTTCTTCTACGGGCTAGAGCGAGGCGAAGCCTCGCTCTGGCCAACGAGGAAGTAAACATACGTCTCTGCCACATCGCTTAGCCGATAATATTTCTTCGCCCACTGCGATTTCGGTGGTTGCCAAGTGAGGTTCTTATCAAGAAGTATGATGCTATACTCACGCGCCAGCGATGTGGGCTCGGTAGTTTTCTGATACCCGATCTGTCCATCGTATTGGCGCAGATAAAATGGCAAAGGCCAATAGCCATCAACTCCAACGAGAATACGGGCGGCTGGGTGAGCTTTTTTGTAGTAGTCGATGTCATCCCTTAGATCGAGCATCCCCTGAGATGTGTGCACATATGAAAATGGATTAAACTGCCCAAAGGTGACCTCGAAGTTGTGCAGCTTGTTGTAGTAGACGCTGCCGCCGATGATGCTGCCAAGAAGAAGAACCGAGGCTCCGTTCCAAACAGCACCCGCCTGCCAGAAAATGGATAGCCATGCGGCACAAGCAAGTGCTGCTGGGGCAGTAAAGTTTATGGCGAGCCACGGGGTTTTGTAGTTCAAAGCTGAATAGACTACAAAGGAGATCACTGCCCAGCAGGTGCTAAAGCGTGCAAAGTGGAGTGAGCGCGGCGCGGTGCTAAAGGAGGCCCTGGCAGGAATCAGAAAAAGAAAGGCTAGCAACGGAAGGACGAGCACCAGTGCCAGCCATGGCTCACTCTGTCCTACAACCCGCTCAGCATAATACCAGAAGGGCTTGAAGTGTCCGTGATCGGAGTCGTTACGCGAGATCCACTGCGGCACGCCCTGTAGTATTTCGTCGATTCCCTTGGTCCACTGAAATCCCCCGCTAAACCAAGCACTAACGGAGACCACACCTAGCAGCGCCCCCCAGAATAGCTGCTTACGTTGGGTATAGAGTAGCTTGAGGCGCTCAAAATGATTCCCCAAGGGCAATATCCCTGCTCCTAGGCATAGAAGTAGCAGCCCGCTGATGGCGCTCGCTAGAAATAACGGGAGATCTGCAAACTTAGAAAAAAGGCCCAGACCGGAGCCTATAACAAAAGCGCCGAAGTATCCGATCTGATACAAAAAGAGGGGCTGCCTGCGCCATCCCCAGGCAAGCGTGCTTAAAGCGAAGCCGCAGAGTGCAAAAATGGCAAACGGAGGCACGGCCATGTGTTTCAACCAGACGCCATACGCAAGGGCGCTGCTAGCCAAAAATATACCAGCCATGATAGTGCGCGCGCTCGATGAGGAGCGGCCAAAATAGAGAGCAGCTCCGCCGAAAACGCCACTACCGATAATGGCGTTCGTTAGCGCCGTTGACGTTCTTGATTCCAGCGCGGCATCAGCAACAATCCCCAGCCACAGCGCGGGGGAAAAAGAGCGCACACCGAGAAGGAAAAGTACGGTCGCAAAAGCGAGGGCCACAGCGCCAAGGATGTGTCGTTTCTGAGCCTCTAGGCAACGCCACAGCGAATCCTGCGGGGCGAGCGAGAGCGCCGCTACACCGATGCAAAATAGTGTAACAATGAAGGTCTCCTTGGTGGCCATCAAAAGTGCCAGGAAGAAAAAACCGCCCACGAGGCAGCGTCGGTCGTCGTAGCGTGACCAGAGGTAGATACTCAGTGCGCCTCCGAGACTAGCAAAGACAAAAAGCGTCTCGTGGATAGCGTAGCGTGAGTAGTATACGTTGCTTGGTGAAAGGCTAAGGAGAAGCGCGGCTAGACAGACAAAGAGATCCCCTTCGCTTCGACGCAGGGGCAAAAGAAGTAGGAGCGTGAGCACGCCTGTTATCGCTGCCGAAAACCGCACGCCTATCTCATCTGCTCCAAAGTAGGTGTACCAAAGATACGACCAGTAGAAGAACGCCGGCCCGTGGTAATTTTCATGGGAATACTCGTAGTAGCCGGCGCGTGCGATATTTTGCAGAAAATAGAAATTTACGCCCTCGTCGTTGTGCAGCGGGCGTGAGACGAGATCGTGACAGCGTAGGACTGCGGCGAGGATAACAATGGCGCAAAATACTGCGTAGAACAGAAGATTCTTGCGCCAAAGGGCTGCTGTCGCTGGCGATAAACTAGGTAAGGCAATACTCATAAGATCTGCCCGACAAAAAAGGGAACTATTTGTACGAAAGTCGCGGCAATCCCAAAATACGCTCGGCCACGATATTGCGCTGAATCTCCGAGGAGCCAGCGGCGATGGTGCGACCTCGAGAGTAAAGGTAGCGGTGTACCGCCTGACCGGCGCGCTTACTCTCCTCGCCATAGGCGGCTGATTTACCCGTAATCTGCATGGCGAGCTGGGAGATCTCCTGAAAGCTCTCAGACCAGAGGAGCTTATCGAGCGACCCTTCTGGGCCCGGTTTGGCGCCGGCTGCATACGAGAGGAGGTGCTCGTAAGCCAGTGCCCTAACGGCGCAGGCTTTGGCGACCTCGTGCGCAGCGCGGCGGCGTAAGGGCCTGTGGTTCTCGGCGCCGAGAGCCGCTACGATCTCGCGTAGGGCAGTTTCCGACTGCAGCTGACGGGCAAAGCTAAGGACTACACGCTCATGCATCAGCGTCGAGATAGCGATTCGCCAGCCGTCTCCAACGTTGCCCACAACTTGGTCCTGCGGGACGAAGACATCATCGAAGAAAACCTCATTAAATTCGAGGTCGCCACTAATCTGACGTAGCGGTCGTGTGCTTACTCCGGGCGACTTCATCGAGACGAGCAGATAGGAGAGACCCTGATGACGTTGGCCCTCCTCCGAGGTGCGCGCCAGGACAAAACACCAGTCGGCTATGTGGGCGAAGCTCGTCCAGGTCTTCTGGCCGCTTAAGGTGAATCCTCCCGTCGTCGGCCGTGCGCGTGTACGGATAGCAGCTAAGTCGCTTCCGGCACCGGGCTCTGAAAAACCCTGGCACCAGATCTCCTGAGCCGAGATTATTTTTGAAAGGAATCGGGCCTTCTGCTCGGCACTGCCGTGCTCGATAAGCACGGGACCCACCATGGTGATGCCAAAAAGACCCAAAAGCTGTGGCGAGCCAGAGCGCACAAGCTCCTCTTGGACAATGGCTTCCTCGACGAGCGTCAGTCCCCGACCACCGTACTGGCTGGGCCAATGGACACCGACCAAACGAGCGGCGGCAAGCTCTGCCTGCCATGCGCGGCCAACACGAATGAAGGCATCGAGCTTGGCCTCGCCGTCAGAGGAGAGCGGCTGGTGCGCGGCGAGCCATGCTCGACATTCACCACGAAAAGCCTCAGTCTTGTCTGAGATACGTAGCTTAATCAACGCGGCACTCCCCCCTGCCCCAACAGCCGCTCAGAAGAAAGCTTTCGTGCGGCCGCTGAATCAAGAAACCAGGTTACTCTATCTCCGGCCTGATCGAGAAAGCGCGCAGGAATGATCTCGGATGGCAGACCGCCCTCAAGCACCTGTTTGACAATATCAGCTTTCCCGGGACCTCGGACCATAAGAATAATTCGGCGCGCAGCGAGTAGCACACTCGGAGTCAGAGTTATGCGAGGTGTGCCGTCTGGCATTCGCACCACCGAGCAGACATCAGACGTGTTTTTTAGGAGCGCAGATCCGGGAAAGATCGATGCGGTATCACCATCAATGCCGACACCGAGGAGAGCGATATCGAGCACGGGAACCTGGTCGGGTGGAGTGCCGAGCACCTCACGCATAATTTTGGCATAGTCGGCTGCGGCAGCCTCGGGCGATATCCCCGTGGTCGTAACCGGATACACCTGGGGGCCAGGGGCAGGCATACTATCGAGAAGGGTCTCTCGCACAAGGCGATAGTTGCTCTGTGTGTCCTCGCGAGTAACCCAGCGTTCATCGCCCCAGAACAGTCGTACCTTGCTCCACTCAATCTCACCGACTCGAGGCGGAAGAGCGAGGAGGCGGTACGTCGCTCCCGGGGTGCCGCCACCGGCTAGGGCAATCGAGGCCACGCCGCGCTCGGCAATGGCTTCGGCCAGACAACTGCTTATTTCGTCGGCAATAGCGCCGGAGAACAGTTTCGTTTCGACAACTTCAATTGAGGCATTCATGTATCCTCCACGGGGAAGTAACATTACAACGTAGCAAATCAACGGCGTAGGCCATCAGGATCAATCGCGCTGCTTAGTGACGATCTGTAGTTTGTCAGGGATTCTCCGATAAGGAAATAGCGATTGAGGGGTCAGGCGAAGGTTTCGTCCTCCAGTGCCTGGTCGATCTCGGAACTGCTCGTCGGTGAGCTTTGTGCGGGAGACTCCAAGGATAAGACAATGCTCGGGCAAAAAACCGTCATACGCCAGGTTATAAAGCGCCGGGGGGAGTTTGTGGTGGGTTAGGCCTCCTGTGGCACCGAAGATCACGAGCACTGTCACCGGGAGACGGAAGGCACGACTCTCTCCCTCGGCAAAAGGATTTTCCATGGATCAACCCCTTCAATTATGCAGGCGAGATGGAGCCTTTTTTTCGATCGATCGACGAGAGTAGCTCCTGATAAGCAACACTGAATAACTGCACGCCTTCAGAGCGCAGCTCGACGAGGAGGCGTTCGAATGGCACGCCAAGTTCGCCTATGCCCGAGACAATGCGCTGCGCATCGCTCAGGCCCGAGTGCAAGCGCGGTTCAATAGTGGCCCCGTTCATCAGCGTTTTTAGAGTTGCTGGGGGAAGCGTGTTCACCGTATCTTTGCCCGCGAGCTCCTCAATATACAGCAGTGGACTTAAGGCGGGATTTTTGGTGCTCGTGCTTGCCCAAAGTGGTCGCTGGACTCTTGCCCCTTTTGCGGCGAGCCTCGTAAAGCTCTCTGAGCCAAAAAGGCGTCCGAATTCAGCATAGGCAAGCTTCGAATTAGCAATTCCCAGCCTTCCATCAAAGGTCATATGGGCAGATTGAGGAACCTTACCTTCCTTGACAAGGACTGCCAGCGTTTTCTCGCAAATAGTATCCACGCGCGAGACGAAGAAGCTTGCTACTGAGGAGATGCGTGAGAGGGCTTGTTCGGCTTCCAAACGCTCCTCCATCGCCTCGATGTAAGCTGTGGCCACTTTGGAGTACATCTCTGTCGAAAATATCAGGGTAATATTAACGTTTATGCCCGCAGAGAGGCAGGCTCTAATCGCCCCAAGACACTCTGGAGTTGCCGGGATTTTTATCATGATGTTCGGCCGTGATAGCTTTTCCCAAATCCTACGCGCAGCAACGATAGTGTTTTCGCTATCGTGGGCCAGAAATGGAGAGACCTCGACGCTCGCATACCCATCAGCACCGTCGGAGCGATCGTAGATCGGGCGCAGTAAGTCAGCTGCCGCAGCCACGTCTTTGAGCATCAGCTCTTCGCAAAGTTCCTCCGTGGTGGCAGATTTTCGAGCTAGGGTGCGAATATCCTCGTCATAGCTGCCCGTATCGGCGATGGCCTTCTTGAATATACTAGGATTACTGGTTAGCCCACTCACGCCGGCAGCGATAAGTGAAGCGAGCTCCCCCGAATGCAGCACGTCACGCGATAGGTTGTCGTACCACACTGACTGGCCAACCTGGTTTAATGCGGCGATATGCGGATTTTTATCCATAGGGAGGTGTCCTATAAGTACGCGTTGACGGTTAAGGAAATTAATTTAGCACAGAGGGTGCAGAGTTTCACAGAGCTAAAAACCAGCGTACCCCACGGAAACTATGCTTAAAATCCCGGGGTAAGTAGCCGGGGGCTCGCCCCCGGCTAAGCAAGCGGATGCGCCCAAATGCCCTTATCTTGGAGAAATGTGTAGACTGCATTTAGGACTTGACCGACCACGACCACACCCACCCACGCTCACGAATTATTAAGCTACCCTGGGTTATCGAGCAGTTACGGTACAAACCACCGACTTAAGGTCCAGCACTCCCCTGCCGACTATCTATGACGGGAGCGTTCTCGTATATTACTCTTCGTGGTGGAGCTTTCTCGTGCCGGCAGCTAACCCGCTGATAAAACTACTGATTGACTTAAAGGTCCTCCAGGCAGCGCCGTCTGCTGAGGCATTTGCGGCTCGTAGCGAAGGGCCAATTCGGGCCTTCGCACTTCTCGGATTGCTCAATGAAATCGAGGCGATTCAACGTCTCGCGTCACACCTCAAAATGGAGTTCCTCGACCTTGAGGCACGACATGACACAATCACCGACCTCGATCCAGACTTGCAAACGACCCTCAATCTAGAACTTTTGTGGAGCCACAAGGCTGTCCCGCTGAGGGTCGAAAGTGGAGCCATCGTCTGCGTTCTGGCTAATCCACTTGATTACGATGCACAACGCTACCTACAGTTTGCCCTGCAAAGACCTATGCGCACCTGCATAGCTGAGGAACATAAGATTCTGGCACGCCTCAGTCGTTGTTCTATCGCCCCGTCGATCACCAAAGAGCTTCAATCAGCAGCAGACCTCGAGCCAACCCAGAAGAGCGAGAGTGTGCAACAGGATATGGCCGCGCCGGACCCCGAGCTGCCGCTCATTATACGCCTGTGCAATAAGATCTTCACCGATGCCGCTCAGATGGAGGCCAGTGACATCCACCTTGAGCCGGGTGAGAGCACGCTCTCGGTGCGCTATCGCATCGACGGCGTGATGAGCAACGTTTTTGAAATCCCTGCGCAGCACCAAGCTTCGCTCATCTCCCGACTGAAAATCCTGGCCGGAATGAATATCGCCGAGAAGCGCCGTCCACAGGACGGACGGCTCAAGGTGCAGGTCTCCGGCGAAGGTATCGATATTCGCGCTGCCTGCTCTCCCTCAGCCGGGGGCGAAAAGATGGTACTGCGCCTACTACGCGCCAACACGTCACTCTACTCCCTGGAGAAGATCGGCTTTTCGACAGCGATAGAAACAAGCGTGCGACGCATGCTTGCCGGATCGGCCAAGCTTCTGATCGTCACCGGCCCCACGGGCTCAGGAAAAACGACCACACTTTACGCATTCCTCAATCACCTCCAGGACGGAAGGAGCAACATCGTTACGGTCGAGGATCCCGTCGAGTATCGCATTCAGGGCCTTCATCAGATTCAAGTTAACCAGGCGATCGACGTCTCCTTTGCCGCCGTGCTGCGCTCAGTTCTGCGCCAAGATCCAGATGCGATCATGATCGGAGAGATTCGCGACAAGGAAACGGCAGAGATCGCGCTCCAGGCAGCCCAGACAGGGCATCTTGTGCTTTCGACGCTCCATACCAACGATGCCCCTTCCGCAATTCTGCGTTTGATGAAGCTTTCGGCAGAGCCAGACCTACTCGCGGCAACACTGGCAGGTGTCGTCGCTCAGCGGCTCGTGCGCCGCGTCTGCCCCCACTGCGTCATGCCTGCACCAGCAGCCTACCTCGAAAAGCAGCGCGAGTGCATCGAGGCCTACCAACTTTGCGGCGCCGACCTGTGCGTCAGCTCCGGCTGCGAAAAATGTTTTCACACCGGCTATCATGGCCGCCTCGGTATCTTTAGTTTTCTAGAAATAACTCCGCCGATAAGTGAACTTATACACGACCGCGCCTCACTGGCAAAAATTGACGCCCTGGCGCGAACGATGGGCTTTGTCAGCCTCAGCGACGCCGCAATCGGGGCCGTGCGCCAGGGCTATACAACGCTCGACGAGGTGCTGGGCTACCTCGATCCACCGACATTGCAGCCAGCAGCAAAAGCGCAGCCTACAGCGCCTCAGCACCTCCACACCTTAAAAAAGCAAAAGATCCTCCTCGTCGAAGACGACCCCGATATTCGTGCCATTCTAAAACTCGTCTTTGCGCGTGAGCTGTACGAGGTGATTGAGGCTACCAACGGACTAGAGGGCTTGAATAAAGTATACGAGCATTCACCCCAGATAATCCTCTGCGACCTGATGATGCCGGTTATGGACGGGCGCGAGTTCCTGCTTAAACTGCGCGCCAATCAACAAACACGCGACATACCGGTAATTATGCTGACTGCTATTAATACGGAAGAAAACGAAGTTGCCTTAATTGACCTCGGCGCGAATGATTTTGTCAGCAAGGGCACCGCCTCCGCCGTCATGCTCTCCCGCGTGCGCCGCGCGCTGCAGCGCTCGCAGGATGGGGTCGCTGATAGATAAGAAGAGAGGCTTTGTTGTGCCAACTCAACAACCCCGAGCTTTTCATGCGTGAGCACAATTAATACATAGAGGAAGTTTCTTCAAAGTTGCTTCGGTTTGGTAGTAGAAGGCCATGGGCTGCGGCCGAAAGCTGCAGCTACATCAGATGCAGTCAGCGGAAAGCTGACTGCAGATCGCTGAGAGCAGATTACAGAAGGCAGATAGCGAGCAGGGTCGGTTTAACACTCGTCGGCCTGAGGCAGAGCCTCGCTAGTTATTTTGCCTGAAGTTTTACCAAGGACACACCGACATACCTCTGAGGGCGAACCATAGCGAGCCTTTGTCGTACAGCAAGCTGTTCCATCGAAAAAGGGAGAGCACTATGCAAAGCGTACTGATTATTGACGACTCGGACGAATTTCGCAGTACGATATCGATGATCCTTTTAGACCATGACTATGACGTATGGGAGGCTACCTGCCCTGACGAAGCCTATGCCCTGCTCAAAGAGGAGACGTTTGATCTGATCATTTGTGACCTGCATATGCCCTTCACCTTCGGCGAGCATTTTCACGAATACCCCTATTCGTTTGAGGTGGGCATCAAAACCATTCAAGAGCTGGGCTCAATTTTCCCCGACAAGCCGATCATCGCCATGAGTGCCGCAGCCCCATGGGACCTCGCCCGTATTAAAAAAGCGCTGGGGGACCTGCCGTTCTTAAGCAAGCCCTTTCCTGCGGAGGAGCTTCTTAGCACTATCGAGGGCTCGCTGGCAGCTCAGCCGGGTGTGGTGATTAATTAGTTCCATCGATCGAACTTTGGGCTGTTGCGCTCTGGCTGCGGCCGGGAGCCGCAGCTGCATCGGAGACAGTCAGCTGAAAGCGGATCTCTGATGGCTGATGCAGTCAGCCGAAAGCCGACTTCAGATCGCCGATAGCGGATTACAGCAGCAAGAGACGGAGAAAGCGGCCGAAGGCCGCAGCTGCATCAGATGCAGTCAGCCGAAAGCCGACTTCAGATCGCCGATAGCGGATTACAGCAGCAAGAGACGGAGAAATCGGCCGAAAGCCGCAGCTGCATCAGATGCAGTCAGCAGAAAGCCGACTTCAGATTGCCGATAGCGGATTACAGCAGCGAAAGACGGAGAAAGCAGGCGACATAGTCTCTTGCGCGCGACTTCGCAGGGCGGCCTGAAGCTCCCTAGCCCCCCCCCCAAGACGGCTACCCATCCAAGCCGATCTGGTGTACTAAGATACGGCAGTACTAAATATAGTTATAGACAAACACTCAAGTATCATGACTACAAAAAACGTCCCTTGTTCAACTGCGCTAACTAAAGAAGATCTGCAATTTATTGGGGCTATTCATCAGCTTATTCTAAGCGAGCCCAAAAACAGCTTTACGGCGCATGAGATTTCAGAGCGCTGCTCCACGCCCCCCGAGCAAACACAGCGCTATCTTGACTATCTTGGCGATCTGCAACGCGAATGCGAGCCAAATCCCTGTTTCCGTGGTGTGGCGAAGGTATTTCTTAACGATAGGCCGTTCTACGAAGCACTCTCAGATAATCCGGACGTGCGCCGTGACTACGATTTCAGAGCCGTCAATGAAGGTGGGCGGGACCTCTCACCCAAGAACATGTTCTACTACATGTGGGCCTGGATCAATATGCTCGAGCGTCGCTGTCATGAGCAACATTTTACGAACAACGAAACGATCCTAATCACGCATGACTGCCGCTACTATAACCAGGAGATCGTTGAGGCCGCAAAGCAGGCAGCCATGCTCCGCGGGTATACCGTGTTTTTTGCCTTTGCCGAAGGCACGTCGCCTTCGTGCGTATCAAGCTACTCTCATGCCGTGCGCATCGTAAAGCCGATGCTTTCCGTTTTTGTGACCGCAAGCCACATCTCACTCCCACTCAAAAACACAGTAGTGGGGGCCAAGGTCTCGATCTTCGGCACTACCGGACGCCTCGAGAGTATTTCCTCAAAAGAGATAAAAGTGGTAACCGACGAGGAGCTTCAATCGCTTAAGAAGGCAGAAGACCTACATAAGCTCGTGCGCCCTCGTGGTGAGTACCATGAATTCGATGTGAGCGAGTCACATACCAGGCTTGCCGTTGTGGCAACGATGGCTGCCCTCAACCAGATTCCGGGTACCACGCTGTACCGATTGGCTCAAGATTTAAAAACCGCCCCGGAGATTGAGGCATTGCTTAAGCGCATGGTCCCTACTCAAGGCTCGTTGCCGTTTAAAGGGCTGCGAGTGGTCATTGAAGGGGCACACACCTCAAGCGGTCCGCTTACCAAAAAGGCATTTGAAGCTCTGGGCGCTCAGACCACACTCCTCCATGGCGACGTGCAAGAGATTAAGGGCCCGCATAGTGCCGATCCCTCGATCACAAACAACCTACGAGATCTATTCGAGAGCATGCGCACACAGAAAGCCCATATGGGCCTGGGCTTTGATCTTGATGGCGATAGGGGGGCGATCATACTCCCTGATGCTGCAGGGATGTTCATCACCCTCGCCCCCGATAAACTCGGACAGGTGCTGATACCGTTCTTCTTAAAAGAGTGCGGCTATAGCAGCGCACCAAAGCCGATGTACGTGCGTGACTGCTTATCGACTGATGCCATCCTCGATCAAGGCAAGCTTTCGAACATTACCATCGACACCACCGACGCTGGCTATGTGTACCTTAAGAAAAGTGAGGTAGATAACGGCAAGCTCGGATTTCTCAGCGTGATTATGGGCGAGGCTTCGGGACATGCCTGGCTCGATGTTACCGGCCCTTTTGAGAATCCGATAGTAACCGCAGCGCTCTTCACCGCCATGTGCTTGACCCGCTTGGCCTCCAGTGGCATGAGCGCAGTCGCCGGGGATTTTGCGACGACAAGCCTCGCCGATACCTTCAATGCCCTGACGATCCCGTACCTAAAATCGCCTCGATTTCAGCCTCTTTTTGCGCGCCAACTGATTGACGAGGTGGCCAAAGACCCAGCCAATGATACCGGGTGGCAACCGCAATCGAATTCCCCCATCCCTCAAAAGCTGATCGGCTTATGTCGCAGTCTTAAGATAAAAAAACTGGCGCAGTTTTTTAGCGTTGGCAAAACATTTACGACAGCGCTGGGCAAACTCAGTGTAGCGAAGTTTGACAGCACGTGGGACGAGGAATCCGGAATCTTCCGCTATGGCAAGATAAGCTTCCTGCTCAACGATCTTCCCGTGGGCTCATTTGTGTCTCGCGGATCTTCAAATGATCCGACTGCGGTTCAGGTTTGGGAGGTTCGAGGGTTCGATGATCTCACCTGGAGCGGACGCAGAGCTCCCGAGGAGGTCGTCAAGGCCCGCTCTGATCTTATCGGAGGTCTTGTCCTTACAACGTGTCGAGATCTCGGCATCCTCGAACTTGTCGACCGGCCCCCTTCCACCAACATGACTCAAATACTTGAGGCTGTGAAGAGATACGAGGCTTCGCTACACTCGTAACTGTGCCGTCGTAACTCTCCCCATGCAGATAGGAGTAGTTGAACCGACCCGCGCATTCGCGCGGAAGAGGGAGTCGAGCATCTGCTATCTGAGATCTGCAGTCAGCTATCAGCTATCAGCTATCAGCTATCAGCTATCAGCTATCAGCTGTCAGCTGTCAGCCTTCCGTTTTCTGTTAACTGTTGACTGCACCGCGGCCCCAATGAAGCCGCGAACCTTCCTGGCGCTGGATCTCGTCGTAGTGTAAGGTTGGGGCACCTATGCCCCCCAAGCCTCAACATAAAGACATCCGTGCCTACGCTCTGGACATTTTAGCGCGCATAGAAAACGGCATGGCCTATTCGAATGTATTGCTCTCACATGCGGCCAAGGATCCAACAATTGGCAAAGCCCAGTTCCCCTTGCTCGAACGTCTCGTCAAAGGAACCCTCGAACAGCGACTCGTGATCGAGGCTGCGCTCGATGCGCACCTCCCCAAGGGGCTCTCGTCGCTTCCAAGCCCAGTCCAAGACATTTTGAGACTAGGAGCCTATCAAGTACTCTTTCTCGACAATATCCCGAAACAGGTTTCGGTCGACGTCATGGTGGAGATCTGCAAAAAGAGCAAACTTTCCGGATTCACCAAGTTAACGAACGCAGTGTTGCGGCGAGTGGCACAAAATCAGGTGCCAAAGCCGGTTGCCGCCGATCAAAAATCAGCGACTGACCTCTCTACTGCCTACAGCCACCCCCTCTGGTTAACCGAGATCTATGTACGAAAGCTCGGTATCGAAGAAGCGGCAGTGCTGTGCAAGGCCAACAACAACCCCGCCCCGCTCTGCGTACGCACCAACGTTTTAAAGATCTCGCGCGCTGAGCTTATGGGAAAATTTGCCTCCGAGGGGATCGAGACCACGGTGACGAAATTCTCCCCCGAGTGCCTCCTTTTGACCAAACTCCCCAGCGCCAAACGACTGCACGAGCTTGAAGCCATCAGCGACGGCCTATGCATAATCCAGGATGAAGCCTCGGCGCTCGTCAGCTTGCTCCTTAACCCACAACCAGGCGAGTTTGTCGTAGATCTCTGCAGCGCTCCCGGTGGAAAAACTACCCACATCGCTTCCCTTATGCAGAACCAGGGCCGCGTACTCGCTGTCGAGAGTAACGAAAGTAAGTTGGCTTTAGTGCTCGACAACTGTGAGCGCCTCGGGGTGCGCATCGTCGAGACGGCACATGCTGACGGGCGAAGCTTGGGCCTGCACCATCCAGCCGATCGCATCCTTGTCGACGCCCCCTGCTCAGCCCTGGGCATCGTCGGCAAACGTGCTGATGTTCGTTGGAGCAAAGAGCCTGCACAGTTCGAGCCATTAGCTGTCCTGCAAGCAGAGCTACTTCACGCCGCTGCCAACCTCCTAAGGCTCGGTGGCCGCATCGTCTATAGCACCTGCACCATCACTGACGAGGAGAATGAACAGATCATCGATCGCTTCCTCGAAACACATCAGGACTTCGTCCTGGTCCCGGCCTCGGCACATCTCGCAGCCGAGCTGATTACACCACGCGGGTTCTTACGCACCTGGCCGCAGCGCCACGGTATGGCTGGGGGCTTTGCGGCGGCGGTCGAGCGCCGCTCCTAGCCCCGCTCCTGCTTCTCCACCACCCGATCGAGCACTTTTTCGAGGCGTAAAATACGCTCCTGTGCTTTTTGGGCGGGGGGGGCGCGAACTATCATCTTATCGATCTCCCAGTAACGGAGAAGCGGAATAATCACCATGTCACGGTGCTCACGCGCGCCGTAGATACCCGCATTGGCGATGGTGGTCTGGCGAAATTCGAAATTGTCCATCCCCGCACCGGGCATCTCGAAGCTGTAGAGCTGCTTCATGATTGCAGGGAGCATCTGCTCAGGATTAACCTCGAGCAAAGCGCTCACCACCGCACGATAAAAAACAAAATGCAGATTTTCATCGCGGGCGATGTTGCTCAACAGCTGCAAGACGATCGGCTCCTCGGCCTTTTGTCCGGTACGCAGATGCGAAACACGCGTCGCCAGCTCTTGAGCCGCGGTGTAAGCAAATACCTCGAGCGGGTCGGCAAACTCACGATCGAAGCCCGCTTCCATGACGCTACGACGATTGTCCTCTATTTGCCGCGGGTCCATAACACGCAACAGGTAGAGGTAATCCCGTAAGGCTGCAGCATGTGCCCCCTCCTCCGAAGTCCAGCGCCGGTTCCACTCCTGCCACACGCCGCCAGACTCGATCATGCGCTCGATCTGCGCATGGTAATACGGAAGATTATCTTCAGTTAGCAGATTCGTTTCCAGCGCAACAACAACCTCAGGCCGTAAGCTGTTCTGCTCTTCGCGCCACTCAACCTCAGAAAAATCCTTTCCTCGGCCCCAGGGAAGGATATCATGCGAATACCAACGCTTCGAATTAAGACGGTGCTGGGCGAGGAGCTCCTTGACCGTCGGCTCAATAGCCGTAAGGCTCTCCTTAATCGAGTCCAGTGAACGAATCTGCTCGGGTGATAGTTTGGTGCGGTAATCTATGAGCATCGCGCTGTATGTTTTTAATAAAAGCGTTTAGTCGAAAGAGCGTCAAAGCGGAGCCTAGCACAGTCGATAGTTTAGTTAAATATGCCACTTCTATGTGCTTGACATTGCTGTGTTTAATGCACGCAAAGATTAGCTATGAATGCGTTTGCGGGGTGTCCCGGAGTGCTTAGGGCTGCGCGAAGCGCAGCCCTAGTAAGCGATCGAGGCAAAAATCACTCAGCCCGAATGTTTCCTTAATCTTCAAAATCTCAGCTAACACTTTTTCATCTTGTGCCTTGCCGCCTCGCACCGCGCTGATCATCAGATTTTTAGAGGTGTGCTCGTTGGAGATGAATTCGAAGACCTTGGCCTCGTAGCCGAGATACTGCAAGACAAGCGCACGCAGCCCATCGGTAAGAGAAACGGCTAAATGTTCTTCGAGGATGCCGTGCTTAAAGATCGGGCGAAGCTCTGCCGGGACGCAGATCCGCTGCCGCACATACTTGTGGCAACACGGTGCAACGATCACGACCGCCGCTTCGGCACGAACCGCCTGGCAAAGCGCTTCGTCGGTCGCCGTATCACAGGCGTGGAGCGCCACCATCAGATCACACTCCCCTGCTGTCTCGCCGGCCCGTCCTTCGACAAAACCAAGTCCAGCAAAGCCGCACAGACGCGCCGTCTCATTACCCGAGGCGACAAGCTCTGGGCGCAATTCCACTCCCAGCACGCGGGCCTCGATGCCTAACGTCCGCCGCAGGTAATCGTAGAGCGCAAAGGTTAGGTAGTTTTTACCCGAACCGTAATCAATCACTGCTATCTGGCGTTTCGAAGCCAGGGCGGAGCCGCGAAGTAGTCCGTCGACGATCTCAATAAATTTATCCACCTGCCGAAACTTATCGTATTTTTCGGCGCGTACGACTCCGCGAGTATCGGTAATTCCGAGGTGGCGAAAGAACGGCTGCGTCGCGTCAACGATGCGTTTTTTCTCTCGATTATGCCCGCCTCCTACAACAACCGCAGCGGATGAAGCTTTTCTGGTGTAGATCCGCGGCACACGCCTTTTCGAATACTCAAGGACGATCTCGCGCCCTGTGGTACAGATCGTTGCCGAAAGAAATTCGGTTCCGAGAAGCGCTGCGATCTCGGCCGCGCCCTCCTCGAACTCGAAGTTCTTTACTTCATCGCGTCGAGTATAGCGAAAGGTGCAAGAAAGGCGTTCACCTTGGTTAAGCTGCAGGCGCACAGCCTGGACACGCTCAAGGTCTGACTCACCACGGTGCTTGCCGAGCACCAGGCGCACAAAGTTCTCCTCGCGCAACGAGCGCAAGAGAGCCTCAATGAACTCTGCTTTGATATTCTTATCCGTGTCTATGTCAGAGCTGTCTGTCAAATTATCCTCACTCTTCGTTTTATCGTGGCGGGCTTGGTAATACTAGCACCACACAACATCACAAAAACCTCATCCTTTCAGCGAGTTACGACTAGCGTGAGAGCTCACACAAGAAGCCTTTAGGGTAATCCTAAATCTGCCGTCTTAAGCCTATGGGAAACAGGTTAAAGAATTACAGGTAGAGGGGACAGCTTATGGCATTTGAACGCCCAGCACCAGTCGCGCAGGAGAGAGAGTTTGGCATTGGCGAGCTCTTTTTTTCAACGACCGACGAGAAAGGCATAATTACCGCCGGTAACGCGGTATTCACTCGCATAAGCGGCTACCAACAGGGCGAGCTGCTCGGGCAACCGCACAACGTCATCCGCCATCCGGACATGCCTCGCTGCGTATTTAAACTGCTCTGGGATTATCTCGGGGCGGGTAAGCCGATCGCAGCCTACGTCAAGAATATGGCCAAGACGGGTGAGTACTATTGGGTAACGGCATTCGCCGTTCCCGTTTCCGGCGGATTCCTCTCCATTCGCCTCAAGCCGACAAGCCCAATTCTAGCACTCATGCCGACGGTGTACGCCGAGCTGCTCGAGATTGAAAAAGAGCATGAGCGTCAAGGGCCAGCAGGAAAAAAGCCCGGCATGGTAGCATCGACCAACCGCCTGCTTGCAATTCTCAAATCGAAGGGATTTGCTGACTACGACGCTTTTATGCACACCATCCTCGTCGAAGAGGTGCGCGCCCGTGACGCAGCTATCGCCGCTCTTGCCGCCGGCGCCCCACCTCTTGTGCAGGTCCCCAGCACTGGACGCGATCAACTAAGTGGGGCCTACCAGCACTGTCAGGTTCTGCAGGAGGAGCTTGAACGTCTTTTCGGTAACATAGCCCAATACCAGACCCTCTCCAGCGCGCTCACCGACAAATCAAAATTTGTCGGCAACCTTGCTCACGCCATGCAGATGCTCGCGCTTAACGCCACGGTAGAGGCCGGACGCCTGCAGCGTACCGGTGCCCCGCTGGCAGTTATCGCCCAATGGATGGGGTTTAACTCAAGTAAGCTCACCAGCGTGACCCAGAGCATGAGTTCCTTCATGGCTGAAGTCACCAGCGCCTTGCGCGTCGCCGCATTTGAAGCCGCGACGGCCAAACTCGAGCTTCAAACGACAACTTTTTTTCTCAATGAGCTTATTCAGCAGAAGGCAGCCGGAATTGACCAGGACATCTCCACGAGGGGTAATGTTACTAACCTACTCTCCCTGATAACACGTACGGTCCGCCATGTCCTCGACAGCACGAACAGCCTCAATGACGAGCTGCGCCGATTGGACGGCGACCTTGAAACGCTGCTCAAACTGATCAAAACCCTGGGGATGATCCCTATCACCGGCAAGGTCGAGGCTGTTCGCCTAACTGATGCGGAGATGTTCGTCGGTATCTTTAACGAGGGGCTCTCACTCGGCAATGATGCCCGCACCCAGCTCGAAGAGCTCTCGCGAATCATCGCCAACGTCGAGGGGGCAACGCTCGACAATACGGCACTCGAGCGCTCGATGCAGTCGATTGAAAAGGTGATGCAGTAGCGCGGCTTCGCCGCGCTACTACCCATTGTGCTTACTTACTATCTGCTCTCTGTAATCCGCTCTGCGATCTGCAGTTTGCGTAATTGCTCAATAACCCCGGGCAAAAGGAACTTGCACTTGAACCGCTCCTGATTCCTGCTCCCGCTCCTTTTCCTATTCCAATCAAGAAGATAAGGGGCAGTAGCAGGAATCGGAAACAGTTCCAGTTCATGTTCAAGATTTAGAAACTTCTTGCCCGTTTGTTGCACTAAACCAGTACAACAAACAAACGCGCAAGAAGTTTCTACCCCCGGCATGTCCTACGACTTGTCCCCCGTACTTCCGGCCGCAGCAAATTTCAAATGTGTTTGGCTAGAATTACCCACACTTATTGAGCAGTTACGTGCAGTCGAGGTTTAAGAGGACAAGGCCACGTCCAAGCGGGAGTTCAAGACCAGGTAAAACAACGCTTGTTCCACAGTACTAGCCTGAATGACATTCTCCAATTCATCACTCTAGAAACTTCTTGCCCTTTGTGCACAAAAGCAGTCGAGCAAATAGTGGGCAAGAAGTTTCTAAATATTCCATCATACCCACTTGTCCTTTGTATTAAAACTAATAAAGTTAGTCATTCCTGATTTTTGATGAGGACATGCCTATGTCAGTTAGCAACACCGCCGAGACACCAACATCGCAGATTAAGAACGAAGAACGTGGACGCTGGGTAGTGCGCTTTGCCGGAGACTCCGGTGACGGCATTCAGATGATCGGCGAACTTTTCACAAGCACCTGCGCCTTACTTGGTGTCGATGTAGCGACATTCCCCGACTATCCGGCCGAGATTCGCGCACCTGCGGGGACAACCGCCGGAGTCTCAGCCTTCCAGATCTGCTTCGGAAGCGAAAAGGTGTACTCTTCAGGAGATCGCCTTGATGTTCTCGTAGCCTTTAACCCTGCGGCGTTTAAAGTCACCTTGCCCATGGTAAAGCCGGGTGGCTTGGTGATCGTCAACGAAGACTCCTTTGTCACCAAAGAGCTTACTAAAGCGGGCTATAGTGACAATCCTCTTGACAAGCCGGAACTGGAGCAGTACCGCATCGTTAAGATTGGAATTACAACAATTACGCGCGAAGCCCTTACGGGAACAGCACTCGGCGCCAAGCAGGCCGATCGTTGCAAAAATTTCTGCGCCTTGGCCTTCGTCCTGAATCTCTTCAATCTCCCCACTCAGCACACCGAACAGTGGCTGAAGCGGAAATTTAAATCCAAAGCCGACGTGCTCGAAGCCAATATAAAAACCTTCGAAGCCGGCGGCAAAGTCGCCGCCTCGACCCTTCCGTTGCACTATCGGGTTAAGGCGGCATCCTCGCAGAGAAAACCCGGTATCTATCGCCACCTCACCGGAAATACGGCGGTTGCCCTGGGGCTACTCGCCGCTGCCCAATGCGCCAAGCGTAGGCTTTTCCTGGGTAGCTATCCGATTACCCCAGCCAGCGATATCCTGCACTACCTCGGAGCGCATCGCAAACAGGCGACCGTATTCCAGGCAGAAGATGAGATTGCAGCCATCGGAGCCTCTATCGGTGCTTCGTATGGCGGCTGTTTGGCTGCCACGTCGACCTCTGGCCCAGGCTTCTCACTCAAAAGTGAGTTTATTAACTTGGCAGTGATGTCTGAATTACCACTCGTGATTATCGACGTGCAGCGCGCTGGTCCGTCCACCGGCATCCCCACGAAGCTTGAACAATCCGACCTGTTTCAAGCATTGTTCGGACGCCACGGTGACTCACCACTGCCGGTGCTTGCGGCGACATCTCCTCGCGATTGTTTCGATATGACCATCGAAGCGGCTAAGATCGCTCTGCGCTACATGACCCCCGTCGTCCTGCTCACCGACGGCTATCTAGGCAATGGCGCCCAAGTTTTCCGCGTTCCCGAAAAGGGGGAGCTTCCCGACCTTTCGCACACATTCGTGCCCGAGGGCGAGTTCCAGCCCTACCTTAGAGAGGAGGGTACCCTCGCTCGCCCATGGGCTATACCAGGTACCCCCGGACATGAGCACCGTTTGGGCGGCCTCGAGAAAGAGGAGGACACTGGCAGACCAAACCAGACACCGGCTAATCACGAGAAGATGGTCCACCTGCGTGCGGAAAAGATCGAACGCGTGGTCCAAGACGTCCCCGCGGTTGAAGTCTTCGGCCACCCCAAGGCAGACCTTCTCGTCGTCGGATGGGGAAGCACTTACGGAGGAATCCGCGAAGCGGTAGAAACCCTGGTGGCGCAAGGCCGAAGCGTTGCCTGTGCTCACCTGCGCTACTTAAACCCTCTGCCCGCAAACCTCGGCGAAGTACTCAAGCGTTACCGCAAAGTCCTCGTGCCTGAGTACAACATGGGACAGATGGCATACCACCTGCGCGCAAAATACCTTGTCGACGTGGCCACGCTGAGCAAGGTGCAGGGACTTCCCTTCACCGTCGACGAGCTATGCGCAAAAATCACCTCGCTCTTGTAGAACAAATATACCAGGACGAATACTATGAGTAATGAGACCGCACCAACTCCAGCCACCAAACATACGCGCCAAGACTACATCAGCTCAACCGAGCCAAAATGGTGTCAGGGCTGCGGCTGCTACGCCGTATTGAAAAACTTAACGTCGCTCTTTGCCACGCTCGATCTTTCACCAGAGAAGATCGCCGTTATCTCCGGCATTGGCTGCTCCTCACGCACGCCGTACTACGTCAATAGCTATGGGTTCCACACCCTGCACGGACGAGCCCCGACGGTGGCCATCGGCCTCAAAATGGCGCAGCCTGAGCTTTCAGTCTGGATTACAACCGGAGACGGCGATGCGCTAGCCATCGGCGGCAATCACTTTCTACATATGATGCGGCGCAACCCCGACATCAAGATGCTACTCTTTAATAACCAGATCTACGGGCTAACCAAGGGACAGGCATCCCCCACCACCGTTCCCGGTACCAAGGCCAAGGGCGTTCCCGATGGAGCCTTCGAATCTCCGGTGCATCCGGTGGCATTGGCCATTGCCGCGGGCGCCTCATTCGTCGCCCGCGTCCCCGATATCGACTCCCCGATGGTGAACGAAGTGCTGCTCGCTGCAGCTGCGCACAAGGGCACTGCCTTCATTGAGGTCCTACTTAATTGCCCAACTTTTAGCGAAGGTGCGTTTACCATACTAACTGATCGCGAGACCAAGGCCGGAGCCACAGTGCGCATGAGTGCCGGAAAGCCGCTTGTCTTTGGCGCACAGTCTGACCAAGGCATCCGTATCAATCCGCAGACGTTTAAGCCCGAAGTGGCTAAATTCGAGGCCGGTAAGCCCCCTGCCGACCTACTGATCCACAACCCGACGACATGTGAGGCAAGCTTAGCATACTCTCTAGCGATGCTAGACTCGCCCGTGCTTCTCGGTATATTCCGCCAAGAGCAGCGCACCGTTTACGGCGAAAGTTTACCCAGGGCTGATACGATTACCGATGTGGGCGATCTGCTCCAAGGGGATGGCGCTTGGCGCGAAACCGGCTCGGGCCCGCAGCCGTTGGGCTAGGGCTGTTACCAAGACCTTCTGTCGACGGTATAGTCTTCAATCGCCTGAATATCGGCCAAAATCGCCGAGCTTGAAGCTCGCACAAAGCTCTCAGCCAGAGAAACTCGCGCCGCCGTGCGCCACGTTTGTAACCAACTCAGCGTTGGCGCCGCTTCGCCCTGCAGCGGCAAGGTCATCTCCAAACTCTCCTCGCGCAATGCGCACACGGGATACAGCCGCGCATTCCACAAACTGCGCTTCTCCTGCGCTATCCCGGCCCAAAGATCTTCGGTCGAGATTCGAAATGCCTCAAGCCAGGCATTCCATGGGCGGCCCATAAAAGTCCCCTGCGCAGAGCTGACCCCCTTCTTCGGATCGTCACGCACTCCGTAGACACGCGTTACATACCCTTCATCGAGAGGCAGCTGGTGCAGCACCACGTCGGCCGAGAGATGCAGAACTCGCCGCGTTTTCACATTGCTCAACAGACAGGCCCCTTGCCAGCTCAATGGTCCAGCGATATGGCTATCGATGATCAATGCCGCCTGTTCACCATCGACCAGCGTTGACTCCACCGCGGAGTTAATGAGAGAAAGAGGCTTCCCCTCAGCCACCGTTACCGCTGCCACATCATTCGTCCAGCCGCAAACCGTCTGCGCCATATTTTTTGAGGTTACGGTCGTCCAGTATTCAATCGAGGTGCCGAAGTGAATAAACATGGCCGGACAAAGACGTGCGCAGTGTAGCGGAGTGTCGCGCATTCGCTGCCAGATAACCTCGCGCGCTCGCCGAATCTCAGGCGTCGCCGCACCGTCGCTGGTGTCATTCAGGTAATCCTCATAGCTGGTTGAGCGCGCCAAGGGCAGAACGAGGTCCCCATAAAAGTTGATTGAGCCGGACTCGGCGCTAGGCGCGTGGCAGAGGCCCGCCAGCGCATCTTCCTTGGCCAGGGCTGCCATCTTGATAGCTGTCGTTGAGTCTAGCCAGACCAAGCCGGTATCGATCAGCACCTGACCATCATCAAGGATGCCGTTCCAGCGGCGAAGCTTATCCACCTCTGGCTTATGCAAAAAGGCACGAACCCCCTGCTCCTCCTCACTAACGACATAAACACCGTGACGCCTTCCGGTTTCAAGGGGCGCTGCCGCCGCCACACCGATAACCCCGCTGTGCTCAAAGGCGAGCTGTCGATGGTCAAAAACCAAGAGAACATCGCCGGAAGCCACAAGCACTCCCGTCGAAGCGCCCACGCTTGATCCGCTTAGGCTGATTAAGAATTCGTCAAACAGGGTCGACGCCCGGCCGTCCGGCAATACGCGCGGAACACGGGCAAAAAGCTTGCCCGTGGCGGAGCAATGCGGCAGTCGCCGCGAGTCACCACCAGAATGAATAATTAAGGTGCGCTTCTTGGTTAGCGTATCGCCCTCAGTGGCGAGCTGCGCCAGTAGACGAAGCGTCGCTCCCCCTGAACCGATACGCGCCCCCGGCGGATCGGCTACGACCGAAAAACGGGTTTTAAGAGGAAGGAGCCCAACCGTACGACGCCAAGCTAGCTGTTTTTCGTACATGTCGGCTTGAGGCTGATCACTCGCCGTTAAGATACAGAGATCCCAACCAACCTTAGCCTTGGGCTTAAGCGAGGCGCAGTACTGCTCCCAGCTCTCACGGTAGGCCTGCTGCAAAAAAGAGATCTCTTGCTGCTCAAACATGCTTAACTCCCACAACCAGGTCCCGTCTTGGGATAAGAAGGCACTTCAAGAGACAACGGTGCCATGAAACGGGACCTAAGAAAAAATACAGCAAAGGTATTGAAGCGGTGTCGTAAAACGCTCTAACGCCAATAAGTTTAGAGTACGAGAGTGCAGGAAGCACTGCAAGAGAATAGCGTGAAAAAACTCTCTGGTCGTGGCACTAGCGGCGCGCGGCGTTTCGTCGTCTTGAGCTTTCCAACGCACTTGGCTAGACTCCCACGGTAGTGGTGTCTCGTCTTTTGTTGTAATTGCTCATTAACCCCGGGCGAAAGAACCGTGATCCTAGTCCCGGTCTTGGTTATGGTCTTAAGTCCTTGTCGTGCCCTTGGCCGAAATCATTGACCAATTGACCATGACCATGATCTAGGACCATGACTAGAACCAAGACTATGGTAGAGACTCACTCCGGCGTTATTGAGCAGTTACCTTTTATTGAGGCTAGTTGCATGAAAAGAGCTTTGGTCTGTGGCGCGGGCGGATTTATTGCAGGGCATCTGGTAAAGAGGCTTAAGAAAGAGGGCTTTTGGGTACGCGGCGTCGACATCAAAGCGCATGAATATTGCACCAGCGCCGCCGACGAATTTTTGGTGCTCGATCTGCGCGAGCCACAGAGCTGCCTTAAAGCTCTGACCCTAAGCGGTGCTAAGTTCGACCACGTCTACCAGTTGGCAGCGGACATGGGTGGGATGGGCTTCATCCACACGGCCGAGACCGAGATTATGCACAACAGCGTGCTGATCAACGTGCACATGACCCACCTTGCCGCCGAACTAAGGATCCCGCGCTATTTCTTCTCATCCTCTGTCTGCGTCTATCGCGACATGCAGCCCGGTGAGCCGGAGATGACCGAGGCCCAAGCCGTACCGGCGAACCCCGATAATGAATACGGCTGGGAGAAGCTTTACTCGGAGCGCATGGCACTGGCCTATGAGCGTCACAGTGGGATGCAGGTGCGCATCGCTCGTTTCCAAAATGTATATGGCCCCGAAGGCACCTGGCACGGCGGTCGCGAAAAGGCCCCGGCGGCGATGTGCCGCAAGGTAACTGAGATATCCGATGGCGGAACGATCGAAGTCTGGGGCGACGGCACTGCGGTACGATCCTACACCTACGTTGAAGACATGGTCGATGGAGTGCGCCGCCTGATGGAGTCCGATCTCCACGGCGCGGTCAACATCGGCTGCCCGCAGTACGTCACCGTAAACGAACTTGTCGCCGCGGTGAGCGAGGTCGCCAAGAAAAAGGTCAAGATTAAGTACATCGACGGCCCGGTCGGTGTGCAATCGCGCAATTTTAGCAACGAGCGGATCTACTCGTTAGGCTGGAAGCCACAGTTCCAGCTCAGCGATGGAGTTGCCCGAACGTATCCGTGGGTTGAGGCGCAGGTTAAGGCGAATAAGACTGGGAAGTAGAATGAGCAAGAGCGCGCTAGTCATCTTCTGATCGATTAGAAATAAACTTAGGCCAGCGACGGAGGTTCCTCTCTATCCCCATTTTATTAATCTGCTCTCAGCGATCTGCATTCTGCATTCGGCATTCTGCTGACTGCATCAGCTACGGCCAGCGGCGGAGGCGAACATTTAAGGCCATCCCGCATCAATACACGCCTACCCTAAGGGTTTTGGGGACAACCCTTGTCGCCCTGCTATCAAACTCTCAGCCGAAATAATTTTATAGAAATACCCTCTCTGTTGCAGCTCCTTTGTGGCTGGTGATTTGGTTATCAGCACCTTTTGTATCGTCTTCCTTGAAAACGAACTAAGATGTTCAACTTTTTTTTGCACGTGTTGTATTACCTCAACACCAACCGGAGCCTCTGTATATTTCATCTCACAAAGTGAAATAACATTGTCCGCACGGTCGAAGGCCAAGTCAATTTGCACACCAGCCTGCAATCCTTCTCCTCGGCGATAAAACGGTCCAAAGGAATACTCAATTCCTGAAAAACCAAGCATACCCGCAATGGCATGAGCGTGGTCATAGCAAAGATTCTCAAATGCCACACCGCGCCAGCCGAGATAGCTTGAAGTTTGCATTAACTGTAGGAACAGGTCCTTTGATGCCGTCTTAATCTTCTTAAGATTAGGCTTGATGAAGGAAAAATATAATTTCAGATACGGGTCCCGCACAGAAAACCTTTGTAACTTCGAATTTTCCGGACAGTCAAGTGGACGAAACGAATATACAAATCCAGCAGCCTCCAGGTTCTCTAACACCTTGGTAAAGCTTCCTCCCTCCTTAGCCTTACTTAGTCGCAGCAACTGCTTTCTCTCTAATCCATACGGGTGCGAGGCGAGCACCTCAATCACCTTACGGTACAAGGCCTGCTTACCAAAATGCGAAACGAAGATACGCTGGTACTCCTCGACGAAATATCCATCCGCAGTAAAGCCAAGCTGCTGCATCGCCAGACGAACAGATGGAAAACTGGATAACAGCTCTAAGTATTTGGGAATGCCACCAACTAACATCTGAGCTTCCAAGACTTCGTCCGCGCAGCGATTCGAGAGTAAACGAGCTGTATCTTCTAATTTAAAAGGCTGAAGATGAATAATGCTATCGGTCCTCCCGTATAACGCACTAGACTTAATCACCTTGGAGATCATGAAAGAAGCCACTGAACCACACAGAATCAGCGTCACTTTCCCCTGTCGAGATAGGTACTGCTCCCAAACCATCTTCAAGTCTGAGACCAACTCATGCCGGTAATTTGCAAGCCATTGAAACTCGTCAAAGACGATCACGCTTCCACGCCGTTCTGGGTCATCCTGCACAAAAGGCAGCAAATTAAGTAAAGCCTCACGCCATGTCGAGGGATTAGGGTTGGAAAGATCGGCCCGACACTGCAATTTAAGCTGACCTAGAAAATTCGAAATCTGTGCCTGCTTCGATTGGTTCTCCAACCCCTCAATGAAGATCACCCTAGCACCCTTTGTCGCCTCTCTGATGAGCTCGCTCTTGCCTACCCGTCGCCGTCCGTAAACCACACAAATAGCTGATTTCTCTAGCATTATGATCTCTTTTAGCTGCGCCAGCTCAGATTCTCGGCCGATGAACTGTGACATATTTAGCCTATTGATATGGGAAATATCATAATAGGCTAATATTACGCACAAAGTTCAGCCGTTAACAAGGGGGCGTCGCAGGGCAAATCTCCTGAATCTTTGGTAATTATGCAGCACATTTCATCAAAAGCTAGCGAGGCGATGCCTCAGACCGACGAGCGTTGATCTGTAATCTGCTTTCTCCGTCTCTCGCCGCAATGTGCTTCACCAACCTCCAGACCTCGGCTCGGCGAGAGCCGAGACGGGAGAGATCTGCTCTGCGATCTGCTTTCTGCTGACTGCATCAGCTGCAGCTACGGTCAGCGGCGGAGGTCACTCGCTAACGACTCTGGCGAACGTACAGGGCAATTGCATTGGAAACAATTTGCCGTTCTAAAAATAACGGCAGTTCCGCCATATATTTAGTTTAACGCGAAGGAACGAAGGCCGCGAAGGAGAATCCCCTTCG
>CAIXSY010000339.1 GCA_903922175.1 uncultured delta proteobacterium | reverse complement strand
TTAAACTAACGGGAGGTAAAAGAAGGCAGTAAGGCAGAAAAATTCATGAAACTAACTATCGGCGGGCAATGCCCGGCTGCTCGCTATGCTATGCGTAGCAAGCACCGTACTAAAAACAGCTGTTAATGCGCAGTCTGACGTAAACGCTCGCTACCCGAAAACATTAGAGAACGGGTCCCGTCCTTTAGACAAGTATACACTTATACACGTCTAGAGTAACTGCTCATTAACTCCGGGGAATACTTAGAAACTTCTTGCTCTTGGAGTCGCGACTAAGGCCGTGGGCTGCGGCCGAAAGCTGCAGCTGCATCAGATGCGGTCAGCGGAAAGCCGACAGCAGATCTCTCCCGTCTCGGCTCTCGCCGAGCCGAGGTCTGGAGGTTGGTGAAACACCTTGCGGCGAGAGACGGAGAAAGCAGATTACAGAAGTCAGATAGCAGGAAGGCGACGCTAGTCTTGTCTCTTCCGATGCGTGCAGGCGTACTGGTCTCCCAGGGTTAATGAGCAATTACCCTTTCATCTCTACCCCCTCTTCCGCTATAGTAGCCACCGGTTTCCGATGTCTGAGAGCGTCCATAGTTCGCCCCCACCCACCCTCCGCGTCGGTGGTTTGAACGGGTGCGCCAAATCATGGTACATCGCCGAGCACTTTCGCACCCACCCCAAGCTGGTCGTCCTCTGTAAAGATCGAGAAGAGAGCGAAAACCTGGCTGCCGATCTACAGTTTTTTGTAGGTGAAGAGCACGTTCTCACCTACCCAGCGTGGGATTGCCTGCCCTTCGAGCAGGTCTCGCCGCAGTCGCACATAACGGCGCAGCGCCTGGCGACTATCTTCGAGCTACAACGGCGCAACACGTTTATCGCCGTGATCACGGTCGATGCCGCACTCCAGAAGATCCTCCCAATCGATCGACTCTCCAGACTTGTGTTTGAAGTCAGGGAGGGACTCACCGCGAGTGTCGACGAGGTTGCTTCAAAATTTGTCGATGCCGGATACCACAAGGTCTCACTCGTTGAGGAGGTGGGTGAAGTTGCTATCCGTGGTACGGTGATCGACTTCTTCCCGGCGCTCTCCCCCGCCCCCGTGCGCCTTGAATTCGAGCAGGTCCAGATCGCCAAACTACGCTACTTTGATGCCGACTCGCAGCGCAGCTACGCCGAAGCCCTGCCACTTCTCGTCGTCCCCGTACGCGAAATCCTCCCCCTTACCAAAGACAGCGAGCTCAGCGCCACCGTCGGCGAAAAGCTGCTGCAGCGGGCTAAGCTGATCGATGTACCCCAACGAGAGATCGAAAAACTAATCGAAACCCTGCGCGACGGCAGCGATCTCCCTGGATTAGAACTGATCTTACCCATTGCGCTCGCGCCCTACGCCACGGTCCTCTCTGCGGCCCCCAAGGACACGCAGCTCGTGCTGGTGGATGACATTGGCATCTTTCAGTCAGCCGAGGAATTTTCAAAGATAGTCAGCGAGCGCGAGCAGCGCTTGAGCGAAGAGCACTACCTCATTCCACAGATTGAGGAGCTCTACCTGACGCCGGCGGATCTCAAAGCGAGCGTCAGTACCTTCGACCGCATCTATCTCGATGCCCTTACCGTCAGCAAGGGGCGCAAGGCGCGAAGCGGCACAAAAAAAACACCCTCCTCAACCACGTTATCCCTGATTGAGCTCACCACCAAGCTCAAGACCAAGATTGGCAGTGGTGAAGCTTTTGCTCCACTGCTGGAAGCGATCAATAAATGGCGCCGCGCCGGGTTTCACCTCGCGTTTGCCGTTGGCTCGCATTCCCGAGCTGAGCGATTACAGCGCATCCTTCTCGATCTCGACATCGATGCCCAGCTTCTCGACCCTCCCGCTTGGCACTGGAGCCGCTCAAGCAACCGCTATCCGCTGGTGATATTGCCAGGACACCTCTCCGCGGGTGTGCAGCTGCTTGATGAAAAACTGGTCTTTATCGCTGAGAATGAGGTTTTTTCCGAGCGTTCCTACCGCCGCTCGCGAATCGCCAAAACGAGCCTCAAGCGCCTGATGAGCTCCCTGGCGCAGCTCACCGAGAACGACTACCTGGTACATACCGACTACGGCATCGGTATCTACCACGGCCTCAAACACCTTGAGATCGAGGGAGCCGAGAGCGACTTTCTCCAGATTGAGTATGCCGACAGTGCCCTCTATCTTCCCGTGGAAAATATCGGCAAGGTGCAGAAGTTCGTCGGCGCCGAAGGCCAGACACCCGCGCTCGATAAACTCGGCACGAACCGCTGGGTCAAGACCAAGGAGAAGATCCGCGCCTCAGTGCTACCGCTCGCAGGAGATCTGATTAAGCTCTACGCCGCACGCAGCGTGGCCAAGGGCTGGCGCTACGATCCCTATGGTGCCGTGGATGAAAACTTCGCCGATGATTTCCCCTACAACGAAACCCCGGACCAGCTCAAAGCCATCGAGGAGACCCTCAGCGACATGGCCGGTGAAAAACCGATGGATCGCCTGGTGTGCGGTGACGTAGGCTTTGGTAAAACCGAAGTTGCCCTGCGCGCCGCCTTCAAAGCTGTTCAACACCGTAAGCAGGTTGCCATCCTGGCTCCGACAACACTCCTCGTCGAGCAGCACGCGGCGACCTTCAAAAATCGGCTCAATGGCCACCCCATCGCCATCCGTGCACTAAGTCGATTCCACAGCACCGAGGAGAACAAACAGACCCTCGCCGAGCTTGCCAGCGGTGAGGTTGATATCGTCATCGGCACCCATCGCCTGCTGCAGCGCGACGTGCTCTTTAACGACCTTGGCTTGGTTGTCGTCGATGAAGAGCACCGCTTCGGTGTTAAGCAGAAAGAGCAGCTCAAATCGCTGAAGAAGCAGGTCGATGTCTTAACCCTGACGGCGACGCCGATTCCGCGCACGCTGCACATGTCTCTTCTCGGCATCCGCGACATCAGCGTTATCAGCACTCCACCAACCGATCGACGCCTGATTCGCACCTACATCGCCACCTACGAGGACTCTCTCGTACGCGACGCCATCATGCGCGAGATTCGCCGTGGAGGACAGTGCTTCTATGTGCACAACCGTGTCCAGAGTATCGCCGCGGTGTGCGCCAGATTGGCAGTGCTTGTCCCCGAAGCCAAGTTTAAGTTTGCCCACGGGCAGATGAGCGAACGCCACCTTGAACAGATCATGCGCGACTACCTGGCGCGCAAGATTGATGTGCTCGTCAGCACGACGATCATTGAGTCCGGGATTGATATCCCCAACGCCAATACGATTATCATCGAACGCGCCGACGCCTATGGCCTCGCCCAGCTCTATCAGCTGCGCGGACGTGTCGGACGAAGCGACAAACAGGCCTATGCCTACTTTATCATCCCCAAGGTTCATCACCTCGGCAGCGACGCCCAAAAACGCCTTAAGGCGCTGCAGTCTCTCGATGATCTCGGACTGGGATTCAACCTCGCCATCCGCGACTTAGAGATTCGCGGTGCGGGAAATCTGCTCGGCAAAGAGCAGTCAGGGAACGTTCTGGCTGTGGGCTTTGAGCTCTACAGCAAGATCCTGCAGGAAGCCGTGCTCTACCTCAAGGGCGAAGAGGTCGACCTTGAAGAGAGCATCGATCCCGAAGTGAAGCTGGGGCTGAACGCATTTATCCCAGAATACTATATCCCCGACATCTCCGAGCGTCTCGTCCTTTACCAGCGTCTCTCCGCCGCGCGCAACGAGAAGGAGCTCGATGAGCTGACGAATGAGATCAAGGACCGCTTTGGACCGCTTAATCGCGAGGTGGAAGACCTAATTGAGGTGATGCGCCTGCGCTCCGTACTGCGTCACTTTGGGGTCTCACGCGCCGAATTGAAGAACAAGACGCTCTATCTCGCCTTTAGCCCGCGCGCCCGTGTCGATGCCGCCAAGATACTCGAACTGGCCGCGAGCGATCCGATGACGTACAAGTTTAGCCGCAACCTGACGCTCTCGATCGTCTTTGAAAAGCTAGACTCCCCGGCGGCAGTTTACGGCGCGGTAGTGAGGTTGCTGAGGAGAGTTGAGGTAAAAGGCTAGCGCGGCTTCTGCCTTAGACCGACGAGCGTTGATCTGTAGTCGGCTCTCTGCGATCCGAAGTCAGTTTTCTGCTGACAGCATCCGATGCAGCTACGGCCGCGGACACACCCCCCAACCCTCCGAACCCTCGAATTATCAGGATTTGTCCCGATATTGCGCCCAGCTACGCAACCTACTAGAATTCGCCACATGCTTCGACTATCGACCATTGCTTTGAGCTTAAGCCTCACCCTCCTAGGTGCGGGTGCCCTTTCCCTTCAGTCCGCCAGTGCCGAAGAGGAGATCCTCATCGACGCGGTCGTTGCCAGCGTCAGCGGAAAGCCGATTACCCTCCAGGAGGTGAACGCACGCCTCACCCCACCACGCGCACTGGGACTCAAAGAAGCATCCCTCGACGCAGAAGCGCGCGAGGTGCTCGAAGCCATCATCCTCGATCGCTTGATCGTTGAAGATGCCGCCGCCAAACATATCAGCGTTAGCGATGCCGAAATCAGCTCATATATCGACGAGGTCGTAAAACGCAATCAGCTCACCCGTGCCGAGTTCGAGGTTGCCCTCGCACGCGAGGGACGCACCCTCGATAGTTATTCCCAGCGCATCAAGATCGACATCCTACGCAGCAAGATCATCGGACAGTATATTCAAGGCAGCATCAGCGTCTCTCAAGAGGAGGTTTCGCAGTATCTCGAGGAGCACCCCAAACTCAAACAGGGTGGTGCCAAACTCAAGCTCTCGCAGATCTTAATCGGCACCTCCGCGGGGCAGGAACAAGCGCAGGCGCGCATCGCTGAAATCCAAGCTCGCTTAGCCAAGGGCGAAGACTTTTCCGCCCTGGCGCGTGAATATTCCGAGAGCCCCGAAGGCAAAGAGGGCGGCTCGCTGGGTATGCTCGCCGAGCAGGACCTGGGGCCACAGGTCTTCGATGCCGTATTCGCCCTCACCCCAGGGCAGGTGAGCACACCGGTAACGACTGCCTCGAGCATCCAGCTTTTTCGGGTTGATAGCCGCCACGCTGAAGCAGGTGAATCCGCTCAGGGCCTCGCCGTTGAAGAGGCCAAGGCCACGATTCGGCAACAGAAGGTGAACGAAAAGATGTTTAGCTATTTCAACAGCGAATTGCCGAAACTTTATGCGGTTGAGAAGAAGATCTAGCCAAACACATTTGAAATTTTGAAAAAAAGCAACAGCTTCCGATGAGATACGAGCCTTCAATACATTTTGGACAAACCTTCCTACTTCGCCTTGCCACGCGGCAAGTGCTACGTAGGACAAGCCGGTTCTACTCTGTTTCTTTAAATGTGTTTGGCTATGTTGTCCCTTCATTCGACTCGCTTGCGCTCGCTCATGACAGGCTAAACCCTGAGCGAACGGAGTGAGTCGAAGGGCCGGGGGTAAAAACTTCTTGCCCATTTGTTTGTTGTACTAGTTTTGTGCGACAAATGGGCAAGAAGTTTCTAAGGATCTCTATGCCACAAAGTATCATCGTCTCCGACCTCATGAATCAAAGCGGCGTCGCCTTCGGCACGAGCGGCGCACGCGGACTAGCTGAGGCGATCAGTAATCGAGTCGCTTTCGTCCTTACGCTCGGCTTTTTGCAATACCTCACCCGCCCCGGAGTCAGCTCCGCCCCCTTCAACAAAGTAGCGCTCGGTTTAGATCTGCGACCGAGCAGCCCGCGTATCTTGCAAGCCTGTGCCACCGCAGCGCTCCATTTTGGGATCACGCCGATAAATTGCGGTGAAATCCCGACCCCAGCGCTGATGTTGTATGGCCTGCAACAGGGTATCCCCACGATTATGGTTACCGGCAGCCATATCCCCGAGGAGAGAAACGGGATCAAATTCACCCTCCCGACAGGCGAGATCCTCAAACCGGACGAGGCCGGAATCAAGTCTCAAGTCGTCGAGCTCCCCGATGGTACGATCGACGCTCACGGCGAGATTAAACTCTGCTCAGCTCTCCCGCTCGACGACAGCGCACGTCAACTCTACCTACAGCGCTACCTCAGCGCAGCTCCAGAGCGCTTTTTAAATGGCAAAACCCTCGCAGTCTATCAACATTCTGCGGTCGGGCGGGACATTTTGGTGGATCTCTATACCCAGCTGGGAGCTGTCGTCTACCCCGTCGGCCGAAGTGATTCATTTGTGTCCATAGACACCGAAGCCATCCGCCCACAGGACCACGAACTGGCACGGATGTGGGCAACGCAATCACACCAAGCCGGCAAGATCGATGCTATTCTCTCCGCGGACGGCGATTGCGACCGCCCCCTCGTAGCCGATGAGCAGGGATACTGGCTACGCGGCGACATCCTCGGCATCATAGCGGCACGGGCGCTTGACGCTGATGCAGTCGTAGCACCGATATCGTGCAACACCGCTTTGGAAAAGTCTGCCCATTTTGCCTTTACCAAACGCACGAAGATCGGTTCGCCACATGTAATCGCCGCCATGCAAGAATCGATCGCCGCCGGATACCAGCGCATCGTGGGCTACGAAGCCAACGGTGGCTTTCTCACCGGCTCAGCCTTGACACTCGTAGAAGGCTGCACAGCGCTATCAGCCCTTCCAACTCGGGATGCAATACTCCCGCAGTTGGCGCTCCTTGCCTTAAGTATTCGCCAGAAGAAACTTCTCAGCGAACTCGTTGCCACCCTGCCTCAGCGCTATACCGCCAGCGAGCGTGTGGAACACTTCCCCACCGCGCAAAGCCAGGAGATCCTCGCCGAAATTAGTAACAGCGCCGAGCAGCGCGCCACTATTTTCCCAGCAGCTGATTATTCAGCGATTGTGCAGATGGACACGACCGATGGACTGCGCATGACTTTCGAGAACGGCTCCATCATCCACCTGCGCCCCTCGGGCAACGCCCCGGAGTTCCGGTGTTACGTTGAAACCGAATCCAAGCCGGAGATCCTACTCGGCAAGGTCTTAAAGATGATCACGCGGTGGCGAGGTCCCGTCCCTAAGTAGATCCGTACTTCCAGCTGATTGGGGGCTATGGGACGGAACCTAACAAGAAAGACGGCAAGTTCGAGGGACACGGGGAATCTACAGCAGCTTACTCTATGAATCACCTAATCACTCGAAGTTTGTGCCTTGTGGAGATCACCCATCAGCCGAATCTGTGGGAACTATTTGTTTAATGGAGCGACCGGGATAGCCCATCTCTTGCGAAGTGAGATTTCAGCTTGCTTCCCCCAATATTGGAGCTTTCGATCTGCGGTAGAGAAGTCAGCGTAACGCATAACCAGGGGAAGATCATCCTTAATACCGTAGGCACCCAAAGCGAACAAAGCCTGTATTCTGTCCCCGAAGGAGCCTCTTTCTAAAATTATTCGCGACGTCGGCAGAAATCGTTCTTTTTGAATAGTACGTAAAGTTTCGCTGGCGAGCGAACGCATCTCAGCTCTAGAATCGGCCAGCAAGTCGAAAAGTCCTATTTCGATTTCCGGACCACCAATTTCCGAGAGAGCGTCATCCCTTGGCTTTTTATCCTTGGCTTTTTATCTCAGTGACTGCGCGCGCGGCCCATGAGACGAAAAGCCAAGACGAAAAGCAAGGATTTACCCATCACATCGGGCAACTGCCGACATCGGAACTGTTATATACTGGTTCCAATCGATCAATCACGTCTGTTAACTTACCCTCATTGACAATGAAGTTAACTCTCACTGACGTCGTCAGCACCCTTGGCCGCCGATTGCAAACGGGACGGCAAACGAGAGATGAAAGAATTCCAGGCGAGTCCCATCCTACATGGTCAAAAAAATAGAATGTACAGTGCCCTTCGTTCGGCCAATGGTTAATATCAGCGCACGCACATTCCTCCATTGCTCCATGAGCGACCTTAACAATATCCGCTCGCGTCATCCCTGGGGATAATCCATGTAATGCGTCTTGTATATCCGCCGCAGCAGTCGGAGGAGCACAGCCACATCTAAAACCAAAGTAATTGGCTGCGGGCAACCGAACCTCCTCTCCCAAACCTCTAAACAAGATCGCAAGAACTACCATCCCCGTGAATAGTTGCGGAAAAAGCTTCACTATTCGTCTAGCGTATGGCTCATTGCGTAAAACGAAAAGAGCAAGGAGCGAGGTTGGAAGTGCGGCCAATAATGCGAAAGAAATACCGAGGAAGCCAACTTCTATCGGGACTCCTACCAAATGAAAAACAAACGGTCTAGCTGGCAGTTGCACCAGGTAGGGGGCACCTTCGATGTGAACGTGCCCAGATACAATGTCAAAGATAATGAGACCGAACAGAGCAAGTATCCAAGAGAAAGCTACCTTGCGTAAAATCATAAAAAAATCGTTGTGGGCTTGGGAATTTTATATTATTGAAATTACCACACGAGCCAAAGGAGATGGTGCTCGAAAACTCTTCCTCTTACCGATTACCGAGGGTAATGCCGGTTTGCATTTTAGACAAGAACTATCTATGCCTTAATCTAGTAGATGGTAACCCCCCTTACCTTTAAGCCCCCTTAATCTAGTAGATGGTAACCCCCCTTACCTTTAAGCCCTTTCAACTAAATCCGCCGAACTTGCTGTAATCGCTCATTTCTTATTCTCCCGCCCGTTTTTTAACCAGAAAAGAGCGCGAGGAGGAAACTTTCCAGCCAAATCCTCGATACATAAGGTGTATGCCACA
>CAIXSY010000338.1 GCA_903922175.1 uncultured delta proteobacterium | reverse complement strand
TGTTATGGTTCGACAGGGCTACGTTAGCCTCAAAATTCACTAGTCTGTCCTATTATAGCATGTCTTTTTCGGGCATAACCTCAAAATTGGCCACTTATACTACTCTACTATTTCACTTATTTCTCCCGTCCTATCGCGCTTTCGCTATTTCCGGACAGGCTCTAAATATTACAGCATTTAAGTGGCATTAACCTACTCCCCTGCGGTGCGTTCAATGATATCGGCGCCCTTTGGAGCGGTAAATTCAAAGGTGCTATCTGGAATCAGTGCATTAGTCTTTGGCGTTTGAAACAGGATGGCGGTGCTGTTGCCGCCGACATCGACCACACGAGCGCCAACTGGAAGATACGACGAAGGATTAATAAGCAGCTTAAATGTCTTGATCGCACGATCGCCCTTGTCCGCCGACGCGGCACGGGCCGGGCTCAATTCGAGAACAACGCCGTCCGCGTTGTCGCAAGCCGCAACAAGTTTGAAATCTCGGCTTAGGTCACCGATTCCCATAATGAACGACGCTGGAAGGTCGGTTAGAAAGACATCCTCAACCCGTTGGCGGATGACCTGGTTCTCTTTCGGCTGAAAAAGGGTAAGTACCTTGTCGCGAATAAGAAAGAGCTGAGCCTCTGGCTTTAGGTAGTCCCAGCGCATCTGCCCGGGCTTGCGAAACTGCATCTTTCCAGAGCTCTGCTCACTGACATCGAGTGCCGAAAGAAAAGATTCCTGCAAGAAGTCGGCTTGCAAGCTGCTTACGCCGCCATAGGTTTTCTGCACGCTCTGCACCATCGCCTGTCCGCGATTTAGCGGCCATGGAGTGCCACGGCAATCAAAAGAACGCGACTGGGCCGTGGCGACGTTGGTAACGAGGAAGCTGAAGAGAGTTAAGTAGAGCAATGATATGCGCATCTAAGGAGCATACAAAATTTGAGATTCGAGGGCAAACGGCACGTATGGCCAGCAGCGCGTTCCTCGCGCTGCTTTAGCCGGTCCCCTCCCGCTGTGCCTGCTCGCTCGCCACAAGCACTTCACGCGGCTTGGCGCCATCCATCGGTCCCACAACCCCTTCTCTCTCCATCATGTCGATGATACGAGCGGCACGGTTGTAGCCGAGTCGAAAGGCACGCTGCAGCATCGAGGTCGAGGCATGTCCTTTGCCGACGACCAGCTCTACGCACTTGTCATACATGTCGTCGTAATCGTCCGCGACGATGCCACCTTCGCCGTTCTCGGGACGGTCCTCCTCGAGTGCCTTATCGCACAGCGCCATGATTCGTTCGTCGTAGTTTGGCTTTGCCTTAGCCTTGATGGCGTTAACTACCTTGGTGACCTCGTTGTCCGAAACGAATGCGCCGTGCATACGACGCAGCCCGTCCTGCCCCGGAATCATGGTTAACATGTCACCACGTCCGAGCAGTTTGTCAGCTCCCATCACGTCGAGAATGGTGCGCGAATCGACGCGAGTTGCCACTCGAAATGAGATACGCGCTGGGAAATTCGCTTTAATTAAGCCGGTGACCACGTCTACCGAGGGCCGCTGTGTGGCGATAATAAGGTGAATTCCGGCAGCGCGAGCTTTTTGGGCTATTCGAGTGATCAGCTGCTCAACATCCTTGCCCACCGTCAACATAAGATCGGCGAGCTCGTCGATAACGATCACTATCTTCGGCAGTGGCCTGAGCTTTTCGGCCATGAGTAGATCGACATCGGCGATTCCGGTCACCGAAGCCGGATCGGGCTTATCTATAATTCCAGCCTCGACGATCTCCTCGTCCTTGAGCTCGAGGACATCACCCTTGAAGCGCGATGGCCCCTCTTCAGCGAGCATGTCATCGGTGGGCTCACCGGCGACGACCTTGTTGTAGCTATCGATGTTTCGAACGCCGAACTTCTGCATCACCCGATAGCGTCTGTTCATCTCATTAACCGCCCATTCGAGCACGGCCTTAGCCTGGCGTGGTACGGTTACGACGGGAACGCGTAGGTGCGGGATGTCCTCATATGTGCTGAGCTCCAGAATCTTGGGATCGATCAGGATTAGTCCAAGCTCGGCTGGGGTTGACTTGTAAAGTAAGCTCAGCAAGATAGCATTGATGCACACCGATTTGCCCGTTCCGGTTGTGCCGGCCATCAGCAAGTGTGGCATCTGCGCGATATCGACAACCACGGGCTCACCGTAGGTATCTTTGCCGATCGGAACACTGAGCAGCGACTCGGCGTGGATAAATGCCGGACTTTCGAGGAGATCGCGCAATCGCACGATATCTCGGACGCGGTTAGGAACCTCAATCCCGACGGTGCCACGCTTCGGAATCGGGGCGATAATTCGAATCGAACTAGCTTTGAGTGTCATCGCCAGATCATCTTGAAGCGAGGCGATGCGTCCAACCTTGACGCCAGGCGCGGGTTCGAACTCAAAAAGGGTGATCACGGGCCCCGGATGGATCTGTGTCACCTTGCCGTTTATGTCAAAATCCCTAAGCTTGCTTTCGATCTGGCGCGATTTTTCGCGCAGCTCCTCGTCATTTTCAGCACCCGGCGTGACCTCTCCACGCGTCAGAAGGTTAAGATCCGGAAGCACGTAGTCGCGAAAGGCCTCGGACTCTTTTAAGTTCTCGACGATGCGCTTGCGCACCTTGCGTAGCTCCGAGTCCCCTACTCGGCTATCGTTGACAACTCTCTGAACAACGGCGGGCGTGGGATTACTGACAGGCGCCGGATCACCATCAAAAATACCGCTGACACCAAGCTCCTCCTCGTCCTCCTCGGTGTCCTGCTCCTCCTCGTCACTATCCTCGCCGACCTTCCCCTCATCGTCTTTCTCGTCGTGCTTATCGCCAGTTTCAATTATGTTCCTACGAACACGCGGCGTGGGAAGTGGCGCATCTTGCTTCTCGGTGTAAAATATCGCGTGCCAGCAATATACCAGGGCGCTTGCTAACCCTCGCCCAGTGACGCGAAGCACGACAAAGCATCCATAGGGGACGCTCATCGCAAAAAAGCGTGCAACTACCTTGAGCACATCAAGCACGGCCGATGAAATAGTGGCCACGCTCTGGCGAGTGGCTATTGCCAGTGACGCCAGAAGGAGCGCTCCGATAATCAAGCTCGCTCCAGGGACTCCGAAAAGCCGAGCAAGCGGAGCACTAATGAAAATCCCCGATGCCCCACCGGCACTACTAATCCAAAGTAGGGAAAGAAGAGCGCAAGAGAAAACCAACATCCCCGCCAGCCCGAGCGGAAGAAGCACCTTTGAGTGAATTTCAAGAAGCGGCTTAGAGTCGTCTCGGTTCCAAAGGTAATACCCAAGCCATGCCGACCATGCGACCGGCACCATCGTCCCCCAGCCTAAAAACGTGCTGAGGAGTGTCCCTACAAATCGCCCGACTGGCCCCATCGGATTTCTAAGGCTGGCATGCGCAACCACGTCCATGCGCGAGCTAAAATGAAACGAGAGCGCACTCACAAGGATGAAAATGGCCACGGCGAAGCAAGCCAGGGCGAGGGCTTCATTGGCCCAAGCCCTGCGCACGACGTTCGATCCACCAGCCTTACCTGCACTGCTCTGTGTGCGCTTACGCTCACCTTTTCGACGAATTGCGGTACTCATAAAACAACAAACCACTGCTCAAAGCTTAAAGCTACAAATCTACAGTATAAACAATACTGAACCCCTCACTTTCCGGAAACGGGGTATTTTAAGCGGCACAAAGTCTGCTGAGTATCCAACAGGTTAGGATGGATCTTCGTATCTGCTTATTATCCCCGGTAACTTAATAATTCGCGAACGTGGTCGTGCTCGTGGTCGACCAGGAGCACGACCACGACATCCCTTACTCGGACTTATTGAATTCGGGTACGACCATGGCCAAGACTACGACGGTGACGAGGACTGAGGCAGAGACGCTTGAACAACTTGATTCCCCGGGTTTATTGAGCAGTTACTAAACGCAGCCACCTCAGTGGCTAAGAAACACACTGCGACGGCTCTCGGCGATGCTACTAAAGGCAGCCTCCAGCCCTCGTTGCAGGATCTCAGCGCCGCTATGCCATGCTAGGCTCCCGCGCTCAGGAATGTCGAGGAGGTTCTCGGATGCCGCCTTCTCTTTGTAAAAATAGCTCCCGTCCCACAGTAGTAGGCTGTCCTTGGTTCGGTATAGGGACATGCCAAAGCCTACCTGTGCCGCTACGTTAGCTCCAACTCGGGATCCATGCCTCTCCTCAAATACGCGTATCTCGGTTACCAGGACCGCATCTGCCCCCACCCTGCGAGCAATGGCGACTGAGTCGCTAACGCTCTGGGCCGTTGGCACTAAGGCTGCTGCAGTAGATACCTTAGTTGGATCGACAACTTGCAGTTCCGCGAGTGTGGCCGCGGAAATTATCGAAGACAGAACATCGCTCTGGCGAATCGCCCCTCCCCCTACCCCGCGGCCGAGGTGCGGAGTGAGTATCGCCAGCGAATTAATGTGTAGAAACTCACTCGACTTAGCAGCTTTGGCCTGCAGTCGTGGGTCTGTGGCACTGTTGCCCGCTGTCCCAGGTTGGATCGTGGAACATGAGACAATCGAGGTTAAAATGCACAAAATAGCGAGCCAAGCACACTTGAAATAAGTGAGGTTCAGCGGCATTGGGGGACGTGCGAGCTTTGAATACATCGGTCTAGTAGAACATCACATCGTTAGCGTTGCAACTAAGAAATTATGCATTTCAATCAAGATGCGCTCTTGCTTTTCAACCGTGAATCGCTTTAACTTTTCGTCAGCCTTTCGCTGGTCTGTGTTGCTAGCTCAAGCTGGGGCAGGCACTCGCACAAGACGCGTTAGCTTTTCCAATCCTGTATTTCTTTTAAAGGAGTTTTTAACCGATGAGCACCAAGGCTTCTGAGAAAATATCTGATGCATTAACCCTTCTTTTAGAGGGATATTCCGAACTTCGCCGCTCCGCTGAGAAGGAGCTTGGTCTGGCTCACGTCCTCGATGAAGAGGCGGAGGACGATGCGGGTAAGGAGGAGAGCGAGGAGGAGGAGGAGGAGGAGATGTCTCCCGAGGTGGAAGCCGCCGTAGTGACGGAAATTAAGACCGTACTTGAGACCGTTCTTGAAACTGAAGACTACTCACCGCATGCGTTTGCGCTGGTTATCTCGGCCTTCACTGATGCGCTAGAGGAGGTCGATCCGGATGTGTTTGAGAGTGAGGTCGAGCCTGTTGAAGAAGAGGAGAAGGATGACGATGCCGAGGATGACGACATCGGCGACATCGACGATCTCGATGACGACCTAGATGAGGACGAAGAGAAGGAAGAAGAAGATGATGATGAGGAGAAGGACGAAGTAGAGGAAGAAGAAGAGGAGGAGGAGGAGGAGGAGGAAAAGCCCAAAAAAGGAAAAGGCAAGGCCAAAAAAGCTGCTAGCGGGAGCCGCAAAAAGCGTTAGTGTACCGAAGCCGTCATCCCGGTTGCTGCTCTAATACGAGCCATCATCTTTGGAGAGCTCCACTCCCTAGGACCAACGATGCGCACATCTGCTCGTCCGCTCTCGGGGTCAGGGAAGAGGATCAGCTTCCCCTCTCGATCAACGAGGAAGCTTTCTGGAAAGCCCTGTAGCTTGAACTGGGCGCGCACACTGCCATCTAAGTCGAATGCGGGAATAAGGTTCCCGGAGTGTGCGCCAAGCTGCTCCAGCGCCGCTTCTTTCTGATCCTCGACCGCGATGGTGAGTACGATGAAGTTCTTTGGGTCAAGCGACGCTGCCAATTTTCGAAGTTGTGGCAACTCTACCCTGCATGGCTCGCACCACGAGGCCCAAAAATTAAGAAGTACGGTCTTGCCTTTGTATTGATCGAGTGAAATGGCCTCACCGTTAACTCCACGCACGACAAAGTTCGGTGGACTTTGCCCCGGTGCAAATCCTGACTCGGACGTACAACCGGATACGAGAATTAATATTCCCAGAGTAAGTGGCAGGCCAAATAGACTGCGCAATGTCGTCATCTTTATAACTAGGCCTTGGCTGCAACGGGGGCAGCGGCGGCAGGCGCCGAGAACTTAGCGTATCTCTTTTTGAAGCGATCGACACGCCCCTCGGCGTCAACCAACTTCTGCGTGCCCGTATAAAAAGGATGGCAAACTGAGCAGACGTTGGTTCTGATCTCTGTCGCCGTCGAACCGACCACAAAAGAAGAGCCGCAACCACCACAGTGGACGGCTGCTTGATGATACTGAGGATGAATTTCTTTCTTCATAAAACTGCCACCTAAGAAAAATCTATAGCGCGCTAGGCATGTTAGAGCGAAGAAGGTATACGATGTTGGGGCTTCTGTCAAGCTGGGGTAGCTGCACAAGGGCGCGCAGAGTGTTACTACTCATCAACCCGTGAGTCCGTGCGCGTGCTCCTGGTCGTGGTGCTGGTAGCCGATTCAGCACACTTTTCGACCGCGACATCGAGTAAGCGTTCACGGGGCCTAATTGAACTAGCGGAAGGAATTCAGTTACACGAAAGCCACGAAACAGGACGCGAAGGACGCAAAAGTATTTGCTGAGTATTCACCTGGTATCTGCTCAATAACCCCGGGGAAATCTTGTCTTAGTCTTGGTTATGGTCCTGGTCCTAAATCCTGGTCAATTAGTCAATGATTGCGGCCAAGAACACGACTATGACTTAAGACCAGAACCATGACCAGGACTAGGATCTAGGCACTTTCACCCGTGGTTAATGAGCAATTACTTTACCTGGAGCTAACTCCAGGTGAATACTCAGCAATTTATTTCGTGGTTTTCGTGTCCTTTTTCCTGCCCTTCGCGTAACTGTATTCTTCTGCTGTGCTATCAAGCAGTTACGACCCGTGAACGTTACGAGCACGACCGCGAATTATTAAGCTACCCGGGGTTATTGGGCAGTACACTTGGTTCTACCTACCCACTCAGTGCCCAGTGTTTGGTCTAAAATTCTCGCACCGAAGGTGGGCTAGCAGCGCGCTTGGTCTACCCTTTTTATGGAGTCATCAATAGCTGTAACATGGTGCAAAAAAAGGGTAGACCGAGCGCGCTGCTCGTAAACGCCCTTTCAAATGCCGCCTCGGGTGTGACCCCGCGGCGTGAGGCGCCATCCATCAGGACGCACTCTACCTCCGCATCAGCGACAATCTTTCGACGCTTGTTAAATAACCGCTGATGGACGAAAAGCGACTTTCCGACGCACCTCCCCTTTTCACAGGTCACCACATACGTCCCTGGTCGCACCTCGCGTAGGTAGCGGATGTTGACCGAGGCCACCACAGGAAAGATACCCCGAGCAATAAAGCTTTCATTGGAAAAACCGATCGTTTGAAGAAATGCGCACCTGCCCTGCTCAAACATGCGCAGAATGTCGGCATGGTGAATGTGCTGATATAGGTTGTCGGCGATCTCCTCTTTGGCGACGACCTCACACTCAAACATCGACATCGCCTCCGGCACTGGTCGCACGCTCATGCTCCGAACGTTTAAGTTCAACTAAGATACTACGCTTAAGATCCGCGAATCCGCTTTTATTGGTTGCAGAGATAGCGATCGCCCCATACTCACGAGCCAGGAGAGATGCCTGTTCGGCCGAAATCCGATCTATTTTATTAATAACAACCAGGCATGGAGTTGCGCTTATGCCCATCTCCTCAATTACCTTATCAACGGCTTTTTTCCTCTCCGCGATCTGAGGGTCAGAGGCATCGAGAACATGGACGAGAAGCGCCGCGCGCCGCAGCTCTTCGAGCGTTGCCCGAAATGCATTGAGCAGCTCCTCGGGGAGATCTCGAATAAATCCCACCGTATCTGAAAGCACCACGACCTTATTATCGACGCCGCCATCTGCCTGCGGTGGAGGAATCACCAGACGTCGGCTGGCCGGGTCGAGGGTGGCAAAAAGCTTGTTCTCGACGATTACCGTGCTGTGCGTTAGTGCGTTAAACAGAGTGGACTTTCCGACGTTGGTGTAACCGAGGATGGAGACCTGGGGAAGTTCGCTCTCCTCGCGCTGTTTGCGGCGCAGCGATCGCTGTTGGCTAAGTTTGCCGATCTGGTGCTCGAGATCGGAGATGCGATCCCGGATGTGGCGACGGCCAACCTCGAGCTTCGTCTCTCCCGGGCCGCGTCCGCCGATCCCTCCGCTTAGTCGAGACAGCCCCGTGTCCTTCTCAACGAGACGCGGCAGGTTATACTTAAGCTGTGCCAATTCTACCTGCAGGCGGCCATCACTACTTGTGGCACGCTGCGCAAAGATGTCGAGGATGACCATGCTGCGGTCGAGCACCTTGAGTTCGGTCGAGTTGGTAATGATACGCCATTGTCCAGGCTTAAGCTGCTCGTCGAATATCAAAATATCAGCTCCAAGGCGCAGGCATCGCAGGACGACCTCCTCAAGCTTGCCCTTACCGAGCAACGTTTTCGGGTCGGGAGCGCGGTGCTGAATCACTCGATCAACGACCTGGACGCCGGCGGTGCGACAGAGTTCGTCTAGCTCAGCCATCGAGGCTGCCGCGTCTCGCCCACCGCCATAAACGCCAACGAGAACTGCGCGGTCCTTGCCCTGCTGAATGTGCTCGGCTGTTCCGCTGCTATCCAACCCAGCCTCGAGCTCCTCCATGAAGGTCGAAAAGTCGAGACTGAAAAGCGAGAGGTCTTTTACTCGCTCGGTGTGGGTAGTGGCGAGACCTTGGGCTTCAAGCTTTATGATGTGGGCGTAGGACACCTGAACGCGATTCTGGACCTCCTTAACGCTTACCACCATATCGAGGCGTAGCCTTTCTAGGTCTGTGTAGATATCTGGCGGGATCTGGGCGACGTCGCCGCGATTACTTAAATCACTAAAAACGAGTCTCAGCCGCCGCAGACGCCCCTTGCCCAAGCGATATCGCCCTAGGTCTGGTAAATAAAGAATGTCTTTGGTGCCGACAGCAACCTCAACTACCTTGCCATCCCGGGAGATAATCACACCGAGGCGACGGCGCAAGCTGGCTGCCGTTTGGAATAGCTCGCGCGCTAGGTCGAATGGCACAAGCTCATCCTTATCGACCTTACGTTCGAACAACCGCTCAATCCGGCGAATCTCTGAAGGGGCCAGGCCCTTGGTGTTACCAGTTAAATGTTGCGCCACGATCTCCTATAACAATTGAATATCTTACGCCTAGCAAACCAGAATGGTATAGTATCGCAAGCTTAAGTTTATGCAACAATCACCGACTGCAGATCTTGTCGCCTTTGCGCTGTCCTTTAGCGGACTTGTGCTATTCGCGATGTTATTACTGTGTGCACTTGGGATGATTCTATCGAGCCGGCTATAAGCCTTAGGCCCTGTTAATTAATAAAGGTGTCAAGTTGCGCTCAGATTTAGGTCAAATTTGAATTTTCTTTGAGCGGGAAAAACCGCAGACATAGTATCACTATATCGAGGATTTTTCCCACTCAAAAAAATTCGTATCTAGTCAGCGCCATTGGAAGATGCGCAATAATCGCCATGTTTCACACGGAGATCCACCGAGATCTCACGGAGTTACACGGAGGGGGTAGTGCTGGGTCCCACCACGCAGCCTCCTGTGGAACTCCGTGAGACCTCGGTGGATCTCCGTGTGAAACATGTTGTATGCAATGGCAAGGTGCTGACCAGTTACAAAAATTCAAAGATGGTCTGAAGATGAGATGCAAATTGGCACCTTTATTAATTAATAGGGCCTTATCAGCCGATTGGTAACCTACGCCAGTTTTTTTAAAAAAAGCAACAGCGTAGGATGTTTTCAGCGCAAAGAGCATCAAGGAATCCGCATGAATTGTTAGCGCGACTTCTCGGCTCGTGTGTTATGTGAGAAATTTCAGCTGATTACGGAGACTCGGAAGAGCCAGAAACAACCTCTGCCGCTTCGACGATCGAGCGCGCCAGCTGCGGATTAGAAGCAAAGTGCAGAAAGCTGAAGGTTGCCACTGACTGTGCGCTGGGCGAGTAGCCCTCTTGGTGTGTTCTCCTGCCATCTACGGAACAGCGAAAAACCCTAACGATTTTGCGCCCCTCGCTGTATTCCCACTCCCCCGTGGAGACCCCTTTGGCGATCACGCCCGAGTCACCGAAGATCGAGTCGTCGACACTGACAACCTCCTGATAGGAGAAGCGTCCGGGTTTGAAGGTGGCGATGCCGGGCAAGACTCCTACGCCGGGATAGGAGCGGTCGTCCTCGGGGAATTCGTACTGATCACAGAGGAATGCCGCTCCCCCACTCTCCGCATAAAGTACGCCACCCTGCTGAACGAACTCTTGGATGGAATTACGTAAACTCTGGTTCTGTGCCAGGATCTCTGCATACTCAGAGAGGTAGGCGCCCGTCAGGTATACCGCGCCGATCCTCGGTGGCAGCTTGGCATCGGCAAGCGGCGAGAATGAAACGAGCTCGGCACCGAAGTGGCGCAGGAGGTCGAGGTTATCCTGAAAACAGAGATTAAAACAGGAATCGTCGGCGATCGCTATTCGCGTGCGGCGGCGATTGGGGAGCTCCATGCTCTCGCCGCTCTCGACTGGGCGCGGGGTTGATGCTTGGCTAAGTATGGCCGAGACATCGATGCATTGATTGACTACCTCCCCGACACGGTAGAAGAACTGGCGGCTGATCGCGGAGAGATTTTTCCGCTCGGAGAGGCAATAGCGAGGCACGTCACATTCAAAGGGGAGCACGGGCAATGCGCCGATGAGCTTGGGCATGCCGAAAGCCTGCATCGCCACCTCGAAAAACTCACGATCGTGGAGGTCGGGGCGCCCTTCGTCGTCGATCCCGTTCTTGGTTGCAGTGCGGTTAAGGATACTGCCCGCAACCGTAAAGTTCTTAGCAAAAGCAGCGTACCCCTTGATCAGGGCGATGAGGCTATTTCCGAAGTTCGAAACATCAGCCACGAGGATCACCGGAGATCGGGAGATTCCGGCAATCTCCGCATCGGAGCCGCGCAGCGTGCCCGCCGAGTAGCCGTCGAATAGCCCGGCATTGCCCTCGATGACGACAATGTCGGCACCACTTGCCGCCTGGGAAAGCGAGTTTAGGTTCTGGCTAGAGGAGAGAATGCAGCCGTCAAGGCAACGCACGTAGCGCCCCGTAAGACGCTTGAGGATCGAGGCCTGCACTAAGTTGGGACCAACCACGCAACAGGAGACGCTTATCGAGCGTTTGCGCAGCTCATGGACGAGGCCGATTGAAATAAGAGACTTTCCTACGCCAGGGCCAATGCCAGAGATCAAGATCCGAGGACAGGCAACCTGTGCCACGCTACTTCCTTCGTAGTACGAGGAGCCGGTTAGTTACTTTAAAAGTGTCACGCTCCTTGAGGCAGTTTTTTAGCTTAGCAAACTTTGGTGTATTGATAAGCACACACTCCACACCCCAGTAACGCGCTAGGTGCTGCTCAACGAGATCCACAACCTCCTCTTCAAGCAAGATCGTCCCCGTGCGCGTGCGTAGCTCGTGCAGATCGAGCACGCAACGGCCACCGCTACGAACCACGCGTGCAGCTTCGAGCAGCATTTCGTTCATGAATTCGCGCCAGCCAGCAAGATCGCTCGTGCTGGAATAGTCGGGAATTTGAGGTACGCTAACATGTGCAAACCAATAACGCAGCCAAAGCTCAGAGGTAAAATCCTTGGCGCCTGGGACAATGGGGGCCGTTACCATCAGATCGACTGATGCCGTCGGCACGTAGTCGAGATTTCGCGCATCACAGACCGAGGTGCGATGCGACTTGTCCAGGGCACGCACGGTGCTTGGCCAGCCATCGCGCAGAACGGATGCGGTTTTTCGAAGGATACGTGGCACTATGGCGCGATAGTCGGCCACCTGCCTACGTTTTAAGTTGACGACCTCTTGCTCCTCCGAGGTAAGTGATATCTGAGGAAAAGAATAAACCGAAAAATACCCGGCGCTATGCCCGTGCAGGAGTGAGATCGCTACGGCTGAGATAAAAGACGACACGCGGTCGCTCTGCTCACTTAAAAAAGCCCGCAAATTGCATATCTCGCGGAAGGTGTCGACGTCGTAGAAAGGGGCGAACCTGGCGCGATAAAGATCGAGGTTGATTGGACGGCGAAAGTTGATTCGCTGCAAACGCAAGGTAACCTCGGTGATGTCTGCTGGCGATAGCTTAACTGCCGTTATAAGTTGCGCCAAGGGGCTTATATCACTGGCGAAGGCGACTCTGCCCTGCATGGCTGCTTCTAGCGCCGTGGCACCGGATCCAGAGAAAGGATCGAGCACGACCTGCCCTCGCTTGGTATATTTTCTGATAAAATAACCGGGCAACTCCGCGTTGAAACTCTCCGGGTAGGAGATCAGTCCATGTAACGAATGGCTAACTTCGGGAGACTCCTCTGACCAAAGCTCTACTTCCTCCCTGTAAAAAGGAGATCCTTCAACAACCCGTAAGGCGGAATTCACCATAACGACCTTCGCTATAAAATCAAAAAAACCAATCCTATCTTCAGATTGCCAGCAATCGGAATTAGTTGGCAATATAAAACTCCGCAGGCGGTTACACCACTAGGAATAATATATTTGAAGAATCATTCATATCTTGACGGGATCGTTGACCCGTGCGCTAGGGTGCCTTATAACCCACTGTTATGCCACTAATTTTAGACTCGCATGTCCATATTTACAAAAATTACGACCTGTCGCGCCTGCTGGCCTCGGTGCACAAGAACTTCACCCATATTTTGACCCAAATAGGGCCGTCGGCGATGGGGGCCACGCGGGCCATAATTCTTACCGAGCGTGAGCAATGTAGCTTTTTTAGAAGCTTGGCAGATCGCCACTTCGCGCTGAGCGGATTTGAGCTCTGTCCGCTAGACGGCAGTCAGTGCTTGTCCGTGACATCATCTAAGTATCCGCCATTGTTGGTTTTTTCGGGACGACAGGTGGCCTGTGCTGAGCGCTTGGAGGCTCACGCCCTGTTGGTCGACGTAATCGTTCCCGACGGAACTCCCATATCCGAAGCGCGGACGCGCTACCTAGAAGCAGGTGCTGTTTTGAGTTACCCCTGGGCTCTTGGAAAGTGGCTAGGGGAGCGACGGGAGATTATGCTCCGGCTCTTAGAGCAGGAAGGTCGAGGTTCGTGCCTAATCTCAGATCCTGCGCTTCGCCCCAGCGGGTACCCCACGCCCGGACTCTACGATATAGCCGCAGAGCGCGGCATCTCGTGCATCTATGGCACCGATCCACTGCCGATTGCTGGTGAGGAGGAGCGAATCGGAGCCTATGCCACCTTTTACGGCGGTAGCTTTGACCAGACGCACCCCTCGGCCGAGATGCGCCGTGTCCTTCTTACCTCTCCCGCCAGTGAGCTTGTGCGGGTGGGCCGGCGGCTGGGGGTGTTGGGGTGCCTGCGTAGGATGGGGCAGCTTAGGCTCCGCTAGCAGCGCGCGTGCGCGCGCTGCTGGAAAATTAGGGACGCTACCTACTTTCCACCTTTCTTGGAAAATTAGGGACGCTACCTACTTTCCACCTTTCTCGAGGGAAAATTAGGGACGCTACCTACTTTCCACCTTTCTCGGACGACCTATTAGGGAAAATTGGGGAAAATTAGGGACGCTACCTACTTTCCACCTTTCTCGGACGACCTATTGGCTTAGGCCGAAGCGTGCGTCCGGTTTCTTTCTCCAGTCGCGCGATAAAATCATCCGAACCGACTGGAAGGTTTCTTGCACCCATTTTTTCTAGGTGCTCGAAAGCTACTTCGTTTGGCTGATACGTGTCGTGGTCTAGAAGTTGCGCAAGGGCATCATGCCCCATGGAGAGCCATTTGGGACCGGCGGTGAGCGCGGACTGGGGCCTATTGGAGAGCAGATCTCGAGCACTTGACCATGAGTATTCCTGAAAATTGCTTACTATGTCGGCCTTCACTGGATTTAGCGCGACGTACTGAAATGCGTACCAAGAGTGCTCGTCATCCAGCGGGCTTGAGAAATAGCGCCCTTGCCAGTTTATCCCCGTTCGATTGAATCTCTTGTTAAGATATTGTGAGTAAACCAAATGAAGGGGCTTAAAGGTGCGCTCAAGGCTATCCTTCTCTTCCGGCACTGCAAGTAGGTGTGTGTGATTAGTCATGAGGCAGTGAGAAGCTAACAACAGCCCAGCTCGAGCTGAGTATGAGAGAAGCCGGTCCATGAAGAAAAACTTGTCCTCGTCATCATAGAAGACATCCTCCCTTCTATTACCTCGTTGAGTAATGTGATGAAGAATACCGGGAATAACTACTCTTGCAGTGCGCGCCATGCACTATTTTCGGTAACTTCGGTGAAAAGTTGCTTAAAAATGCAAATAAGTCGGTAGCGTCCCTACTTTTCCTCAAATAAGTCGGTAGCGTCCCTACTTTTCACAAATAAGTCGGTAGCGTCCCTACTTTTCAATACAAGACGGCGATCGAGCAGTGAGAATACCCGTTGCGCCACGCGAAGAGTATTGGAATCGGGCCGGTTGGTCCCACTGAGCACTATGAGTGAACCGTTGCTCGTCATGTTTCATCACTCATATAACAAATATTACCTTATGGCCGTTAGCCCATTTCTCAGGATCTCAATCTCAACCGCCGCCTGCTCGGCGCTTGGAACTTCATAGTTGCGCAGATCGGGATCGATTTTTCCGTTCTCAACACCTTGACGCTGCTTGCGCCACAACCCAAAAAAGGCCAACCCTTGCATCTGTGCCTGGGTTTGGAGCGCTTTGACCTGGCCGATGGAAATCTGCATCGGATCGCTCTCCCAGGGGAAGGTAAATCCTATACCATCAAGTGTAAATGCATCCCCTTTTTTTAACTGACGCAAACTTTTGCCGTCGTGATACTCGATCGGGTCACCGAGCGAGTCAGCGTCGTTACCCGGCCAGCATCCGGGGCATGGGTTTCTAAGCATAATTGCTCGACTACCGAGGACTTCGAGCGCAATGTCGCGCATCGCCAAATAGGACTCGTGCTCAAGATTATCCTCAAGCATGACCACCGCATAGTTGCGGTTTGCGCCGTTTAATGCGCGGTTTAACTCAAATGTGGCTACGGTTGCCGCCGTCATCGATCGAAACTGCGCCTGAACTTGAGAATCGAAGCGAATAAGAGAGCGGAAATTCTGTGGATTAAAGCGGTTGAGGCCGCCCGTAATTGGATTCTGCAGATAGTCCCGCATTGAAGATCCATTACTCAGGTAAAGCTCCAACGTTACTACCCGTTGGTCTTCGTTGAGCGAGCGCACGACAGAATTAAGGTAGTCAAAATCGACGCCGAAAGTGCCGTCGGTCAGGACGCCGATATAGACCTCTCGAATCTTGGCCTCTTTAATAATTCTAACCTGTTCGTCAACCGCTGGTCGCGCGTTGGGGTGCATTAGGTAGAGCATGGCGTATCCCCTGCTCTGTCCGGTAAGCCACTCTGAGGGAGTGGGTGAAGGACTTGGGGTGGGCGATGGAAGTATGGTGCTACTTGAAACCCTGTTGGTGATGGGAGGACCACCGCTGTAGTCTCCGCTGTTTTGACTTGAAGGCGTAGGAGTTGGTACTTCGGGTTGCTGTGCCTCGACAAGGGCTTCTAAGATACCTTGATGGCTGCCTGCCTCAGATGTTGCAGAGGTGACCGCCGTTTGTCCCTTCCAATTTAGCGGAGGGGTAGGAAATGCCATTACCGCAGGCGGCAGATCTTCTGCATTAGCTGGAGGTGTGACCGGGGTGTTAAGGATCGGCAACGTCTTACCCTCTCTTAACAGCGCCTTCGGATCCTTGAAGAGAGGTTTTCGTGATGACCCACTCTGGTCGAACCCAGAATCTTTAGGAGCAGAAGCGCTGCGTGGCGAGGTGGTATAGGTCGAAGCACCACCGCGTCCTTGGTAAATCTCGCGCACCCCGTTTATGCAAAGGACCACGATCAAAGACAAGATTAACAGAAGAGGGAGCTTGCTACGCATAATCACCGCCACAGCATAGCAGCTTTTACACAGCGCCGCCTAGCGGAAGCAACTAAAAAGTTGTAACTAGTCAGCAAAGTTTAGGCTATCTCCGTGGCAGAGGAGGGGGAATTTCCCCTCCTCTGCCACCGTTGACTCTGTCCCCTCCGCGTTAATTGCAGCCTTTGTGCACCTCCACTGCTACAACGTGCCTGAGTAACATAGTGCCGACCAGTTACTAAAAAGCAAGAAATTGATCGCTAGTGTCAACGACAACGGAATAAGTATACTCTATATCAAATGACCCAGCGCAGTAGCCTCACTATTCTTAATGACGAAGCAGCGCTTCGCCCACCCTCGCCGCTCCTTGAACTGCAAAACTGGCCTCCGCGAGGGGAGCAAGAGCAGCCGCGGGCGCTGCGTGGCCTGGCCAAGATCGTCGCCGGAGACCTTTGTCACCGCTGCGGTTCTTGTATCGGTATCTGCCCAACCGGTGTTCTTGGGCTTGATGCTGAGGGGTACCCGAACGTCAAACATCTTTCGGCGTGTACGGATTGCGATCTTTGCGTCAAGGTCTGCCCGGGGGATGAGTTCAACTTTCAAGAGAATCATGAGAGGCTTTTCCAGACTGCGGGTGACCCGTTTGACACTCATGGGCACTTCCTCGATGCTGGAATAGCTTATGCCACCGATAGCGATATTCGTGAGCGATCGACAAGCGGTGGATTGGTGACCGCAATCCTCCTCGACTTACTAGAGCGTAAAGAGATCGACGGTGCCGTGGTCATTGTTTCAGACGAAAAAGAGCTCTGGAAGGGAAAGCCGCTCGTGGCGCGTAGTCGCGATCAGATTCTGGCGGCGATGAAGAGCAAATACGCCATCTCGCCCACCAATTCCGTATTTGCGGAGCTTCGTGAAATTCCCGGGCGTTACGCCGTGGTTGGTCTCCCCTGTCAGATTCATGGGCTGGTAAAAGCTTGTGCCTTGGACGAGCGCCTACGTGAGCGGGTCGTGCTTAGTATTGGACTATTTTGTCATGCGGCGATTGAGCACGAGGCTTTCCGCGTTATCTGGGAGTCTCTGGGTGAAAAGACCTCATCGGCGGTACGCTTCATCTCGCGTATTGGCAAACATCCCGGAGCACCGCATTTGGAGATGAAGGATGGCAGTCTCTACCCGGTATACTTTGGCAACAAGAGCGGGTATCGCCCCTCCTCGATAGAGATGATTAACATCTTGTATCGTCTCTATACTCCGGCACGCTGCCTAACCTGCTTTGATGCTTCGGCTGAGTTCGCCGACATCGCTATCGGCGATCCGTGGATGGCACCGCCCGAGGACGATGTCGACTTTTACAAGGGCTGGAGTTTTGCCCTGGTGCGCACTCCACGCGCCAAAGCGTACATTGAGCGCCTCTGCGCTAGCGGAGCGATCCTCTATAAGCCAGTGACTCGAAGTGAAGCGCTGGCTTGCAACACGATGATGGCCCATGAGAAGCGAGGTCGAGCCTGGCGTGTTATCGAAACCCAGCGTCGTCAAGGAAAGCCCATCCCCGAGTATCGTATGCCGAGCCCGAAGCAATCGCTTAAGGAGCGGATTAAGACTGAGATCCATATGCTCTCGCATATCTTTTGCTTTCTACCGAAGCGTCGTGCCGGCGTGTTGCGCTTTATCCTCTCTAATGGTGGTTACAGCTTTCTTTGGCTTAACCACAAGCGTCGTGCCTTTCGTTTTTGGCGCAGGGACACGCTGGCTTGGCTTAAGCGCAAATTTTGGGGGCGACGGTAGCGGGAGAGTGCCCCATTTTAAAGCTTCGGGAGCAGAGCGGCTAAGGCATTTGACAACGACCAGGATTTGGGACCAGGATCGTTCGACGGAGCTCACGCCTAACCACAACCAAGGCTAGGGTAAGATCTCTCCGGGGTTTTTGAGCAATTACGTTACTACAAGCAAAGTTTGTAAGGATTATAGCATGCGCCTGTTTATTGTCGGACTCACTCTTGGCATCCTAGCTCTCAGTCAGCCAGCCGTTATCGTGGCTCAGGAGTATGAGCAGGCTCCAATTCTTTCTGCCAAGGAGATGTTACCCAAAAAGCTTCTAAAGACCGACTATTACTCAATCGACGAGCGCGTGGTAAATGACGGCTACCTTAACATTTATCAGATCCGCTCCTCATACGGCGACGACACTGCGGTAGGGCGTGCGGTCCTGGACATTAAGCTCAATGAACTGCGAGCCCTTCACGATCTGAATGACTATAGCAGCAGCAAGGTGGTCTACGAGGCAGCTAAGAAGAACGGAAAGCAGGCGCTCTTAGCTCCGGTACATGTCGCGGAGGCGTTGGTTGATGTCGTGACGAATCCGATGAAGGTCGTTGATACAGCCAAGAGCATCCCTGACGGCGTCTTAAGTATGTTCTCCTGGGCCTCAAAGCAGGTGGGTAAGGGCATCGATGCCGCGCAGAGTTATATGTCGAGTGACAGTTCATCGGAGGGATCCGGCCAGCAAAGTTCCAAGGAGGGCCTAGCCAGTAAGGGAGTTGGTGCCGCCACGAACGCCGGGCTGAACTATATTCACTACAACAGTGCCGAACGCGAGCTGCTGCAGAAGCTTTCGATTGATCAGTTTAGCGATAACGTTTTATTGCAGAAGGAGGTTCAGCGTGTTGCCGGAATCGAGACGGCGGTCAGTATCGCGTTCAAGTTTGTTCCCGGATTTAACCTCGGGCTTATTGGCAGTGCCGCTCGCTGGTATAAACGTGCAGAGGAGCTCGGCCTTTATAAGGAGCCAGAGGAGATCGTCGATATGAATCGGAAGCGTCTGCTCGAACTTGGGGTCGAAAAAGAGGCAGCTAATAAGTTTATTAACAACGGCGCCATGCGCCCCTCGCTTCAAGCGCTCATCCTCGACAATCTTCTTAAATTGAAGGGCGTACATAATCGGCAGGGCTTTGTCATCCTGGCGACACAGGCCAAAAAATTAGAGGTGGCGCTATTTTTCGCTTCAGCCTCAGAGATGCTTTCGGAGCTACACCAGGAAACCCCTTTTGAGCGGCTCGTGGTGTCGCTCCATCTCCCCGGAGCAATAACCGCTGCTGGTCACGTTGTGGTTCCGTTGCCGGTTGATTACCTGCCGTGGACGAAAGATATTAGCGGGATCTTCCATGACTATAAGAAAGTAGTCGCCAGTGAACACAAGGTTAAGTCGGGTGAAGTTGTGACCACCGGCCGGTCGTCGCCAATGGCCAAGCGCGAGCTTGGAAAGCTTGGTGTTGTGGTGGTGGAATACAAGAAGAGATAGTAGCTACCTCCCCATTGAGGTATTAAGGTAGATAGGAAGTCTTCAAAGTCCATTTTAAGCTCCTTTCAGCGCAGGGAGGAAGACGTCAGCATGACCGAAGAACTGAACGCAGTAGTGCAGGAGAGCCCACAAGAGCTTTTCGCTTTGGCGAGCGAGCTAGCCATTGCTGGTGATATCTCCGGCAAGCTCGCCATTTACCAGCGAATTGCACAGCACGTAGAGGCAAGTGGCGTCGACCGTTTCCGGGTGGCTGCCTGCATGCTTGATGCCGTCCGACGTGACGGGGATGCAAAGGCTGCCCTTGACGGCCTGTTGGCGCTTGAGCAGCCGCAGTCAATCGGCGCTTTGGCACAGGCTGAGTTTTTGATGGCGCTCGAGCAGTGTGTCTTTGTTGTTGAAGGCCCACGAGCAGCGATTCCCTGGCAGCGGAAGCTGATCTCATTGCCCGAGTTCTCCAGCGCAATTCCACCCGATAAGCAGCTCTACTATCTTGAAACGCATTGCGAGCTAAAGGTTATGCTGGGTGAATTCGATGCAGAGCTTGACCGATCATTGGCCAGCTATCGTGAGATTCTGGAGAGAGATGGTGACAAGATGAGTACCCTGGCGCGCGATCGACAGTCAGTACTGCTTCTCCATATACGAGGAGATATCGGATTTGCACAGAGGCGCGAGAGCGAGTGGGTGGCGCAGATTTTCGCCGACGCCTTTGCTGTCGGACCTGCGCTGCGCAATAAGGCCTTCTCGGCGGCTCGGCTCATTTATACCTGTCATCATAGCGGTTATTCCCATCCACTTCTTGGCCAATGCGAGGAATTCTTAAGGACTCAGGTTCCCTTGGGCGTTTTTTTAGCCACGGATTTTCAGCAGCCGATGGTGATGCCACAATTATTAGAATTTGTTTTTCGCAGTCTAGGGATTGAGAAACCCTCTCCTCTCGTCCTTCTGTCGCCACCGCAAAATGCCAATAGGACGTCAGCAGCTGAAACAGGTAGCAGAAAGCTGACTGCGGATCTCTGATAACAGATCACGCAGGGCAGATGGAGTAACGACCGCAGCCAGCCGCGTGAAGGTTTTAATTTGCCCGTCCCAGAGATGCTGACGAGCTGCCGACGGCTAAGCCGAGCGAAGGAGCGCGCTTCGCGCGCTCCTAGCCCACCTTCGGTGCGAGAACCTTTCACTCCAACACTGTACAGACAGTCGTAAGCCAAGCACGCACGGAAGCAGCCTGGCATAAGAAAAAATAGGGAGGTAATTGCTCAATAAGTGTGGGCACCTGGGAGCGCGGACGTCTCGTCCGCAAAATATTCGGAGGTCCGCCAAGACTTTTTGCGGACGGTATACCTACCCCGCTCTCTTTCGATAGCAAGCGATAATAGGCGAGCCCAGAAGGCTGGTAAGTCCTAGCACACGAGGGATTATCTCGATAAGCGAGGAGAGCGCTGGTGCGCCCAGCATGCGATGAACTACCATCGGGAAGAAGAACTGCTTTGTCGCCGAAGCCCGCTCGAATCCATGTTCACGAAACTGATGATCGACCTCAGCTTCTGAGAAAAGGGCGTAGTCTCTTGTGTTCTTCTCGATCCCCTTTTTTGCGCCGAAAAGAAGTGGGGTGAGCGCATTGACGCTGCGACTAAGCGGGTAGTCGACGATGACGTCAGATCTCGAGACGCGGCACATCTCGCCCACAAGCCGCTGCCAGCCGCGACAGTGGGCCAAGATTCTAAAACAGGTGACGACCTCAAAGCTCTTGGCTTCGAACGGAATATCGAGAAGCTCCCCTACCCTGGTTAAAACCCCCTCTCCCCCAGCTACTGCCTGAACCTGGTTAAAGGCCTCCGCTGAGCTTCCCAGGCAGGTAATTTTATAGCCCTGCTGCGCCGCCGGAACGGAGATCTGCCCGTGGCCACCTCCAACATCAAGAACCGCGACCGTTGGGTGCTCTTTGAGCATGCGCAGTACGATACGTGATTGAAGCGCAAGCATCCAGCGACCGGCAGGTCCGGAAAATCGCTTGGCGTACTCGGCGCTGGCTGAGTGCAGATCGCAGTCTTCGTGGTAAAAATCCATAATCGAGGATAGTATCAAGCGTTGTCATTCCCTTAGCAATCGTTTTATTCTACCTTCGCCAGCTTACCATTTAAACTCCTTTTGTAACTACGCGCCCCCTCGTCAAGCTGTGCATATAGCCTTAACAAAATGACCCTTGTTGAGAACCGATGACGCTGACGTCTTAGGTCTAACGCCGGACGTCTGACGTCGACGCTTTACGTCCGGCGTATGACGTTTGACGTCAGCGTTAGCCGATTAGGGGCGAGCAGTTACCTCCTTTTCAAGAATTCGTGCCAGGTGCTGTCCGAGAGGATAGAATCTATGCTAAAACAGCGCAGCTATATGGACCAAGATCCTATCATCCCTGTAGCCGAGCAAGTTACACCAAGGATTCACTCGGCAATAAAAACTGTTGTGCTCTCAAGCGGCATGACCGTATTCGGGATCATGCTTGCGCTGCTGCTGATCGAGGTGGGCTTCCGTCTTCTGCATAATGCCCCTCCCCCAAACTGGCGTGACCGTCCCAACGTCTATTTCGTCCCTGAAGGGGCGCCTACCTTGCAGGACGTTGCCCACGAGGTGGTAAAGCCCGCCGGCACATATCGTATCGCCGTTGTCGGAGATTCCTTTACCTTCGCGCCGTACATGCAGTTCGACGATGCCTTCCCGAAACGTCTTGAGCGTTGGTTTAACCTGAATACCACCCAGCCCCGGGTTGATGTGATTAACTACGGAGTTCCCGCCTATTCAACGAACCACGAGGTCCCCGTTGTTGTCCGGGCTGTAGTCGAGCAGGCCGACCTTATCGTTGTTCAAATCACCTTGAATGACCCTGAGCTAAAACCGTACACGCCACAGCAGCTTCTCCTCGAAAAGAATAAATTCGGCGCCCTCGAACTGCCCGACACCTGGATTTTCCGCCATTGGCACTCACTCGTTTTTGCCTTGACTCGGCTGCACAACAACGAAACTCGGCGCAACTACACCAAGAAGTTTTTCGATCTTTTCGAGCGCAAAGCTACATGGGATAACTTTCGCGGCTCCTGGGAGCACATCGCCCACATCGGAAAGAAAAAAGGGGTTCCTGTTGTCGCCGTTATATTTCCGCTGTTCGGTGTCCCCGTGGATGAGAGCTATCCCTTTTGGCCGATCGACCAGAAGATTACAAAACTATTAGCCTCGTTGAATGTCCCCGCACTCGATGTCACCGAGATATATCGCGGGATCCCCGTTGAGCGCCTACAGGTGCTTCCGGGGGAGGACTTCCATCCGAACGAGATCGCCCACCGTATGGCGGCCGAGGCGATCTATACGTGGTTAGTCTCAAATAAGATCGTCCCCGTCGAGATTTCGGCGAAAGTAACGGTACCGGCACGGATTGGCATTAGCTTACCGCAACTAGAATGAATCAGCGTAATCACAGAATTACAAAACTGTTTGAGGCGTTAGGCTCTTCGGTCAAACTTGGAATGTCTTTGGCCTTGGGAGCAACGCTGTGTGCTATTTTCCTGGCGCGCTTTCCTTATTTTGAACTCTTATCACACTTTCGTGCTCAGTACCTGCTCTTGGGAGCCCTGGGAGTCGTGCTCTACTTCCGCCAGCGTATATTTCTCATTTTAGGCCTGCTGCTCGCAGCGCTCAACACATGGCCAGTGGTGCAGTGGTACATCCCAGCATCCGCACAATTTTCTGCCATGCCGACATTTCGAGTCATGAATCTTAACGTTCATACGCCGAACACCTCGTCAACTGATGTGCTGCAGATGGTTCTGCGAGAGTCACCGGACGTCGTTTGTATCCAGGAGATTGACTCGCGCTGGAAGACTGACTTGCAGCCTCTCGCGCAGAAATACCCCTACAGCTTCCTGCTTCCTCGCCAGGATAACTTTGGAATCGGCATTTACTCTAGGGTTCCGCTGATTACTCCACAGATCGTTACTTTTGATGAACTTGAGCTGCCAGCGATTGAAGCCGGCCTGCAGCTTAATTCCGGTGTTGTTCAGTTGCTGGTGGTCCACGCCATTCCACCGAGCAGTAGGTTTCTTTTTCGTTCGCGTAATGAGTATCTGATTAACCTAAAGCGATATGTTGACCGGCTGGGCACATTTCCGCTGATTATCGCCGGTGATTTGAATGTTAGTGTATTTTCCCCATACTATGCAGATTTGATCTCGGGGACTAATCTTAGCGAATGCCGTCGCGGCTTCGGACTCCTTCCGACCTGGCCGGCCCAGTTTTTTCCACTGCTTATTCCAATTGACCACATCTTCGTGCGCGGATTAGGAGTGCAGCGCTGCTCAACGGTCACCGTGCCTGGCTCGGACCATCATGCTATTGTCGGAGATCTTAGCGTTGGAACTGTGGTACATTAGGGGTAACTACGCACCCACGTTGCTAGGTGATAGATAGCTCTTATTGCCAGTCTCAGCCCCGTCACAGTCGGTCAACTCCTAAATGTCACCTACTAGTCAACCTAAAAAGAGCAGCTGAACAGATGTAAACATAAGAATTTTAGCACGAGGTACGCGGAGAAGGTTCCCCTCTGCGTACACCGTGTCCTCCCGCGCTAAAAGAAATGCTCACCAAACGGGTGACTGCCACAGGTTCTCGCACCGAAGGTGGGCTAGAAGCGCGCGCTCGCGCGCTTCTTCGTCCGCCATCAATGTGCTTCTTGCGTCAAGACTTTTTGCGGACGGCGTAGCACCGCAAACTCCCCATCCGAGAAAACAACTGGATACTGCGGCGTATAACTCGCCGTTAGTTCGCTCGGTAGGATGATAAAGTCCGGATCTATCTCGTTAAGCGCCTGGAGATAGCCTGGGTGGCGTGGGTCAAGGGCGCGGGCCACGCTGTAAACGGTGGAATCCGGGTAGAGCTCTTCGTAGCGTCCGTCGAGGGCTACTTTAAAGCGTGGATATAAATTCCAAATTACGTAGGACCCGGCGTTAAACGAAACGAGGACGTTTCCCCCCTTCTGGACGCTCTTTAAGTAATTAACTGCGCTCACTGGGTAGCTGCGAAAGTCGAAGCTAAGAGCACGAAGGTTTGAGAGCGCTCCCGTTACGCTCCAAGCGGCAACGAGGAGACACGGAGCTCCGAGCCAAAGGCAGACGCGAAGTGTGGCCGCGCTGAGCGATGCAAAACGCTGCGATATTGCCTCTATAAACGGAGCGCCGAACACCGCCAGCGCCATAAGTAGCAGCGCCACGAGTCGAAAATGCGTAAAGCCGAACAGCGCACAGGTAACGATAATCATCCCCCAGAGGAGATCTAGGTAGGTACCCTGACGATGTTTGATCTTTAGGATTGCGCCAACTCCTACTAATGCCAGCAAAAGAGTGGGGATAAGCCCTGCCGCCGAAAAAGGGTTGAGCGGGAGCCACTCATCAATCCCCCGACGAGACATGCCGACCGCCGAAATAATATAGCGCCAATAGGTTACCGGCCCATAGGGATTGATCGCCGTCACAAGAACACTCACGCCCAGGACGGCAATCGGCAAAAGCCTACCTCGCGCAAGAAAGATACAACTTGAAATACCAAGCAGCCCTAGGCCAACAACAAATCCGCCGTGGGCGTTGGCCCAGATAAGCATCAGGATTGGGAAGGCAAGGAGAAGCTTTCCCTCTTTATGTACAGCGTATCGCACGAGAGCCAAAAACAGGTATGCGGTGAAGATGTAGGTAAAGATCTGCGAGCGGACGGTGGTAGTCCAAAGGTAAACGCAGGGAACAACTGCGAGCACAAAGAGCGCTAGGTTGGCGACGGGAGAGCGAACGAGAAGACGCTGTGACGCCATAAGCAGAGCTACGGTAGCGACGAGCGCTAAGATCTGCACCAGATAGAGCGCACGTTCGCCATCGAGGCACCAGGCTCCATAGAAGATAAGACCGCTTAACCACTCATGGTCGATCCACTGGGGGAGTCTGGCTGTAAAGGCAAAGGGGTCCTGGTCACTTACGACTCCGTTTCCCACGATCAGCTTACCGACAGCGAGGCGCGCAAAGACATCCGGATCGGGGATCGGTGGCGACGGCAATAGTGCCCATAGGAAGAGGATCGCAAGGCAGGCCCCTAGGCACGGCGTAGCGTAGGTCCGAAGAACGCGATCGCTCGCCTGCTCGATACTGACAAGCCAGCTAGACTGTGTCATCGCTCGCCGCATGTTGATTGCGCCAGTGAATGCATAGCTGTTTTGAGGCCGATCCAGCCATTATCAACATACCAGCGAGCTACGTACTCAACCTCCTCCTCGAATTTATAGGTCGGGCGAAATCCCAGCTCACGGGCGGCCTTTGAACAATCAAAGGCGCGCGATTTAACGAAGAAATCGACCCGACGGCGGTGCAGCGGAGGCTCGACTCCGAACGGACGACAGAGGCGCTCGACAACACTACCAAGAAATTGGATCGGCCAAGCAGGTATTTTAAAGGGCCAGAGCTTGACCCCATAAATTTTGGCGATGCACTGTAGGGTGTACTCTAAGGTAACGATGCGCTCATTCCCCACGAGGTAGAGCTGCCCATTGGTGCGTGGGTTCTCGATCGCCAGTCGAAAGGCCCGTGCCAGGTCGTTAACCAAGATATAATGATTGAGAGTTTTACCGTTGCCAATAATCGGCAGGGTTCGGCTGGCCACCCCTTTGAACAACTTAAAAAGCCTAGTGTCACGCGGGCCCCAGATCATCGTCGGGCGAATGATGCAGCCATCAATCTTTCCGCCTCGGAACCACTCCAATGCCAGCTTCTCGGCTTCAGTCTTGCTCTGCTGGTAGACATCGTCTGGGTGATAAGGGTGCTCTTCGTTGGCCGGCGGGTTGGTGATATTTCCCATCACCCCAGTTGTGCTGGTATGCAGCACTCGTTTAACCCCGGCTTGCTTGGCAGCTTCTAGAACATTGCGGGTGCCCTCAAAATTAACCTTCCAGTAGGCCTCATCGCCGAACTTCGCCTCGCGGTACAACGCCGCTACATGGAAGACATAGTCCACGCCGCGCATAGCGCGTTCCAGGGACTCACGCTCGGTAACGTCACCAAGTACAGGTTCAATCGCCCGGCCTTTGAAGACCTCGAGCTTACTGCTCGGGCGATGAAGCGCGCGCACACCATACCCGGCAGCAGCGAGCTCCTCGCAAAGCGTGGAGCCGACAAACCCCGTTGACCCTGTAACCAATGCCAAACCCATAAGACTGCCTATGAATGAATTACTTCCAGATCGAGTTGAGGGAGGTTCCCTCGCGAGGAAAAAGGGAAGCGTCCCCCTTTTCGAACCGAGGAAAAAGGGAAGCGTCCCCCTTTTCGAACGGTTATCGTTTTAGCTTAGTGTAACTGCTCTGCACAACCTGCCTACTATCTCAAGCTCAAACCCTTCCCAAGGGCGGCAGAACGGGTATACTTCCGCCCTAACGCCGTATGAAGATTCTATTTTTAGCCCCACAGCCATTTTTTGTCGAGCGCGGCACGCCGATCGCGGTAAAGCTTGCGCTGCGGGTGTTGGCTTCACGTAGTAACGCCGAGACCGATCCCGCAAAGAAGCTAGAGATAGATCTCTTGACCTACCACGAAGGGCGCCCTATCGACATCGCCGGTGTGAACCACTATCGCATCTCTGCCCCACGAATTCTGCGTAATATCGGCCCCGGTATCTCACTTCAGAAAGTCCTCTGCGACCTCATTTTTCTGGTGAAGGTGATGCAGCTTGTCTGGCGCAATCGCAAAGCGCCCTATGTTATGCTGCATGCGGTCGAGGAAGCGGTGTTTATTGCTCTACTAGTAAAAAGCATCTTCGGTATCCCCTATATCTACGATATGGACTCGAATCTTGCCGGACAGGCAGTGGAGAAGTGGGCCTGGCTGCGGATGGTCGAACCAGCATTGCGCTGGTTCGAGAGAGTGGCAGTTCGGTGCAGTTTGGCGGTTGTTCCGGTATGCGATTCGCTGGCTAAGATAGCTGTGCACTATGGGTCGCGCGAGGTCTCGGTCCTGCGCGACGTTTCTTTGTTGACAGAGGAAACGAGTAATTCGGCGGCACTTTTGCGCCAAGAGATCGGTGCCAAGAGCACTGACGTTGTCATCATGTACATCGGTAATCTTGAGGCATATCAAGGAATTGACCTACTAGTCGAGAGCTTTGATAAGGTCGCAGGCGACTGCCCGCAGGCTCATTTGGTGGTTGTCGGAGGTGCCCCCGAACATGTTGCTTCCTACCGCGACGTTTGCAGCAAGCTGGGCATCGCTGCACAGTGCCACTTCATCGGTGCCCGCCCAATCAGCGAGATTAGCAGCTACATCATGCAGGCTGATATCCTTGCTTCACCACGTACTCAGGGCAACAACACACCGATGAAGGTTTACTCCTACTTACATTCCGGCCGGGCGATCATTGCGACTAAGCTTGAAACCAATACGCAGGTTCTCAGCGCAAGCGTAGCCGAACTGCGCGACCCCGTGGCGGACGATTTTGCTAAGGGCATCCTCTCTCTTATTGCGGACCCAGAGAAGCGGCGAGTCCTTGGAGCAAATGCCAAGCGTCTAGCCGAGGAGAGATATACATTTGAGGTCTTTACTAAGCGCCTAAACCTGACCTATGACCGCCTACTTTCACTTATCAGCCCCAAGCGATTGGCGCAGGCGCTTAGCAAATAGCGTTCTAGAAAGTTGTCAAGGTGAATTTTACTAGGTGTCATTTTTTTGGACACTTTCTGCAGTCCGCCTAAATTGCCGACGCCGCTACATTTTCGCTCTCTAATCGCACTTTACGGGGTTATTTCGGCTGAAGTACGATCTTGCTCACGATGACTTTCCCGTTTGTATCTGGATTTTCCAGGTCGGTGTGGAGAGATTTTAAATTAAAAACTATTGGAGATATTTTATGGGTGAAGGATGCTGCGGTAATTCAGGTAAACCGACAAACCCTCAGACTGCTAAGCCGGGACAGACGGGACAGCCCCAGCAGGCTAAGCCACAGACTCAGCCATCGACCAAGAAGTAACTTGGTTCTGGGTAGCAGTTTTCGTTAACGGAAACTGCTTTGTTCTAAGGGAACCCGGTGTAAGCCACAAAGCTTACACCGGGTTTTTCGTTTTCAGCCTTCTGTGGTAACCGCTCACGCCCCCTGCTGTCAAGGTGCGCCAAATGTCATCCCGAGGAGCTCTACCCTTTTCCTGCGCCTCTGCATCGAATCAGCTATCACCTCAAAAAGGGTAGAGCTCCTCGGGATGACAGCGGGTGTGAACGGTTGCCTTCTGCTATCCGAGATCTGATATCAGCTTTCTGCTAACTGCATCATCCGACGGCCTTAAAAGAATCTAAGGGCGCAACCACTCGCCCCTTCGTCAAGCTGTGCGTATATTCCTAACAAAATGACCATTTCTAGAACCGATGACGCTGACGTCTAAGGTCTAACGTCGACGTTTTCCGTCCGGCGTAAGACGTTTGACGTCAGCGTTAGCCGATGAGGGGCGAGCAGTTACCTAGCGGCTATTCTTCTTGGCCTCGTCCAGCCCAGGGTCAACCTTAAGAGCCGCCGCAAATTCGCTCTGTGCCTCTTCGCTTCTCCCGCTGCGCTGGTAGAGTACTCCGAGATTGTTATGTGCACTGGCCTCATTGCTGTCCAGCTCAACGGCGAGCTTAAGCGAGGCCTCGGCCTCGTTGTATTTGCCCAGAGCGAGCTGAGCCCAGCCCAAGGCGCTTAGGGCGCGGGCATTTCGTGGAGCAAGGGCAACCGCCTTTTTAAGCGACTCCTCTGCTAGCCCCTCCTGCTTCTTGGCGATAAGCACCAATCCGAGGTCGATCTGCGAAAACACATCCTGCGGGGCAAGCGTTACCGCCTTGCGTAGTGCCAGCTCAGCTTTATCCAGGTCGCCCTGCTGCTGATAAACAACACCCATCGCGCGCTGTAGCTCTACATCCTCCGGCTTTATCAAGAGAGCCTGAGCCAGGACGTGCTCAGCTTCGTCGAACTTTCCCATTTTGACATAGAGAAGCCCAAGAAAAAGGCCGGTCTCGATATTTTTCGGGTTGATCTCCCAGGCGCGCTCATAGGCGGCGAGTGCCGCCTCGAGCTGCCCAGAACGCTCCTCTACGGCACCTAGGTTAAAAAAAGCAAGCTCACTGTCTGGATCGAGCGCGGTGGCCTTATGCAGAACCTCCACCGCACGCTCGCTGTTCTTGCGACGTTCATAAAGAACCCCTAGCCCAATAAAAGCACGTGCATTCTTAGGCTCTTTTTCGATAACCTTTTGGTAGGCGGCCTCAGCTTCGCCGTATCTCTGTAGCTCAACAAGAGCTGAGGCCAAGGCTAAACGTGAATCGGCAGATTCTTTAATCGAAAGTGCTTTGGTAAATTCAGCTTCTGCCAGATCTAGCTTCTTTTGCTTTAGAAGAAGAACTCCTAGGTTATGATGCGCGTCGGGCATAGCGGGACAGTCCGTGGCTGCATCGCGGTAAAACGTCTCCTCGGCCGGGGAGCCATCGCCCAACTGCGCACCCTGCGCTAATTTTTTGGCGGCCTCAGTACAAGACGCAGAGACCGTGGCATCTTCAGCCAGTGCCGCTAGGCACAAACCTCCACTTGTGACGATCGTTGCCCAGAAAAATAGCTGCTGTTTCATAACTCTTTACCCACCAGAAATCAGGATCACATGCGTGCCACAACATCGCGCAACCGTTCCTCGCTACCAACAACCGCCAGGCGCACATGGTTAGAGAACTCACGTCCAAAAAGCTCGCCCGGCATCAGTATTATCCCCTGCTCGCGCAGTAACCGCAAAGTATAGTCCTTGGCCGTCTGGCTGCCCTGTATTTGTATCCAGAGAGAGGCTCCCGCACTAGGCATCTCTACTTGGTAACCGCGCTCGACGAGCTGCTTAACCACTAAGCGCAGGCGCTGCTGATAGGTGCGCACGGTTGGACCAGTTAAGTCCTCGGTGGCGCCAAGCGCAGCCGCCGCGGCATACTGAATCGGTAAAAAAAGCCCATAATCGATGAAGGCCTTGAGACGAGCCACGTTGCGTATCGCTTCGTGGCTTCCGAGGAGAGCCCCTACTCTCCATCCTGGGACGTTATATCCCTTAGATAGGCTATATGTTTCCGCCACAAGAACGCGCGTAGTGCTTGCGGCTAAAATACTCGGTGGGTTACCCGAAAAGCTCATCTCGCCGTAAGCGAAGTCGTTAATAACAAAGACCCCCTCGGCTGACGTTAGCTTCAATAGCTCCTTGTAGAATTGCATCGACACCGAGATGCCCGTCGGGTTGTTGGGAAAGTTGAGTAATACGAGCTTAATCGTCCCCTTGCGCAACGATTGTACGATATCCTGTAACATCGCCTCTTCGTTCTGTTGCAGCAGAAAAAAACTCGGGGTTAGTCGCGCCAGGCGTACCGCCGATAGGTGCGCCGGATAGGTCGGCATTCCTAAGAGCACCCCATCACCGGGTGCGCAAAGTACCTGTAGCGCGTTTGATAGGGCGTCCTTAGTGCCCATCGTGACACAGACCTCACCCTCAGGATCGAGATTAACTCCGAAGCGGTTACGGTATTTTGTGGCGAAACCTTCGCGCAGCTTTCGTACCCCGCGAGAAACAGCATAGCGATGATTGTCACTCTTTGCGCTGGCTTCCATTAGTCGGTCCAAAAGCAAGCGAGGCGGAGGCAGGTCGGAGTTGATCATCGAGAGGTCGATAAACGTGCGCCCAGCGGCGACAAGCGCCCCGCGCTCAGCGCGCAGTTCGTCGAGCGGGTCCTCTTTCATCCAGATATGCTGTGAGCCGAACTCCATAATGTTGCAACTATAATTATTTATTTAGCTAATGGAAAGGGAGCGAAGGAAAAAGAAGAGTACCTGTGCTCTTTGATTGTTCCAACTTACAGGCTGTAAACCTTCGGCTTTAGCCGGAAGTGCTACAGCGGGGTTATAGCTCATAGAATCCCGGTGAAGAGTTTTCTCGTGCATCTGCACGTCATGTAAACGTTCCCGTTCCCCAATATTTTCGGGCAGGGGAACGTTTATCCGCCTTCGCTTGCAGGCAAGCAACTTAGAGGTGCCAGAAACGGCAACGGCGAGACAGGCTGTGCACGCGCAGGTGCACTGGTCGCCCCGGGGGTATCGGGCAGTTACCTACTTTATTTATTGACGTAGCCTTAGTATCCTCCCTGGTAATGGACCAGAACTTATCTCATATTCTTGGAGCGGCCGAAGATCCACTCTTGTTGATCGATGATCATGGCAAGATCCTTTGGCATAATCAGGCGACCGTTGGACGTTTTGGACGAAACCTCGAGCATCTTTCTTCAATTCTAGCTGAGTTTGATGTGCGCACACTCTTAGCTAGCGGCCCCTATTCGGGGCGCGAGTTTAGTATCAAGCTCCCCTCGGGGCAGAGTATCCCCCAAGCTGCAATATTGCTCGAGGTTGGTAGTGGCGCCCCCGAGGGGACGAACTTCCTTATATGTCTTAAATCACAGCCATCTCAGGCGAGACGCCTAGAACAGCGTGAGGAGTTTCTAGCTACCGCCGCGCACGACCTTAAAAATCCTCTTGGTGCCATCTTGGGCTATGTTGACGTCCTGATCGATACGCCCAAAGGGCACGGGATTGATGACTCTCAGCGGCACATTTTGGAGCATACGCGCGACATAATTCTTCGCGCCATCGATCTGGTAAAGAACTACCAGCAGCTGGCTTGGTTACAGTCGGGGATTGTACACACGACATCTGCCCTGACTGATCTCAATGTCGTTGTGGATATGGTCGTTCAGACATCATGGCGGGATACCGGTCGCACCGCTCCGTTGACGCTCAGTCTCTCTCTCCTGCCGGTAATGGTCAGCGTCGAAAGCATCTATCTCGACCGTATTATATCGAATTTATTGTCGAACGCGCTTAAGTATACCCCGCACGTCGGTAAGATCGAGATCTCCACCGAGCAGAGGGAGGATCGAGGAGTGCTGCGGGTGTGTAACAGCGCCCCCGTCATCCCCACGCTCGATCTGCCACATCTTTTTGAGCGCAGTTATCGCGGTGCCACAAGCAAGGGCACGTCAGGCTCAGGCCTGGGGCTGTATATCGTCAAGCAGATCGTGTGCGGTGTCGGGGGCTCGATTAACGTCAGCAGCAGCGAAGCACGAGGCACAGAGTTTGTGGTTGAGCTGCCGAGGTAGTGCTGGAGCTGAGTGCTGCCGCTCATGCAGAGAGCGAGCACTCTATTCCCTGTTCCCTTTCTCTTAATCTTTATATTAATGGTAACTACTCGCTCCCTTCGTAAACTATGCAAGTAACTCCAGAAAAATGCCCTTTCTCAGAACCGATGACGCTGACGTCTAAGGTCAAACGCCGGACGTTCAACGTCGACGTTTTACGTCCGGCGTAAGACGTTTGACGTCAGCGTTAGCCGATTAGGGGCGAGCAGTTACTATTAATGAAGACCAAGAACTAGTGAGGCTACGCCTCAGACCGACGAGTGTTGATCTGTAATCTGCTTTCAGAGATCTGCTTTCCGCTGACTGCATCTGATGCAGCTGCAGCTTTCGGCCCCAGCCCACGGCCTTAGCCGTCTTGTCCCCCGTCTTGTCCTACGTAGCACTTGCCGCGAGGCAAGGCGAAGTAGGAAGCATCGACCGCGCTTGTCCCTCGAAGCACTGGCCGCAAGGCCAGGCGAAGTGGGAAGGTCGAGCGAATGGGGAAACTCCTGATGAGGCAGTAGACATTAGCTGCTAGAACGTCAGCTAACTTGAGGGCATCAGCATTCGGCTCCCTTCGACTCGGTCGCAAGCTCCCTCGCTCAGGGCTAATGCTGCACCCGCGGCGCAATCAAGTTGAAAAAGTACACCGCCATTCCAGCCTTTCCCTGGACTGAGATTTTATCAGAGAGCATGGCGATCTGTGGGTTGAGGTCGCCCTGCGCAATCCTCAGTAGGACATGGGAGGTTAGCCGAATCGTACAGTCAGCCGTGGGGCTCTCCACCTTCCCTGTCCGCAGGGTCTCCGTGCTCCAGTCAAATAAGTACCGCTCATCGAGGTCTTTTAGAAATACGATGATAGAGCCCACAAGGTTACTTCGTAGTTTAGCATCGGCGTATGTGGCTCGCGCCGGGAGCTCGTTGGTCATGAGCTCTTGAGCGTTACTGTACCCCGGAAGCTTACGTCGCTGTGCTCGGTCAACCTCTTCCCTGCTTTCGTCATCATCCTCCTCGACGGGTGCGCTTATCTTTGGCACCGGGCCCCCCTCCTCGTCTGCATCCTCGTGAATCGGTCGCATCGGAGCATCGTCGTCGGGCGAATACACCGCCTGGGGGGCGATATCGTCCTCTAGCGCCGTTGCCGGAGCTGGGCTGCTCGCTGCCTGAGTCGCTGCAGCTGGCACCTTCACCGTTTCGGTATCCGTAAGGCCAGCTTTCGATCCCTCTTTATTTGCCATGGTATCTGTCTTCCAGAACGTATATAGGTAGGCTAATGATTATATTACCGACTTTAGCACTCCCCATCGACAATGCAAACCCCGCATCCCAAAAACAGGCGTAAGTCAGCGCTAACCACACTAGCCGTCACCGGTTCAATCGGAAGTGGCAAAAGCGCCGTTACGAAGCTGCTACAGTCACTTGGGGCGCATATTATCGACGCTGACGTCCTGGCGCGAGTGGTGGTTAGCCCTAGGTCGCCGGCGATGCGAAGCATAGTGCGCGCCTTTGGTGCCCAGGTCGTGCAGGCTGATGGCCGGCTCGATCGCAAGGCGCTAGGCGGGATTATCTTTGCCTCGGCGGCCAAGCGCCACTTGCTAGAGAGGATCTTGCACCCGCGGATAGAGCGTGAGTTCCGAAGGCAGCTCAAGGCGCTTAGGCAACGGCTTGGCGCTAAAGGTGGTGTCATTGTTTACGCAGTCCCCCTGCTCTTCGAGTGTCACCACCGATTTGAGGATTTTGACTATGTGCTTGTGGTCTATGCCCCGAAAAGGCTCGCCATCGAGCGTGTCATGAAGCGCGATCTCTGTTCTCGTAGCGAGGCTCTGCGGCGTTATCAGTCACAGATGCCCATAGCGGAGAAGGTGCGCCGCGCCGACCTGGTGATCGACAATAGCGGATCACGTGCCAGCCTCTCGGCCCAGGTACGCAAGCTTTGGAGTAATCTTCGTAACTGCTCAGTAACCCCGGGCAGCGTAATAATTCCCCCTCGTGGTCGTAGAGTGGGAAGTGCTCAATAACCCCGGGCAAGAGGAACTTGCTTGACTTGCACTCGAACCGCTCCTTTCCCTATTCCAATCAAGAGGATAAGGGGCAGGCTTCGGTCCTGAGCGAGGGAGATTGCGACCGAGTCGAAGGGGGCAGGAATCGGGAATAGTTCCAGTTCATGTTCAAGATTTAGAGTTACCCACACTTATTGAGCAACTACTCCTGCCGACGACGACCACACTCGCGAATTATTAGCCCGCCCGGGGTTATTGAGCAGTTACGAAGAGTGTGCTGAATCGGCCGCAACTTAACAGGAATGCGAGCGTTACTGCCTTGCAGCCTCGCCACGCTATGGTATCATTTGGCGCAAGATGAGCAGCAAACAGAACCAGATAGTTAATGCAGAGGTGGTAGTGCGTCCCGAGGATATCGAGCGTGCTAGCCGCTTACCCCCGCTCGAATACCGCGAGGAGCAGGTCGAAGTCCCACGGAGCTTGACGCGTGTCGCTTTCGGCATCTTTGCTAGTCTACTCTTCCTCATGCCGCTATGCTTCGGCGCGGTGCATCCCAAGACGGCGCTCGTTTCTGAGTTTCTAGTCTTCAGCGCAGTAGCTGCGCTTCTGATTTTTGGGCGAGCCGCCGTTAGGAACGCCTTCTCCTCCGATCACGATCGATCAAGCTCGCGACTGACCCTGTTTTGCCTCGGCGCCCTGCTCCTGTATGCGTGTGCGCAGTCAGTACTTCTTTTTTTTAACCCCGTAGCGCACCCAATTCTCGGCTATGCCAGTATCGCGCCGAACATGCAGCAGACCTTGGGCGCGTTGCGGCAGATGCTCTTTTTTCTGTGCACATTTGTTTTGGCACGTGCCCTATTTTCCACCTCTGCGGCCGCCGCGCACCGCACAACGAATATCTGCATTGTCGTCGGGATTCTCGCCGCCCTTGTGGCTTTGGCGCACTGGTTTTCGGATAATGGGATGCTTTTTTGGACATTCGAGCCTGAGTATCGCTATGTCAGCGAACGCGCGCGTTGGCCCTTTGTAAACCCCAACCACCTTGGGAACTTCCTTTTGCCTGTTTTTTTTCTCGTCATTGCTCGCGTACTAGAGTCGGTGACCTCGCTGCAGCGATTACGCGAGAGCAAGGGGGCCGGCCGAGATAAGTTTTTGAGCTTAATCCTTTCCAGTCGAACGTTCCAGCGTGGGGTTCTGCGCATCGCTTTCTTGCTAATTGCGGTAATGATTATTCTTATAGCCATTATTGGTACGCAGTCGCGCGGTTCTTGGCTTGGACTCTCTCTCGGCGCGCTGTTTTCTATCGGCGGATTCCTGCTGTGGCGAGTGGCTCGGAGGGGAAAGGAGCGCAAGCTCTCGCCTACGTTTGCGCTCCATCCAGCGCAGGTGCACTCGAACCACCATCGCCGCAACCAAGATTCGAAGCAGCTAACCCTCGACCAGATCCGCGAGCTATTACCCAAGCTGGTCCTACCCGTGGCGATCGTTTGTGCTCTACTTATGTTTTTTTTCTTTCTGAACCAGCGAGGGGCAGAGCTCCTTGCTGGGCGTATCGATTATGGACTTATGTACTCCAAGGATGACACCCGTTGGCAGTTTTACTCCGACAGTTTGCCGATTCTGAGGGAACATCTTTTTTTCGGAGTCGGCCTTGGTGCGTGGGCCAGTGCCTACCCCGTTTACATGAGTCCGATGCTGGCGGGCGTAACGCCGGTTTATTTACACTCAGATCCGTATCAGTTAATTATAGAGCTCGGGATCGTCGGGATCCTTCCGCTGCTCTTGCTTGTGACCGTCATTTTTGGGCGCTGCCTGGCAAGAATTAGAACTGTTGGGTCCGAGGATGCGTTGCGTATTCTTGGGCTTGCGAGTGGCATTGTCGCGTTCTTCGCCGCCTCCTGCCTGGACTTTCCATTTCACATCCCCGCAATCTTATTTTTGGTTGCTACGCACCTAGCGCTAACGGTGTTTTATGTCGATCGGCAAGATGTCTCCCCTTAGTTCAAGCATTCGAATCTAGATCCTACCTTGCTGCAATCTAACATTGGGGGTAAATATACATTCAGTTTTTTTCAGTCATAGACGAACTAAGCCTTAGCAAATAAGAGCCTGTGCTTTGTTATACTGCGGAGTCTTTAATGAAATTGATTACTTACATGGCGACGGTTTTTATTGGTATTGGGTTTTTCCAAGTAAGTCAGGCTTTCGCCCAGACTGATCTCACTATTCAGGACACCTCCGGGTTTACGCGGTCGGTGGCTGATGTTGGGACCTCCGGTAAGGTCGAGTTCGTCATAGCGGATGCCAGCGCTGCCCCAGCTGACGGAGTCGAGATCACCCTCACAAACAGCAGTACTCACGAGGTAATTACTGCGCGCTCGGTAAACGGCGTCGTCACCTTTGATAATGTTGCCCCTGGGGTGTGGACAGTTTCAACAACTACTGTCGGTATCACCTTCACCAGCGTTACGATTGTGCCGAAAAGCAGCAGTAAGCTCGCCGGAGCTATGTTGAAGAATGCTATTCCTCCAGTGCTCGGGCTCGCCACACTTGCCGGAGCAACCATTGTCATTGCTGATTCTACGGGTAATGGCGACCACCACGACGATCCAGTTTCGCCTGCCTCGTAGACATTCGATATTGGTGCGCCATCGAGAGTCTTGTCAATGCTCAATAACCCCGGGCAGAAGTGCTTAGATGCTAGTCATGGTCTTGGTTCTGGCCTGTAGTGACGTTGTCGAACTGTCTTAAGTCATAGTCGTCTTCTTGACCGAAATCATTGACCAATTCCCAGGACCATAACCAAGACTAGTGTAAGAGCTGCCCGGACTTAATGAGCAATTACAGCCTTTCACTTTAACCTAATGAAAGTATTAAGAAAAAGGCTACGGCTAAGGATGAGGCTAAGTGAACTTAACTTGCGCACACTTTTTGAGCAATTACGACCACGCTCACGATTCGCCTACCCGGACTTATTGAGTAATTACAGCAGCTACCCCAGCAACCAGCATCTCCACCCCCTGCTGCAAGCGCACGAGAGGCTCATATCCAAGAATGTGCTGTGCTTTGGAGATATCAGCAAGTGAGTGGCGAATATCCCCTCTCCGGAAATCAGCGATGGTTGGGGCGACGCTCTCTTTTATAAGCCTGCGCTGAAAGCAGGCCTCCCAAATAAGGTCGTGTAGTTGGCGCAGCGTGTTTTGTTCACCTACGGCAACATTAAAAACTTCGCCTGCAGCAACAGACGAAGTTAGCGCGCTCAATAGGTTGGCTTGAACAACATTGGCCACGTAGCAGAAATCACGACTGGTGGCACCGTCACCGTTGATAGTACAGGCCTTACCAGCAAGCGCATTAGACAGCCAGCACGGGACCACAGCGGCATACGCCCCCTTGGGGTCTTGGCGTGGGCCAAAGACGTTAAAATAACGCAACCCAACGCATCCTAGGCCGTATACGCTGCCCCAGACCTGAGCGTAGACCTCGTTGATCGCCTTAGTGGCGGCATACGGAGAAAGCAGCTTGCCGACGTCCCCTTCTCTCTTAGGTAGCGTTGGACTGTCCCCGTAAACTGAACTAGACGACGCGTACACGAAGCGTCTCACTTTAGCGATACGAGCAGCCTCTAGTAAGGTAATAAAACCATCGACGTTTGAGGCGTGTGACACCAGCGGAGTCTCGATCGAACGTGGCACGGAACCTAGCGCCGCCTGGTGCAGCACGTAGCTCACGCCGCTGAGAGCCTGGGCGCAGGTTGCAGCGTCACGCACATCGCCCTCGATAAAGGTTAGGCGCTTACTCGCCTCGTCGCCCACGGCGCGGCGCACGGCATCGAGGTTGTGCCGGTAGCCGGTAGAAAGATTGTCGAGGGCAACAACCGCCTGCCCTAGTCTAAGTAGCTCCTCGGTAAGGTGCGACCCGATAAAACCAGCTGCTCCGGTTACGAGCCAACGAGAGCTATTCGACCTCAAGCTTGCGCTAATCTGCTCAAATTTATTGCTCATATAGCGGAGTATCTCAATAATTATAAAGTATTCGCAATAGTGGCAGGTGCTCTAGATTCCTTGACCTTTGAAACGTGTACTAGGTGAGTTGCATTTTTGAAGCGAGATTCTAGCAAAACACATTTGAAATTTGGGAAATCCCGACAGCTTTTGATGAAATGCGAGCGTTAAATACATTTTGGACAAACCTTCCTACTTCGCCTTGCCACGCGGCAAGTGCTACGTAGGACAAGACGGCTAAGGCCGTGGACTGCGGCCGAAAGCTGCAGCTGCATCAGATGCAGTCAGCAGAAAGCTGACTGCAGATCGCTGAGAGCAGATTACAGAAGGCAGATAGCGAGCAGGGTCGGTTCAACACGGGCATAACCT
>CAIXSY010000337.1 GCA_903922175.1 uncultured delta proteobacterium | reverse complement strand
CTCGCCCTAATCGACTAACGCTGACGTCAAACGTCTTACGCCGGACGTAAAACGTCGACGTTAGACGTCCGGCGTTAGACCTTGGACGTCAGCGTCATCGGTTGCAGAAATGGTCATTTTGTTAAGAATATACGCATAGCTTAACGAGGGGGCGAGTAGTTACCATTTGTGCTTTAATGATTGGAAGATGTATTCCAAACTAGTTCCTCATAAACATTTAAACAAACCTCATGAATAAAACAATCACATTTTCAAACTACTCCTTGGGCGCATACACCGTTGACCAGATTAATAGCGACTGGAACACCCCAAAGCGTATTATGGGTGTAAAAAGCAATAGAGCTGAGATCACAACAGATCCGCTTGGTTCTGGCCAAAATGTATTGCAAATCAAATACCCAAAAGGAAAAGTTGGTCAAGAAGAGGACGGGGGAGGCGTTCAGTGGAGATTTCGTTTTGATGAATCATTTGATAAATGTACGGTTGAGTACAAAGTATTGTTCCCCTTGGGCTTTGATTTTGTAAAAGGAGGAAAACTACCAGGATTAAGCGGGGGTACATCACCTGGTGGTGGAAAGAAATCAGATGGGTCAGATGGCTTTTCTGCACGTATTATGTGGCGTGAACAAGGACAAATTTTTAAATATATGTATTGGATGGAAAGAGCACCAGAAAAAAGATGGGGTGATGATTTGGCCTGGGTAGATATAAATGGAAACAATAAACCTCTCCATTTTATTCCTGGTCAGTGGCATACACTTAAAACAGAAATCGTAATGAATACTCCTGGTTTAAGAGACGGTAAAATTACTTCATGGTTTGATGGAAAGTTGGCACTATTACAACAAGGTGCATTTAGAGCTGAGGGAGCAACATTTAGAATTGATAATTTCAACTTCACTACATTCTTCGGAGGTAATACGCCCGATTGGGCGCCAATAAAGGATGAGGTTGTATATTTTAGTGATTTTAGTATTAGGGGTTAAAGTGGGTTAGATAATTAGAATAATAGCAGGACACCCATAAATCCATCCTCCATAGGAACTTTAGCCTTTCCAGTAAAAGTTTAAGATAATAGCAGGACACCCAAACATAAGATAATAGCAGGACACCCAAACAAATCAAAGATAATAGCAGGACACCCAAACAAATCCACCCGCCCTGAGGAAACTCTTCCCCGAAATCCCCGAATACTAATGGAGGCCACATAGACCTCTGCCAAAAAACATCGAGGCTCTAGACAGAGTCCGGGGAGATGTACTTGTGACCGACGCTCGAAAAGATATCCATGACCCTGAAATCGAAGGTTTTTTCCACTGCTACACGCGTTGCGTACGTAGGGCTTACCTGTGCGGGGTTGATAGCTACACTGGTAAGTCTTTTGAGCACAGAAAACACTGGATCCGCTCCCGCCTAGCGGAGCTTATTCAGATATTCGCCATCGAGTGCCTCTCCTATGCCACCATGGATAACCACCTCCACTCCCTCCTACATACCCTGCCCAAGATTAGCTTCGCCTGGCCAGATTCTGAGGTGGCTAGACGTTGGCGCTCGCTCTTTCCCTACCGTCGCAGGCCCGACGGCTCCCCAGAGGATCCCAACGCAGCTGAGATCGCAGAGATCACCTCCCACCCAGAGCTGCTGCGCAAGTACCGTCTGCGTCTAAGCGACATTAGCTGGTTTAACCGCTGTCTTAACGAGAATATAGCCTGCAGAGCAAACGCCGAGGATGAGTGTACGGGAAGGTTTTGGGAGGGGCGCTTTAAGAGCCAACGGCTAGAGACTGAAGCGGCGGTGGTGTCTTGTGCTGTCTATATAGATCTTAACAGAATACGGGCAGGTTGTGCCCCGACGCCCGAGGCGAGTGAGTTTACGAGCATTCAGGACCGGATTAGGGCAGCTTTAGCCAACCACCGTCCAGAGGCCCCACAACTTGCTACATTTCAAGAGGCGCTTGGCCCGACAGCCATCTCTGTAGAGGAGTATATCAAGCTAGTCGATGAAAGTGCGCGGATGCTCAAAGACGATAAGCACTCCATGGACCCGACACTTGCGCCGATATTTGAGCGTCTTGGGATTCGGACCGAGGCGTGGCCGAAGAGTATTAGGGAGCATCGGGGTCTTTTTCGCCGGGTAGTGGCGCCTCTGACACGGCTTAGGTCCTATGCCGCAGAGCGGGGGAAGGCTTGGTTTCAGGGGGCGAAGGCCGCTAAGTTCCTGTTCGCTTGAGACCGAATCGATACCTTTCTCTCCTACATAACACTTCTCAGAAAAACTCTTCTCTTCTCGGCCCACCCTCGCGAAACAGCGCACGAACAGGAGCAATCTAGTCGAAAAGTCATACCTCGGTGCTATAACAAGCAGATTCTCCTGGACACGGTAATGGCTTTACAAGAATTTCAGGAAAAATTTGTCGGCTGTCCTTCCCCCAGGTCCTAATGGGTGTCCTTTTCCTTTCCCTTTAATGGGTGTCCTTTTCCTTTCAATGGGTGTCCTTTTCCTTTCCCTTCTAATGGGTGTCCTTTTCCTTTCCCTTCTCCTGTTCCTTCCTCCTGTTCCTTCTCCTGTTCCTTCTTCGGGGACAACGACGCTTGGCTCGCCGTGCTATCGGGTCGGATATCGCCTACGGCGTAGAATGATCGCTTACTCCTGTTCCTTCTTCCTTTTCCTCTTGCCTAGCATTACGAGGATTTACCCGAGATATAATTCGTCATATAGTGTCGGCGAGGTGCCTAAATGCCGCCTAAGAAACCAAAACCAGACGAGATGTGTAAGCCCGGGTTCCACGTGGTGCGTGGACATTATCGAACCTGCCAATCCGGCACCAAGACATGGGTGTTGTGGCTGATCTTGTGTTGCCTCTTGACCAGTGTCGCACATGCCGTAAACGGAGAGATGCCTATTGACGACACGACATTGAAGTTACGAGATGGCCGAATATTGCAATTGCAACGCCGAGGTGATCATGCACATGCCCTGATATTGCGAGACGGGAAAAGAGCGCTATGGACAATGGAGTTTTCGGAAGAATACGATCGTTTGTGGGATTACGCTTTCTTCGTCCCGATGCTTCCACCCAATGTATATCAACGAGACGTTAATCACGACCAGTTCCCCGAAGTGGCCATAGCGACATGGGATGGTGGCAACAATATGATGCACAGAACTGCACTAATATTCTCCGTGCTTCCCAGCTCCATGCGATATCTATGCACCCGATCATTCAATCTTGAGTACGGACGAGCAGTATTTGAAAATGGTCCACGCGGGATGGCAGGCTGCGGAAGAATAGCAGAACACCCATAAAGCCGTCCTCCATAGGAGACTTTAGCCTTTCCTACTAAAAGTTTACTGGGTGTTCTGTTTCTTACCTTAGGAAAAATTTGTTGGGGCTTACGTTGGTTATGCCCCGAATGCGGCTTGGGTCGGGCCAATTTACGATGGTAAATAAAAGTCCAAATACCCCAAGAATCTTCCAAAGAGTCCCAAATTCAGATTGTGGCGACACTTCTGATTCAAGAAAAATTAGAATAACGCCTGAGACTGACAGAACCAGCATAGCCGACGGAAGAAGGCTCCCCGAGTGCCATCTATTCGCCATATGCTTCGTGCTAAGGACAAGTCCTAACAAAAGGGAAAGGCAGCAAGGAATTGCAACGTACAATGGCAATGCCAATATCAAACCTGAATCCAATCCGTATGGTGCTTGCACTACAAAATAACCGACCCAAATAAGGCAGCCGACTATCATACCTGCCAAGAACCGCCGGTGCGAGGTTAGATAAACCACCCCTACTGCTTGCAGTATCGCAGTAACTGCCGACCATTGGATTAGGTCTAGACGAGAACTAAGTGAGTCGATTTCTTCAATCCCCTTAAATCGAATCGGCAAAAAGAATAAGTAACAGAGGATCAAGATGAGCAACGCCCAATTTTCCCCCTTTGCAATCAAAAATATCAGCAACCCGGGAAGTAAACAAAAGGCACTCAACACGATGAGCGAAGCGGGATTCAATGAAGCGAGCTGTGCGGGGTTAGATGAAATTGTCTGAGCAACGGAAATTACAAGCGCGACGCTAAGTAAGCCCACTCCGATTTTGTTGTGACTTAACAGTGGTGTCATCGCTCGGGTATAACCATTAACTCTCCAGATTCACCAGCGAACCTGGAAACTACCACTTGTTATGACTCATTCTTGTAACTATGCAACATATTAGATATTTCTCCAATAATTACAGGCAAATATCACACACCACCGTGACTGCTCAATAAATCTTGAACTTGAACGTTCGACCGCGCTCACGTCGAGGTCTGTTCCTGATACCTGCTCCCTTCGACTCGGTCGCAAGCTCCCTCGCTCAGGACCGAGGCCTGCCCATTATGCTCTTGATTGGAATAGGAAGAGGAGCGGGAAAAGGAATCAGGAGCGGTTCAAGTGCAAGTTCAAGGAGGAACATTTCAAGGAAATAACGCCAATCCACATAGCGCACGTAGTGGCACCAAAAGCTAACAAACTAGCGCTGCGCCGCCAGGCGCAGCGCTTCTTAGTGCATCAACGCCTCTTCCTCCCCCTCGACCAACGGGCCGACGGTGGTGGCGTCGTGAGTTGCAGCTCGCGCAATGACATTGAATGCCTCGGCGAGATCCTCAACATCATTGATGGCAAGCTCTATGATTTCCAAAGAATCGATCTGAGATGAATGGCGCTGCTCGGAACCTTTGTAATTCGGCTTAGACATGCAACCCTCGCTATAAAAACCTTACCTACTTCCCGTACTCTCTTTGATCGGCAATCTTGGTCAGGGCGATCGCCGTTACAGCAGAAAAAGCAATTTGCGGGCCAAGGGAAACATCGGCAAATCCCCTACCCGACTTGAGCTATTTCGTGAATTGTTAAGAAGTTTGAGGGGGTTAGGACTGCCCCGAGAGGAGAGCAAAGGTCATCTTTTTGACGCCTGCCAGCTGCGCCTGGCAAATTGATGCCGCTCTTTATCTGTTAGGACGGTGATCTGCTGTCGGATTTCGGCAGTCAGCTTACTGCTACTGCAATCTGCCGCCGCCAAATTATGCGCTGCTATGGAGTTACGGCTAAGGCCGTGGGCTGCGACCGTAGCTGCAGCTGATGCAGTCAGCAGAAAGCTGATTGCAGATCGCTCCCGTCTCGGCTCTCGCCGAGCCGAGGTCTGGAGGTTAGTAAAACACCTTGCGGCGAGAGACGGAGAGTGCGGATTACAGAAGGCAGATGCGCGATGAACAGGACCTAGCTTAGCGCACCGGCTTAACATCAATCGCCAATACGACCCCCTTACGGCCCTCACTTTCTGTCCCGGCGAGCATGCTTTCGCCGGGATCAAAGTGCATCCTCGTATCGAGGACTTCGACTCCGGTATTATCGCGCCACTTGAGCCACAGACCGATGCGCTTCGAAGAAACATAGAGCGGACGCACGGTCAGGCTATGGCCATTTACTAATACCAAAGTCCCCTTCTGCAAAAGCTGAACTACCTGACTCTGTACCCCGAGTAGTTTGAAGCTGCGATAGTGAAGCTTCTGCAGCTGCGGACGAAGATCGTCAAGTTGCGCAGCCACATTGATCAAAACAGCTTCCGATTGCGGAAGCTGCGGCAGCGGATCAGAGGCCTCAACGGTACGAACCTCGACGGTAACCGATTGTGCGGCACCACCGCCCGGGACGCTATCCTCGGCACAAACAAGAAACGGCGCGAGACTGAGACAGATAACAAGAAGAGAGCTGGAAGTTTTTTTCATAGGTCGCTAGCGATTACTGACTGGTATGCTCCCCGGCAGGCGATCATTATACACAACTACGGGCACGCCGCTCGATGTCATCGGTTGCTGGAGCGCCAACTGAGCCGGCTCCCGACGCTTAATCCAAAATATAGCAGAGCGCTCACCCGGATCCTGCATCATCCTTACCCGCCCCGCGCTCTTTAACCAATCAACCTCAAGCGCGTTCGGTAGATCCTGATCGAGGATCTTAAGCGGCTCCTCCAGAAGCCTACTATTATCTGCAAGCTTACTACTATCTTCCGGGCGCACAAGCCGTCGCGTTGGTGCTCGCTCGTGAAAGGCCACCTGCCGGATATTTTCACTATTTCGAGCCAGGCGAGTAGAAGCTCCCGAATTGACCAGCGCACCTCCCGCCATCATCGGGCCAGTGTGCATGACAACATAGGTAAGGCAGGCTGCAACGAGCGCACCTGAACCACCCCATGCCAGATGATCAAAGGCAACAATCGGCCAGAGCTTGGCTCCCCAGCTAGAACGTGGAGCCTCTACGTCACGACGACCAAGAAAAACAGCTGCATGCTCTTCTGCTTTAATACGGCTCTCAATACGATCCCAGAGGTTGACCGGCTGCGGGTTTTTCGCCAAAATACCGGCCCTTTCATTACGCGCGATCTCTCCTATAACATGCATCGTGTCCATGAATTCGCGCGCGCCGTGTTTACGCCGCAGGAGGCGATCGGCGAGCAGTTTTTCCACCCAACCGCACTCGCCATCGAAATAGCGCACAAGGAGCTGCTCCTCGCGCTCACTGAGCATCTCTCTCTTGGGCATATCTTTCTCTTCTGTTTTCATTGTACCCATACCTGTACCTCATCAATCCAAGGAGCCCGCGACAGTCGAGTGCCCGCCCGGAGGCGCGTACTCATGCAATACCTGCTGCAGCCTCTTACGTGCATAAAAGAGCCGGCTCATCACCGTCCCCTTCGAGACCCCCGTAACCTTGGCGATCTCATCATAGCTTAACCCATCGATCTCACGGAGCACCACTACCGCACGATGCTCGTCTGAAATCTCGTGCAGTGCCTTTTGCAACAGCCCAGCTTTCTCCTTGTTCACCGCCTCTTCAAGAGGGCCAACGCTCTGCGCTCCCATCGAAATACCGCTGGAGATGTTCGTATCGCCCGCCTGAGCCACCTTAACCTCGTCATACTCCATCGTACCTCCACCGCGGCGCGCTAGCTTGCGCCGGACATCAAGCGACATATTGTGCACGATCCGATAGATCCAGGTGAAGAATGACGAATCCCCCTTGAACGACGCTAATGAAAAATAGGCCTTCACAAATGACTCCTGGGCAATATCTTCGGCATCTTCGTGACTGCGAACGATCTCAAAGGCGATGGCGAATACACGACTCTGATAGCGCTCAACGAGCACCCGATAAGCCTCTTTATCACCGCGCGAAGCACGCCCTACAAGCTCTGCTTCGGCCGGTTCTGTCTCCCCTGCGGGAGTTCCTTCCTTACCCATCGCTCACACTACTCAAGCATGCTTACCCAAAATATTTAACGATGCGCTTGCTGCCAATTGCTGCCCACGCCAAGCTCAACTTTAAGTGGTACCTCAAGCGTCACCGCCCCCTCCATCTCAGCCCGAATGATCTGACTTGCGCTCTCCACATCCTCCGCACTGCACTCGAAAACAAGCTCGTCATGAATCTGCATAATCATCGAAGCTTTCACATGCTCAGAGCTTAGACGTACGAAGAGCCGATTCATTGCAATTTTTATTAAATCAGCTGCACTTCCCTGTATCGGCGCGTTTATGGCAGCTCGCAGCATAAACCCCTGGTCTCGACCTGAGGTATCCATGCCTGAGATAATTCGCTTTCTACCAAACAGGGTCGTAACACACCCCTCGCGGGCCAGGGTCTCTTCCGTCTTCTTAAAATACTCGCTAACTGATGGATATCTTTGAAAATAGTTATCGATGTAAGAGGTTGCCACCGACACACCTATGCCCAGCTCGCGGGCTAGCCGATAAGGCCCCATGCCATAAATGACACCGAAATTGATAGTTTTTCCAGCTCGGCGCTGCTCTTGGCTAGGCTGAACATCTTCGAGGAGCCCAAATATCTCACGCGCGGTCTTGGCATGAATATCCTGCCCTTCCTTGAAGGCTTCGATCAAGTTCTTGTCACCACTAATATGCGCCAGCAGGCGTAACTCGATCTGCGAATAATCCGCCGAGATAAGCTGGTAGCCATCTTCGGCGATAAACGCCGCTCGAATCTTGCGCCCCTCGGCAGTCTGCACGGGGATGTTCTGCAAGTTAGGGTCTGAGCTCGACAACCGCCCCGTCCCGGTGGCCGTTTGGTTGAAACGTGAGTGCAGCCTACAGCTAATCGGCGAGACCTGCGCCGGCAGCGCATCGATGTACGTACTCTTGAGCTTATGCAGCATGCGGTACTGCAGCAACAGATCGGCAATCGGATGCTGTCCACGAAGCTTTTCGAGCACCGACGAATCGGTTGAAATACCGCTCTTGGTTTTCTTCAGCCCCTTCGTGGCAAGTCCAAGCTTTGTGAAAAGGATCTCTGAGAGCTGCTTCGGCGAGTTAAGATTAAATTCACAGCCGGCCATCTCAAACAGCTTGGCGCTTAACTCACCAAGCTGCACGGCGAACTCTTCGGACATCTTGGCCAGCACTTTACGATCGAGCTTAACCCCCTTACGCTCCATCGCCGCCAGCACCGTGACTAAAGGCATCTCAATTTCATTAAAGACATGCTCTAAATTCTGCTCGACGATGCGACGTGCCAATTCCAGTTTGAGCAACCAGGCATAAAGCGCATCTTGGCAGGCATAAACTGCAGCCTTCTCAATCTCGATGAACGAAAGATTGGCCTCGCCCCCAAGCACCTCGTCATACTCAATCGTGCCACGCTTAAGATAATCCGCCGCCAGCACGGTCAAATTATAACTATTCTGATCGGGGTTAAGTACGTACGCCCCCACCATCGTATCGAATGCCAGTCCCTGCACCTCGATACCGTAGCGAGCAAAAACGTTGACGTCATACTTGAGGTTCTGTCCGTACTTCTTCACCGCTGGATCGGAGAGCGACGTGCGCACCGCACGCACGAAGCGATCCGTTGCCACCTGCGGCTTATTTTTGGTGAATATCCCCTGCACATGCGCCAACGGCACATAGTAGGTATCGTTCTCACCCCAACTAAACGAAGCACCGATAATCTCAGCTTCTAAAACATCGAGCGAAGTTGTTTCGGTATCAAAGGCAAACTCTTTCTGGGCATCCAGTTTTTTGATAAACTCTTCGAAATTGGCTTCATACACGACATGCACAGGCTCGCGTGCAGGCTCAGCCGTTGCCACCTTGACCTGCGGCAGACTATCGAGCATTGAACCGAATTCAAGCTTCTCTACCAAGCCGCGTAACAGTTCGGCATCGGGCTCGTGTCGCTCCATCGCTGCGTACACATCCTCCTCATGGGCATCGATCACCTTGACCGGCTTTCCGTCATGCTCAAAGGTAACCGCCACGTTGGTGTCGATCTCAACGAGCTTGCGGCTTAAACGCACAATGGATCTGTCGGCTTCAATCTGATCGGCAAGCTTGGCGCGGTTACGGATCGAGGTATCAAGCCTAATTTTGTCTACCGAGTTGAGGACCGTTTCGACGTCAGCATAGTTTTCGATCAGCTGGGTAGCCGTCTTTGGCCCACAGCCATGCAACCCCGGGATGTTGTCGGAATCATCACCGATTAATCCAAGGACCTCGACCACCTTTTCGGGCCCGACGCCGAACTTCTCTTTGACCCCCGCACGATCAATACGTCGATCGCGCATCGTATCCCAAATAGTAACGCGGTCACCAACAAGCTGCATTAGATCTTTATCAGCACTGACGATCACCACCTCTGCCCCCGTGGCGCTTAGCTTCTTCGTCAGCGTGCCGATGACGTCATCGGCCTCCACCCCCGGTAGTTCAAGCACCGGCAGGCCGATGGCCTTGGAAATAGTACGAAAAAGTGGCATCTGTTGGATCAGATCGTCAGGACACTCTTTGCGATTCGCCTTGTACTCTTTGTAGAGTTCGTTGCGAAATGTCTTGGCACCGGAATCAAAGACTACAGCCACATATTTTGCATCTGGCTCGGCGAGTAGCTTGAGCAGCATACGCGTAAATCCGAACAGAGCATTGGTGGGAAAACCATCTTTGGTGGTCAGCGGTGGCACAGCGTAATAGGCACGGAAAATGTAGCCCGAGCCGTCAACGAGGTAGACTTTGTTCTTCATGAGCTAAAGGTATAGCCCAAGATGTAGCGAGGTACCACACCAGACCATAACTGCTCAATAACCCCGGGTGAAAGGATCTCGCTTGAACTTGCACTTGAACTGCTCCTGATTCCTGTTCCCGCTCCCTTTCCTATTCCAATCAAGAGGATAAGGGGAAGGAGCAGGAATCGGGAACAGTTCAAGTTCAAGATTTAGATTTACCCAGACTTAATGAGTAGGTACAAACTCTTTATCTAGACTATTTGAGCAACTACTACTCCACCGCCAAGGTTAGCCCCAGACGCTGGTTCAGAGCCTGACGCAGTCTCTTTTTTACATCACCACTTACCTCTACCGGAGCCAATGTTTTGGCGAGCTGGATTACCTCGCGATAGCCTTGCTCACCATCGCGACATTCGCTACAGGAGCGGATGTGCTGATGGACGCGATCGCGCAGGCTTGGAGAGAGCTCATTGTCTACGAAACCACCGAGGAGTGCCGTCACATCGGCACAGGTGATATGAGATTTTTCGAGGATCCTTAATTCATGGTCAGAAAATTGAGACATATTCGTGGTTCCTTTGTCGTGCGCTGCCAGCCCCAGATCGTGCTTACAAACCACAAAAACCACCTTAAAACAGAGATCTCAACCGTATTCAACCAAACGTGCCGACTGCATACCTTCTTGATATTGGATTCTTCCTGTACATAAACGGTGCAAAAATGTTACAAATTCTTTACAAATGGGAAAGTTGTGCAATATCAGCCAGTTGGGCGATAGACTCGGTAACTGCTCATTAACCCCGGGTGGCCTAATAATTCGTGAGCGTGGACGTGCTTGTGGTCGAAATATTCCTCTAATCAACCAGTTACATCGACCACGTGTAATAGCCGATCCTGCACACTCTTCGACCGCGACCACGTTCACGAATTATATTGAACCCGCCCCTAAGCGACAAATTTGTAGCCTACCCCATGCACCGTTAAGATGTGCTTGGGTGTATCAACGTCTAACTCAATCTTCTGACGCAGGCGGGCGATATGATTATCCACGGTTCGCGTCGAGGGATAAGAGTTGTAACCCCAGACTTCATCGAGCAATTCATCTCGCGTAACTACAGCGCCCTCCTTGGCCACAAGATACTTAAGAAGACGATATTCTCGCGCTGAGAGCTCGAGGGGTTCGCTATTTCGCTCGGCCTTGTAAGCCTTAAAATCGACAGCGACATCACCAAAATTGACCTGGTCAACCTGATTGGTCACCTGTGTACGGCGCAACAAAGCTCTAACGCGCGCCAGTAACTCCGGCATCCCGAATGGTTTCGCCAAATAATCATCGGCTCCAAGATCTAGTCCAAGAACGCGATCGACCTCCGCCGATCGCGCCGTGAGGAGGATAATCGGTGTCGAGATGCCTACATTTCGAATCTCCTTGCAGGTCTGCAAGCCGTCCTTCTTAGGCATCATCACGTCAAGAATAATCAGGTCCGGATTGTGATTGTGAACGACTTCAAGCCCCTCCTCCCCGTCCTTTGCGGTCATTACCTTATAGCCCTCTGTTTCCAGATTGAGCATAAGACTTCGCGAGAGGCTCTCATCGTCATCGACTACAGCGATAAGAGATACACCACTATTATTCATGCGTTATAAGGTCCTTAAGTTGCATTCAATCATCCAAGATAGCCTATGAAATGTCACAGAACACCTGCTCGGAACATAAAAAACTAGCAACTTCAACAGGTTCGCATCCTAACAGATCTAGCACCATATTCACACCCACTTATTTATTATCGGTCCTGCAATTCAAGCCCCGATCACTTGCAATTGGCGCCGATACCAAGTATCTTTTGTGCTTCTATTTTTCCTAGACCTCCGTATAGTTTGCACCGCCACCTCGTACCGTGTACAAAGACAGTGTACAACATAGTACAAAGGTATGCGCGAGAGCGAAAAAACTGAGTTCTTGGTAAAACGCGGCTATACGCAATGTAGACATTTTACGGGTTTGCCGTTGCTAGTCAAAGTCTTGCTAAAAGGACTTGGCAAAAAGCAGCTAGCCTATAGATAAAATAGATTTAACTTGGTGAATTTATGGCAGAATCAGCGTTATATGCAGTTATTAGAACGGGAGGTAAGCAGTACCACGTTTCCCCAGGTGAAAAAGTCGTTGTCGAGACCATCGAGGGTGAGGTCGGTACGATAATTACCTTCAATGACGTGCTTATGCGAAAGTCAACCGAAAAAGGCCTCTGCGTCGGCCGTCCCCTCGTTGAGGGTGCTTCGGTAACGGCGAAGATTGTCGCGCAAGAGCGCGCCAAGAAGGTCGTCATCTTCAAGAAGACCCGTCGTAAGGGTTACACCAAAAAGCAGGGCCATCGTCAAAATTGTACCCGAGTAGAGATTCAGTCCATCGCCTAGAAGCGATCGAGAAGACTGGAATCGTATATCTGGAACCGTGTTAAGGAATAAATTTTATGGCACATAAAAAAGCTGGTGGTAGTACACGAAATGGTCGAGACAGCCACGGCAAACGCCTTGGTGTAAAGAAATACTCCGGCGAGGCTGTGCTTGCAGGAAACATCCTCGTTCGTCAGCGCGGCAACCTTTTCTATCCCGGCAACAATGTCGGCATGGGATCAGACTTCACCCTATTCGCGCTTATTGATGGTGTCGTAAAGCACAAAAAGGGCAGGAAGAATCTCATACACGTCCTCCCCGCCGTACAGACCGAAGCTACAGCATCATAGTTCGCTGTTTTCGTGGTAAGGTGGCCGCATTTTTCTAACTATCCCCACGTGGGGCCAGGGCTTCGCCCATCTGGGCTCCCTCAATAAGTGGGAATTTGCTGGTACTTAACTGCGATCTGAATTTGAGGGCCTTAGGCTCTGTAAATTAATAAAAGTGCCAATTTGCATCTCATCTTCAGACCAGATTTGGATTTTTTTGGGTGAGAAAAATCCTCGATATGGCGGTGCTATGTCTGTGGTTTTTCTCACCCAAAAAAATCCAAATCTGGCCTAAATCTGAGCGCAACTTAACATCTTTATTAATTTACAGGGCCTTACGTGAAATTTATTGATGAAGCCACAATCACTGTTAAAGCCGGCCATGGTGGGGCTGGGTGTCGCTCGTTCCGCAGAGAGAAGTTCATCCCCTTCGGTGGCCCTGACGGCGGCGATGGCGGCGACGGCGGCTCTGTTATCCTTATCGCCGATCCCAATGTCCACACCCTACTTGATTTTCGTTTCCAACCGCTTTGGGAGGCCCAAGACGGGGCTCCTGGCCAAGGCTCACAACGCTCCGGAAAAGACGGCGAAGATCTTCTGATTAAACTTCCTCTCGGCACCCAGGTGTTCGACCAGGCGAACTCCGAGCTCGTCTGCGATCTCGTCGAACCAGAAAAGCACATAGTACTCTCCAAGGGTGGTATGGGTGGAAAGGGCAACACCTTCTTTAAGTCCGCCACCAACCAAGTCCCAGAACATACGCAGCCCGGCAGGGAGGGAGGAAGCGGCAGCTACCTCCTCTCGTTAAAACTCGTCGCCGATGTCGGACTAATCGGATTTCCCAATGCCGGCAAGTCAACGCTCATCTCGCGTATTTCGGCAGCACGCCCCAAGATCGCCGACTACCCTTTTACAACACTGACCCCGAACCTTGGCGTTGTCCGCCCCAAGTCAGGGAGATCGTTTGTCGTGGCCGACATTCCGGGACTGATCCCCGGCGCGCACGAGGGCAAGGGATTAGGGATTAAATTTCTGAAGCACGTTGAGCGGACGAAGGTACTCGTCCACCTAATTGACCCCAGCATGGTGGCAAGTAACGGCGAGCCGATCGATCCCCTCGACGCCTATCACCAGATCAATGCTGAGCTCAATGCCTTTGCAGACGACCTCGCCCAACGCCCACAGATTGTGGCCATCGCCAAGATCGACCTTTTTGCCGATGATGCCGAAGCGCAGCGTCTGCTTGATATCTTCCGTGGCCAAAACATAGAATGCTGCGCCATTTCAAGCGCCACCGGTAAGGGGCTGGGCGAGCTCGTTGAAATGATGGCAAAGCATATATCTTAAATAGGGTGCAAGAATGTTCGCTGTAACCTGGTGATACTTCTACGATTTTATTTTTAACGCGAAGGATGGAAGGAACGAAGGTAATGCATTGTAATCCTTCGTGACTTCGCCCCTTCGCGTTAAAAATAATTCTTGCGCCCTGTATCTTAAAATATGGCGTTTGCGAGAAATCCCTAGTACTGGTACAATCTTATTAAGAACCAGGAGTTGATCTGCCGATACTCACTCATAGGAGGAATCGTTACGAGATTAGGGTCCCATAAGAAGTACTCTCCCAGCCACCGGCCACCCGGGTTTACCCCAGGGAATACCACTGACGGCCACTCCCCTCACCACCGACTATACCCAACAATACATCTCTTAAACTGCAGCACTTTACTTCAGGAGGAAGCGACACGCCTATGAAAGAAAGCCTGGCCCGGGATCTGTCTGTAAGGAATGAAGCAACGACGTTATCATCCGCAGAAATGGCTTACGAAATTGTCGCTGCCTGCAGCGACGCTAAGGGCCGCGATCTTACGGTCCTCGATGTCTCAAAAATCTTCGCGCTCTCTGATTTCTTCATCGTCGTCAGCGGACGCTCCGATCGCCATGTCCAAGGTATTGCCAACCGAATCCTCGAAAGCCTCACGCAACACCACGTCACGCCCCTTACCATCGAGGGAGTCGAAAAGGGGCATTGGATTCTGATCGATATCGGCGATGTCATTGTGCATATATTCTACGAGCCCTCACGGGCTCATTACGACATAGAAAGCTTATGGATAAGCGCACAGAAGGTAACCCTTTCACGCGCCAAGAACGGCAAAATCGGCAAGCGCAAAGTCGCCACTCGGCGACGGACACGAACTAAATAGTTCATGTCCGGAAATCCGTATTTTGCTGACCAGAAAAGCTTCTCCACCGGACACGAACTGGCGCTCGACGAGTACTACCATTGAATTTGACCTTTTCTTCTTCCAGCACGGGTTGTAAACTCTTCAGTAATTACATCATCTTCGTTTTTTTGCTGAGTTTTCTTACTTAATATTTTCTAGAAACTTCTTGCCCCGTCGTTGTACAAATTGCGTCTCGCAAATATAATAGGGCAAGAAGTTTCTTCTGTGTGACCTATGCTTAAGAGATTCCGCCAACTCCTCGTCGCCTTAATCATCGTCCTGCTTGCCGTCTACATCGTCGTCACCAACAGCCAGAGCGTGACCGTAACGATCTGGGGCACGGCCTATAGCGCTGCTGCTGGCGTGGTTTTGCTTGCCGCCTTTGCCGTAGGCGTGCTGCTCACCGCGACCGTCGGCCTATTTTTTGGATTCATCGCTTATCTCAGAGAGCTCCGCCTTGAGCGCCGCGAGCGCGAACGCCTAGCCTTCTATGAGGGTATGGTGGAGGCACGCAGCTATCTAGCCAGCGAGGAGTGGAGCCGCGCCCGCGTGGCGTGGCAGAAGATAGTTCGGAAAGACCCGACTCACACCATCGCCCGCATCGAACTCTCCCGCTCAATCCAGGGCGAAGGAGATCTGCATGAAGCGCTGCGAACCCTTGACGAAGCGCGCGCTGCCGCCCCGAACAATGTCGAGGTATTATTTCGAGCGGCGGAACTAAACCTGGCGCTCAATAATCGGACCGCCGCCTTAGATAATCTGGCGCTTATTCTGTATCACCAGCCAAATAAGCGCGCCGCGCGCCTAGCCCGCGACCTATCAGAAGAGCTCGGTAGAATTGAAGATGCCTTTGAATATCAGGCAAAGATTGAGGCTCTGGGCGAAGCTGAGCCAGATACCGATAAGATTCGTAGCAGGCTTCAGTTCCACAAACTACTTCGCGACGCCGCGCGTGACGCTGCGGGAGCCGCCGCCTTTGAGGCAGAGCTGCGGGAGTTTGTGCGAAAACACGACTCATATGTTCCCGCCCTTGAAAAACTTGCCGCTCTCGAACTTGCGGCAGAGAAAAACGATGCCGCTGTTCAGCTCCTGATAAAGGCTGCCAAGCTAATCGGCTCCGAGGCCGCCTGGCACCAGGTGAGCCTCATTTGGATCGCCAGCAAAACGCCCGACAAAGCGATCTTTACCGCCAAGGCGGCAGCGCGCGAGCTGCATGGCGTGGGACGGCTACACGTCGAGTTGGAGCTCATTCACCTCTACGCAAGCTTTAATATGATCGACGAAGCCATGCGCAGTATCAGCACATTTGCGGACCTCGCCAAATCAGAGGGGGTCGCTATGGAGGGAAACATTGAGCGACGTTACCTACTCCTCAAGGGATTCTGTTTTAGCCTCCGAAACGAGAACCGCGAGGCGCTGCTGGTATGGAAGCGCCTCTGCAGTGAAGAGCAGCGATCGCTGCCCTCCCTAAGTCGTGCCACCCTAGGCCCGGCGACAAGCCCAGGGCCTAACCTCTCGACGCCGTAGGTATATACCGTTCGCAAATATTTTATAATTGCTCAATAACCCCGGGAGACATTCTGTCATAGTCCTAATTAGGCTCTGCCTCAGACCGACGAGTGTTGATCTGTAATCTGCTTTCAGAGATCTGCTGTCAGATTTCCGCTGACTGCATCTGATGCAGACAGCTGATAGCTGACTGCAGATCTCAGATAGCAGATTACAGGATGCTCGACTCTCTCTTCCGCGCGAATGTGCGGCTCGGTTCAACATATTACTATCCCCTCTCAAGTGAAGTACCCCCGCACTGTTACTTGTGAATATCCCCCCAGGAAGTTTGTCTTTTCCTACGGCATCCGATACGTTAGAGTACGTTTCGGTAACTGCTAATTAAGTCAGGTGGAAAACTTGAATCCTAGTCCTGGTCTTGGTTCTGGACAATTGTCCCTTTCGTGTTCCTGGTCGAAATCATTGACAAAACTTACAAGGATCAGGACTTATGACCATGACCAAAACCAAGACTGGGGTAAAAGTTACCCGGACTTACTAGGCAATTACCCCTGACACTATTTTTACAACGAGGCCGCTTATGTCTGCCCAGAAAAAACCCGCTCTTATCTGTATACTTGATGGCTTTGGATTAAATCCAAACCCGAAGGGCAATGCCGTGGCCATGGCCAAGAAACCTAATTTTGATCGCATCTGGTCGAGTAACCCGCATACGACACTCGTCACCTACGGTGAACGGGTTGGGCTCCCCGAAGGCCAGATGGGCGGCTCCGAGGTCGGGCACCTCAACATCGGCGCCGGTCGTGTTGTCGAGCAGTGGTTGCCACGCGTCTCAAGCGCATTTACGCGTAGCACCCTGGATAAGATGCCAGCCTACCGTTCGTTCATTCAGAACGTGCAGAACGCCCCGGCTCTTCACGTACTTGGGATGTACAGTGATGGCGGTATCCACTCCCATGCGGAACACGCCAATCTGCTGATCGAGCGCCTCGTCAGCGAATATAAGGGAGCGATCTACCTGCATGTCGTTACCGACGGACGAGATACCATCCCCAAACATGCCCTAAGTTACATTGAGAACCTGCTCGCTATCTGCAAGAAGTATCCGACCGTAAAGATCGCCTCGGTCTGTGGGCGCTTCTACGGTATGGACCGCGATAAGCGCTGGGAGCGGACCAAGCAGGCCTATGACGCTATCGCCCTCGCCCAAGGTCCACGCGCGGAAGATATTCGGGCCTGGATTAAGCAGTGCTATGACAAGGGCGGCTACGATGAATTCGTTGAGCCAGCGGTTCTCTATCCGGCAAAGGTGTCTGCCGAAGATGGATTCATCTTCTTCCACTTCAGAGGCGACCGCATGCGCCAGATCGTTAAAGCGCTGTGCGTTGAAAACTTCGAAGGTTTCGAGCGCCCCGTGGCCCCCGTCAAACCGGAGCGGACGCTCTGTTTCACCGACTTTGATCCGACGTACCAACTACCCTACCTCTTCGATCAGATCGTCATTAAAAATCACATCGGAGAGTATCTCTCGACACGCGGCATGACCCAGTTTCGGATCGCTGAGACTGAGAAGTATCCCCACGTGACCTACTTTTTTAACGGCAGTATCGAAAAGGAGTACGCCGGAGAAACTCGCAAGATGCTCCCCTCCCCGCGCGACGTTAAAACGTACGACCTGAAACCCGAAATGTCGGCTCAAGGTGTTTGTGACGCCGTGGTTGAAGCCGTTCGCAGCCGACAGTACGACCTCGTCGTGGTTAATTTTGCTAACTGCGACCTCGTCGGCCACACCGGCGTGCTCGAAGCCGCGGTCAAAGCCGTGGAAACAGTCGATGGCTGTTTGGGACGCGTGCTTGCCGCACTCGACGAAGTCGGCGGAGAAGGCCTCGTTTTCGCCGATCACGGCAACTGCGAACAGATGATCAACTATGAAGACGGCACCCCGCACACCTCGCACACCATGTACCCCGTGCCCTGCGTCTGGGTCGGAAGCGGCGAGAAGAAGGCCCTGCGCGATGGCGCAGCCCTGTGCGACATCGCCCCAACGATACTCAAGATGATGGGCGTCGAGCAGCCGAAGGAGATGACGGGGAAGGCGCTGTACTAGTTTCCGGCCCATAATCCGCTATCCTGCCACGGCATAGTCCTTTTCAGCCACCTAGAATCTGGGTATACTGTCGGCCTATGACTCAGTACTCCATGGACCAACTAACCGCCTTCTGCAAACGCAAAGGGTTTGTCTTCCCCTCATCCGAGATCTACGGCGGCCTGCAGGCTATCTATGACTATGGGCACTACGGAGTGCTCCTCAAGAATAATATCCGTGATGCGTGGTGGAAACACATGGTGCAGCTGCGCGATGACGTCTTGGCACTCGACAGCGCCATCTTTATGCATCCGCAAACATGGGTAGCCTCGGGGCATGTGGCAAGCTTCGATGATCCGCAGGTTGACTGCCGCGACTGCAAAAACAGGATGCGCGCTGATCACGTCCTCGAAGGCCACGGCATATCGGCTGATAAAGCATCGCTTGAATTCGTCAACCAAGAGCTCGACAAATTGCGTGCAGAGACGAAGCTTCGTTGCAGCGCCTGCGGGTCGCAAAACATCACCCCGGCACGCCGTTTCTCGCTGATGGTTAAGTCCAATATCGGCTCACCCACCGAGGCCTTGTGCGAGGAGAACGTGGTCTACCTTAGACCGGAGACCTGCGGCGGCATCTACCTTGAGTACAAGAATACGCTCAACACCCTCAATCCAAAACTCCCCTTCGGCATCGCCCAGGTAGGCAAAGCCTTCCGTAACGAGATCGTGGCCAAGCAGTTTATCTTCCGTACGCGCGAGTTCGAGCAGATGGAGATGCAGTATTTCCTACGTCCGCAGGAGATGGCGGCGACGTACGAAATGTGGAAGGAGATCCGCTGGCAGTGGTATCTCCAATTCGGGATTCAACCCGAACGCCTGCGCTGGTATAAACATGAGAAACTAGCCCACTATGCGTCGGCTGCCTATGACGTCGAATACGACTTTAAATTTTTAGGCGGCTTTAAGGAGATCGAGGGCATCCATGCGCGCGGGGATTGGGATCTTTCGCAGCACGGCAAACACTCGGGTGTCGATCTCTCCTACCAAGACCCGCAGAGCAAGGAGAAGCTGGTCCCACATATTATGGAGACCTCGGTCGGACTGGGGCGGTTGTTCTTAATGTTTCTTGATCACGCCTATACCGAAGAAACGATTACCAATGCCAAAGGGGAAAGTGAAACCCGTATCGTGCTTAAACTTCACCGCGATCTGGCGCCGGTAAAGGTGGCCGTGTTCCCGCTTCTTAAGAACAAACCAGCTCTCGTCGAAAAGGCCAGAGCCATCTATAGCGCGCTGCGCCCCTACTTTGCATGCGAATTCGACGACAACGGGAACGTCGGCAAACGCTATCGCCGCCAAGACGAGATCGGCACGCCCTATTGTGTGACGATCGATTTCGATACGCTGACTGATGATACCGTCACCATCCGCGATCGCGACACGATGGCACAGGTGCGCATGAAGGCGGCGGAGCTGCGGGGGTATTTCCGTGGGCAGATCGAAAATTAGCGAGGATTTGCCTCAGACCGATGAGCGTTTTCCCGTACGTGCAGGTGCACGGGAAGCCCATATTTGACAAGCAGTTATGAAAATACAACTTATTTAGTGTACGTTTTAAGAGTCAGGAATCTAGTACCGTGCTCAGCTACCACTTTTTTTATGACTAAAACACAATCTGACAACCCATGGAACCTTGTCGTCGACCGTTTCAACACCCATCAGGGTAGTTCTGACTCTGGAGTAAACGACAATATCCTCCTTGCATGGCCACCACTTTTGGAGGCAATTCACGCGCACTCATCGTCGAGCAACATGCCCTATTCCATTCTCGACTTCGGATGCGGAACGGGTGGCTTGTGCGTTGAACTTGCCAAACGGGGCTACCGCGTGGTTGGTATCGACACTTCACCAGCCATGATTGAGGTTGCCCGCGCTCATTCGCCGACTACGGTCAGATATCACACGGACAGCCCCTCATCACTTAGCCAGCTGGGCCCCTTCGATAGCATTGTAGCAATTATGGTGTTCCAGTTCATCGAGGATTTCGCCTCTGTTGCTAAAACACTGCAGAAACTTACCTCACCTCGCGGCCAGCTTCTCTTTGCGGTCCATAACCGCGAATATGTGAGCGCCAGTGCACGTCTCGGCAAACACTACAGCGACTTTGACTCAATCGATAATCCCACTCGCGGCGTGATCAATTTCGGAGAACTTCCCATTCCTTTTTTTCTGCGCACGGCGGAGGAGTACGCTGCCGTACTTGGAAACCTTGGTTTTCATGAGACGCTGCGTATCTATCCCCAGCCGCTCAGTGAAGTGGCACCTTCGGCATCGAAATACCTGCTTATGGGCTTTTCCAAGGGGATCTAGCGTCGTGCGCTTTTCATAAGAGCTGGTATTCAGCTCGATAGCTTTTCTCAGACCGCGGCACTACGACCGGTGATTTTAGCCACTAAACACGTGCACCTATAGTCTAGTTAAATTTTGCGCGGTCACTGAAACATTGACGGGGGCTTTCTTGTTAGTTCCTGTCCGCAGGACAGGAACTACCTACGTCACACACCCCATCTCTTCACGCATTCGCTCACGTTGTTTGAGCATTGAGAGAAGTGATCGGCGCCAGTGTACCCGCGGTAGCGGAATTTGCTGCCGACGATAGAACTGTAACTCACGTTTTTGAAAATTATATCCCTCTCCGCTTTGACTGCAACGCACGGCTACCCCGGAGAGACTATCAATATCCACGTCATTAATATTGTCCGGCAGGGTCGCCGCATCGATCGCTTTGCACACCTCAGGAATCCGCAACTCGCCCCCCACTCGATAACCTCGACGCGATTGTTCCTCTCGATCGATGTCCTCGATGAAGTCTGTGGCGAAACTCTCCTCATAGCGATGCGGAGCGTAGCGTGGCGAAAGAAACTGGCCCCACTCACCCGTGCTCTGCATGTGCCTTACAATCCGTCGACCTGATCGCTCCAGAACTCAGAGACGGTAACCACTCGGTAGCCATCGGTAGGATTGTAGCGCGATAGGGTCGAAGCCCCCGTAAGCGAGCTCTTGGTGTGGTAGAGGTTACGCACGTTCATGTAAACGTGAAACTGTCGCACGACCTCAACCGGCGAAATGCACGGCAGCGGCAGAGGGGCTCCCAAACTAGGGTTGCGCTCCGAGATACGCTGCACAATATCCTGCTCAGCCTCGCTGATCAGAAAAGTACGCTGCGTGATCGGACAGATGCGTTGTATGGCGGGCATATAATATACATACGGACTCCGTACGTACCCAGTTCCGGAGCATAAACTGATACCGTAACTTCTCAATAATCCCGGGCAGATTCTATCCTAGTCTTGGTTGTGGTCCTAGTCCTAAATCCTGGTCATTGTCAATTCATCAATGATTTCGGCTAAGAACACGACAATGACTTAGGACCAGAACCAAGACCAGGACTAGGATCCAGGCATTTTTTGTCCGGGGTTCTTGAGCATTTACCTGAACCGAGCTAATGCGTAATTGATTATTTAACAGAGAGAATTCTTCACCACAGAGTACGCTGAGGCACACAGAGGAAAATGCTGTTTTTAGCTCACGGTCATAATGTGCAAGGTTCTCGCACCGAAGGTGGGCTAGAAGCGCGCTTGGTCTACCCTTTTTGTGGAGTTATCAATAGCTGCAGCATTCGGATGCAGTCAGCAGAAAACTGAAAGCAGATCTCAGAAAGCAGCTTACAGAAGGCAGAGGGTACGCAATCCTATCTCCCCCCAAACAAAACCCGAAACTCCGCCCCCGGGTTGCAATTTTCAACCGTTACCTCAGCTCCCATCTTGCGTGCCAGTTCGGCGACGATGGCTAATCCGATCCCCGTGCCGGGGGTACGCCGGGTAAGCTCGTTCTCTCCACGATAAAAGAGCGAAAAGATCTTGTGCTTCTCCTTTTCGGCCACCCCCGGTCCGAAGTCGCGCACGTAAAAGCAGAGCTGCTCATGCCCCTTGCTATCTCCGATACGCGCACCAAGATGCACCTCCCGGCGCACGGCGTCATGGGAGAACTTCACCGCATTTTCAATCAGGTTGACGAAGAGCTGCACAAAGGCATCGAGATCGACCTGCACCTGCGCCGCCCGCTCCTCGGCCGCTTCCGGCATCTGAAGCTCAAGCACAAAACCACTACCGCTTAGGTGCGCCTTTACAGCGTGATTCACCTGTGTCAAAAGCTCTTCGACGCTGTACTCCTTGTGGAGTAGCTCTACCTGCTCACGACTGAGCTTGGCAAGGTAGAGTACGTTTTGGATCAGACGCGAGAGACGTTCACTCTCCTGCAAAATCGTCTCATAATATGAGAGCTGTTTGGCTTCATCTTTCACCCACCCGGACTGCAACATCTCGGCGTACATACGAATTGATGCCAGCGGAGTTTTTAGTTCGTGGCTTACAGCCGATATAAAGTTGCTCTGCTGTTGGGCAAGCTCTATGTTATCGCTGCGCGGTAAAAACAACGATACCCCGACAGGCACACCGGTCGGTCCGATTGATCCGAGCTCGATGAGTACCCAAGGTTCTGACGCAGATCGAACCTCTAAAAGTTACACCGGGTACGTGATTATCAACGGCAAACGCTTTCACATGGCCCAAGACGGGACGCTTGAGCCGGAGGCTAAACGTCTGTAACTATTCAGCATATTTTGGGCGTGTCTCAGCAGTTACCCAAAAACAAGCAACTATGCGCCCTTTTCTCCGATACATATATATCATGCAAGCATTCCATGAAGTGATCGACCTACTTTTCCCACACTTCTGCCTCGTCTGCGGCAGGCGTCTTGGGCAGTCACTGCTCTGCTCGGGGTGCCTTCCACTGCAGCCTGTGCTCGACGCACCGACACGCTGCACCTGTTGCTTTTCGCTTACTCCCGACTTGGATGCCTGTGGACGCTGCACCCTGTGCCGTCTTTATCCACTGCCTTTTCAGCGCATGCGTTTTTTGTGGAGCTACGAGGGCCAGGCACGTGATCTGATATCGACGATCAAGTACCGACCCAGCTTTCGCCTCGGTAAAATTACAGCGGCGCATGCAGCTACACTATTTGAACCCATTTTGCATAGCGGCAGCTGGGATCTTATCGTACCAACACCAACGTCGCGCCATAGCCTCTGGAGCAGACCCTTTAATCTCTGCTTGCTACTTGCCAAAGCCTTGCAAGACTCCTCACCCGGTGCGGGTGTCGTCAGCGACTCGGCGCTGCTGCATCACGGCTGCCGTGCGCCGCAGGCATCTCTACGACCACGCGAGCGGCTGCGTAACGTGCGTCACTCCTTTTCGGCACGGGCGCATGAGGTTGAGGGGAAAAGTATTCTTTTAGTTGACGACGTCATTACCACCGGCGCAACCAGCGCTGCCGCAGCACGCGCCCTACTCCTTGCCGGAGCTGCCGAGGTCGACCTCATCGCCCTAGCACGCGCCTCGACGTGGGAGCAGTACCGGATGAAACTATATCAGGAGTAAACCAGAACCTCTCATGAGCATTTCATATCTAGAGAGGGCTGTTGCTATGCGAAGCATGGCAACTTAATTCCCGCCGATCCTTCGGAGGAATTCGTCTTCTGAGACGCCAAGACCCTTGAGCGCCGATCGAACATAAGGAGCAGGCAGCTCCTTGCCGTGAATGGGAAGGACAATCGGACGGGCAAGTCCTGGACGATGGTATATTTTATGACTGCCTTTTTGGCGTTTTGAAACGCACCCCATCTCAATGAGGAAGTGCTCGAATGCACGAAGGGAGACGGGCCCAATTCGAGGCATGTCTAATTCCTACGCACACTGATCGTCTGCAACTGTGTCGATATGAGCTGTGGTGGCAGCCACTTATTATTTTGCTTGCTCCACCCCAACTCCTCAAAAACCTCGTCCCAGGCATCACGACCTGAAACGTCATCAACGAAAAGCTCTAGGGCCTCATCGAACATCTTCTGCGCATGCGAGAGGGATTTCCCATAGGTAGTCAACTCAAGAGCCGGACAATAGGCGGTGACGCGGCCTTTGACATCTTTTAAAAAGATGACACCCACTTCCATATCAAATTTCTGATTCCTCTTCATAGACCGCAGTATAGATCGAGGCTACCTAATAGGCCAGATACCCCTTCTCCACGAGCAACTCCGCCGTCAAAATTGCGCCTCCAGCGGCGCCGCGAATGGTGTTGTGTGAAAGAGCCATGAAGCGGTAATCCAATAGATTACACGGGCGAAGCCGCCCCAGGGCGATACCCATCCCTGCCCCGATCGTGCGATCAAGACGGGTTTGCGGGCGATCAGGCTGATCAAGATAGGTCAGGCAAGGCTGCGGAGCGCTGGGCAATCCCAACTGCTGCGGCAGCGGCTTCCAGCTACGCCAGGCCTCAAGCACCTGCTCGCGGCTCGGGTGGCGACTAAACTTTGCTGAAACCATGACCATATGTCCATCTTCACAGGCGACACGGTTACAATGGGCGCTGATCTTAATCTGGGCGTTGTTGACGGCCGCACCTGAAAGCTCGCCCAGGATCTTGAGCGGCTCCTTCTCGGACTTATCCTCTTCGCCCGGTAAGGCGATGACATTGTCGATAATTTCAGGCGCCGTTGCTAGTGTTTTCCCGGATCCGGAGATGGCCTGATAGGTCGTGATAAAGAGAGCTTCTGGTCCATACTCGCGCAGCGCAGCAATTGCGGGCACATAGCTCTGCAAGCTGCAATTTGGCTTGACGACAACGAAACCACGCTGCCAGCCATGGTTTTTACGCTGCACATCAATGAGGGCAAGATGCTCGGGGTTAACCTCAGGCATGATCATCGGCACATCGTTCGTCCAACGATGAGCTGAGTTGTTAGATACAACGGGGATGCCGGCTGCGGCGTAGGCATTCTCCAAGCGTTGAATCTCGGTCTTGTCGAGATCGAGAGCACAAAAAACAAAGTCGACCTTAGGCGCAATCTTTGCGACCTCTTGGACGTCAGCCACGACCAGTGAGCGCACGCCATCAGGCATTGTCTCAGCGATACGCCAACGCCCCGAAACAGCCTCGGCATAGGGCCTTCCCGCCGAGCGCGGCGAAGCCGCCACAAGTACCGTTTCAAACCACGGGTGCGTGCTGAGCAACGTTACAAAACGCTGCCCCACCATACCCGTTGCTCCCAGTATCCCAACGCGCAACTTTGGACCACGATATGCCATAGACTTCCCTCCTACCTAAACAACGCCCGGTGCAACATCTGTACCGTGCGATCGCACTGCGGCTCATCAACAACCAAGCTTAAATTAATGCGTGCATCCCCCATCGAGATCATGCGCACGCAGATCTTCTCACGCGCCAGAATCTCAAAGGCTCGCGCCGGCACCGAATAATCGGTCTTGAGCTCAACACCAACGAGGCTGACGATGGCCTGTTTATGTTCAATGTGCACCTCGCCCAGGGCACGAAGCTCCTGCAAAAATGTGCCGTCCGGCTCTAGAGGACCATCGACGCTAAAAGAGACACTAACCTCCGAGCTCGCTACGAGATCAACGCTTACTCGGTGGCGTCCGAAGACGTCGGTGATCTTAGCCAGGTAGCCGTGGGCAAAAAGCATCAACGGCGTAGAGATACGGATTAAGGTAACGCCCTTCTTCGAGGTCACAGACTTGATCGGCAGGTTCAAAGAACAGGTCGAGTTCTCGATCCACGTCCCCGCACATCCCGGATTAAAGGTATTGAGCACACGCAGCGGAATTCCAGCGTTCACTGCCGGACGCACGCTAAATGGATGCAGTACCTTAGCACCAAAGTGGGCCAACTCCGCCGTTTCGTCAAACGAGAGACGCTCCAGGATAAAAGCCTCGGGCACCACTTTTGGATTTGCAGAGAGAACACCGTCAACATCGGTCCAGATCTGAATCTCGGAAACTTTAAGCGCAGCACCTGCCAGCGACGCGCAATAGTCAGAGTACCCGCGCCCAACAGCGCTAAGCATTCCTCCGTCACAGGGGCCGAAGAAACCTGTCAGGACTGGAATTACTCCACGCGCCACCTTCTCCACGCGCTCCCGAAAGTAGCCCTCCACCTTATCCCAATAGGCATCTGAATCGTAGGTCAACTTTTCAGGGATGATCTTCTCGAGGTTAACGTACTCAGCATTCATGCCGCGGACACTGAGGACGCACGCCATAAGCTGGGCGCTCAGCTTTTCACCAACAGCGAGCACCGCATCATAAGACCGCGCGGAGAGATCTCCGACCACCGTCAGAGCGCGCAGCAGATTTGCAAGTTCGCCTAAATCTGAGCTTATCGCGGCCGAGGCTGCCGCTATCAGCTGCTTTCCACCTTGTAATCCATCGAGCACATCCAGATGACGCTTCTTTATCTCCCCGAGCAACGCCTCCGGAACAATATGTTCCTCGACGCTCTTTCGAGCAGCCTCCAAGAGCTGACTCGTCACTCCACTCATCGCGCTGACGACTACCACCGGGGCCTGCTCAGCGCGCGCTGCACGCTCAACAATCGGGGCTACATTTTCGCAAATACTCTGGGCGGACCCCATCGAGGTCCCGCCGAACTTCTGTACAATCATGGGAAAAGCACTCCTTAACGCTATAGCGTATATATCCTGCACTAGATTCGCAGATCAATCATTATAGAGAAATAAGCATTTTGGGTGATTAAATGTCATATTTATGACATCCTCTTCTGTCGAACTGACCAGCGTATTCGCATGCAAAAGCTAGCGAGGCGCTGCCTCAGACCAAGGCTCCATTGCTAACTTAAACTTCGCCGTAGACTTGGCCTTGAACTTCTGCTTGGCCGTGGCCTTTCCTTCTTTGACCTGAGCATGCCTATCAGTCGAATTCCAAGAATATGGTGAATGGGCCATGG
>CAIXSY010000336.1 GCA_903922175.1 uncultured delta proteobacterium | reverse complement strand
TCCTGAGCGTCAGCCGAAGGAAGCACCGCGCTTCCTTCGACTGACGCTCAGGACAGGCCGCGCGCCGCTAGTGGTGTTGCCGCGCAAGGCATCCAAAGCCTCAATGGAGATCTGAGCAAGCACAATGGGGTTATTGAGCAGTTACATTTAAAGCTCGTATCTCATCGGATGCTATTGGGATTTCCTAAATTTTAAATGTGTTTTGCTAGTCTTTCTTCGACTCTGTTTGCTGTTCAATAGCCCACGTTGTCCTTATAGAGGACCTCAATTGAGGTTGCAGCTGCCTCAGCAGCAACACCAACTCGTTCTGGTACGCGCGGCTTTAGCCGGTAGTGGTTTAGTTGGGGGAGAACTAACGAGGCTCTGCCTCAGACCGACGAGTGTTAAACCGACCCTGCTCGCTATCTGCCTTCTGTAATCTGCTCTCAGCGATCTGCAGTCAGCTTTCTGCTGACTGCATCTGATGCAGCTGCAGCTTTCGGCCGCAGCCCACGGCCTTAGCCGTCTTGTCCTACGTAGCACTTGCCGCAGCCTGTCTCGCCATAGCTTCGGCCGCGAGGCCGAGCGAAGGGGGGAAGGCGCGGCCTTATGTTCCTGTCCGGGGGGAAGTCTCTACGCAGCTGCAAAATATCGATTTCCGGGCAGGAACTGCTTATTGAGCTTTCTACCATAGCAGGATAGATTCATAGGCTATGTCAACCCGCGATCCCTCTTTTGCAGCCTTCACGCAGCTCGTCGAACAAGATCCCTATCTGCGCCCGTACATCCCCAATATTATGAACCGCCTGGCGGCGATCACGCGGCGCGAGTGCAAGCTCCTTGCCTTGGGACAATCATTGGTCGATTTTGCATCGGCGCATGAGTACTTTGGTTTGCATAAAAAAAAGGATGGCTGGGTACTGCGCGAGTGGGCGCCGCATGCCTCGGGCATCTCGCTCATCGGCGATTTTTCGAGTTGGCGCGAGGAGCCGCGCTTAGCGCTGCGTCGGATTACCAACGAGGGCGTGTGGGAGTTGTCGTTGCCACACGAAGCTCTCCAGCACGAGCAGCACTATAAGTTGATGATGCACTGGTGGGAGGGGGATTTCGAGAATAAGGGCGAGCGTCTCCCCGCCTATGTGCGGCGTGTTACCCAAGATCCCACGACAAAGATATTTAGCGCTCAGGTATGGGATCCTCCGCAGGCGTATCAGTGGAAGCATCCACAGTACCGAGTGCCTAGCCACAAAGCACCACGAATATACGAGGCGCATGTGGGGATGGCGCAGGAAGAGGGGCGGGTGGGGACGTATGAGGAGTTTACCAACAAGGTGCTGCCGCGTATCGCCGAGGCTGGTTATAATACAATACAGTTGATGGCCATTCAGGAGCATCCGTACTACGGCTCTTTCGGATATCAGGTTTCCAACTTTTTTGCTCCCTCCTCTCGTTGTGGTACGCCTGAAGATCTTTGCGAGTTGATCGATACGGCGCATGGTTTGGGCATCGCTGTGGTGATGGATATCGTCCATTCGCATGCGGTCAAGAACGAAGTTGAAGGGTTGAGTCGCTTCGACGGCTCGTACGATCTCTATTTCCACGCCGGGCCGCGTGGTGAGCACAGTGCTTGGCAGACGCGCTGCTTTCACTACGGGAAAACCGAAGTCTTGCACTTTTTACTCTCGAATTGCCGCTACTGGTTGGATGCCTTTCACTTTGATGGTTACCGCTTTGACGGTGTGACGAGCATGCTCTATGCCGATCACGGATTGGGCTGCGCTTTTGACAATTACGGCAAATATTTTGACGGGAATGTTGACCTCGATGCCCTTGTCTATTTGGCGCTGGCGGCCAAGTTGGTGCATGCCCTGCGCCCGGACGCCCTTGTTATCGCCGAGGACATGAGCGGTATGCCGGGCCTGGCTTCGACTCGTGAGTTCGGAGGGCTAGGATTCGACTACCGTTTGGCGATGGGGATCCCCGATTTCTGGATCAAGACTCTTAAGCACGCCAAAGATGAGGACTGGAACGTCTCGCAGATGTGGCATGAGCTTACCAATCGGCGCGCTGATGAGCAGACGATCAGCTATGCCGAGTCACACGATCAGGCACTCGTTGGTGATAAGACGGTGATCTTCTGGCTTGCCGACAAAGAAATGTACGAGAATATGGCGCTGTCCAAGCCCAGCCTCTTGATCGATCGAGCGCTGGCGCTGCATAAGATGATTCGCCTAATCACCTACGCCACTTGCGGCCGCGGTTATCTGAATTTTATAGGCAATGAGTTCGGCCATCCTGAGTGGATCGACTTCCCGCGCGAGGGCAACAACTGGTCGTACCACTATGCGCGCCGCCAATGGAGCCTGCGCGACAATAAGCTCCTTCGTTACGCTGGTCTGGCGGAGTTCGATAGAGCCATGATGCGTCTTGGCGAGGAGTCGAACTTTGTCGAGAGCGGATTCCCTGAGAAAGTATACGACCATGTGGCTAATCAGATCCTCGTTTTTAAGCGGGCCGAGATCCTCTTTGCTTTTAACTTTAACCCCACGACCTCTTTTCCCGAGATCAATGTCGAGGCTGCACCGGGGCGATACCGTATCGTCCTTGACTCCGATGCTAAAGAGTACTTGGGGCACGGACGTGTTGAAGATGCCCGCGAGTACCAGACCGTAAAGGGCAAAGGGGGGAGTAATATCCTGGCGCTCTATCTACCGACGCGCAGCGCGCTTGTGTTGCAGAGGGTGGGGGATCTGCCGAAGTCCTAGCGAGGCGCTGCCTCAGACCGACGAGCGTTGATCTGCAATCTGCTTTCAGAGATCTGCTGGCAGCTTTCTGCTGACTGCATCTGATGCAGCTGCAGCTTTCGGCCGCAGTCCACGGCCTTAGCCGTAACTTCTGATGAGGCAATAGACGTTAGCGGCCACTACGTCAGCTAACTTTACGGCATCAGCACTCGGCTCAGGGCTAATGTCCAGAATAGCCTGACACTCTCTGACCGACCCAAAGGCCATATGGAAGAATCTTTTCTGGTCAGCT
>CAIXSY010000335.1 GCA_903922175.1 uncultured delta proteobacterium | reverse complement strand
GGGAAAAGAATATCGTGCGCGTGGTCGTGGTCCTGGTCGATGTAACTAGCCGCCTTTTCTCACGAAGTGAGAAAAGGCGAGCTAAGCTCGCGCCTTACCGACCAGGGGTGTTTTTGAAGAAACGCGCTGACTTTCTGGAATGAATAGGGTAATTGAGAGTCTGTGAGAAGGGGCGGCTAGCCGAATCAGCACACTCTTCGACCGCGACCGTTCGACAAGCTCACGACAGGCCACGCTCACGAATTATTAAGCTACCCGAGGTTATTGAGCAGATACCCATGAACTGTTACAGCACGGGTACTCTGGGTTATTGAACAGTTGTCTAGCAGGGGTTTATAGAGTGAAATATCAAGACTATTACGAGGTTCTCGGGGTAACCCGCTCGGCGTCACATGACGAAATTCAGCGCTCCTATCGAAAGCTGGCGCGAAAGTACCACCCGGATGTCTCCAAGGAGAAAGGCGCAGAGGAAAAATTCAAACAGCTCAACGAAGCCTACGAGGTGCTTCACGATCAAGAGAAGCGCAAACGTTACGATGCCCTTGGTGCCAATTGGAGAAACGGACAGGATTTTCAGCCTCCGCCGGGAGCAGAGCAGGGTTTCAATTTCGGTTCCCATGGGGGGCCTTTTGGGGCTGGAGAGCATGAAGCCTCGTTCTCATTCGAGGGTTCCGGCTTTAGCGATTTCTTTGAGGCTCTTTTCGGCGGCAGCCCCGGACAAGGCTTCGATATGAATGCATTCGGCCGCGCGGCGGGGCCGCGCGCGCAAGCTGGCGGTGTGCATGGAGACCGTTCGCAAGGATCGGCGCCGTCAGCACAGGCTGAAGTCGCTCTAAGCGTGGAAGACCTCTACCACTGTGGTAAAAAGGCGCTCTCCTTGCAGAGTTCGCCATCCGAGCGGCAGAGCCCGACGCAGCAGGGCGTCAAGAGTTTTAACGTGAAAATCCCCCCTGGAACAACAGAAGGGTCGACTATTCGATTGGCAGGACAGGCACCGGGAGGTGGGGATCTGCTCTTGAAGATTAAGGTTGCGCCGCATGCGCAATTTAGAGTTGAGGTCCACAATTTGAACACGACACTAAGGATCTCTCCGTGGGAGGCCGCGCTTGGAGCTAAGGTAGCCGTCCCCGTTGTCGCCGGTGAGGTTTTGGTGACGATACCGGCGGGATCACAGACTGGGGCGCGTCTGCGCCTCAAGGGGAAGGGGCTTCCACTGCGAGGCGGGGAACATGGCGACCTGTATGTGGAGTTACTGGTGGCGGTACCGAGCCACCTGACGCATAAGGAGCGTGAACTGTTTTCAGAGTTGCAGAAGGTCTCTAATTTTAATCCGCGAGGTGCTGAGTCCGCGGCGCATTAAATGAAGGTAGCTATTCAATAACTCAGGGGCGAGTCTTTATCATAGTCTTGGTTCTGGTCATGGTCCTAAATCCTGGTCAATTGGTCATCAATTGCGGCCAAGGAAGCAACAGGGACTTAAGACCAGAACCAAGGCCAGGACTAGGAATAAGGTGCTCTCTCCCGGGGTTAATGAGTAATTACAAACGCAGGGGGGAATATGGACATCAATCGATTTACACAGAAGAGCCAAGAGGCGTTGCATGATGCTCAGGTTAAGGCCACCCAGCATGGACACGTCGAGGTCGATGTTGAACATCTGCTCTGGGCCCTGCTTGAGCAGACTGAGGGGTTTGTTCCGCGCATCTTGACCAAGATGGATATCGAGGTTCCGGCATTCGCCGCGGCGACCGAGGACGAGCTCTCCAAGAAATCGGCGGTTTCTGGGCCAGGTGTCGAGGCCGGGAAGGTGTACGTGACCCAGCGGCTCTCCAAACTCATGGCTCGAGCCGAAGAGGAGAGTAAGCGCCTTAAGGACGAGTACCTCTCGGTCGAGCATCTCTTGCTGGCGATGTTTGATGAGGGGGGGCACAGCGCCATCGCCCGGCTCTTTAAGACCTTCAATATTACACGTGAGCGGGTGCTCGGCGCCTTAACTGAGCTTCGCGGTACGCAACGCGTTGTCAGCGCCAATCCCGAAGCTTCATATGAAGCGCTCGAAAAGTACGGGCGAGATCTCGTCAAAGAGGCGACGAAAGGTAAGCTCGACCCCGTTATTGGACGGGATGCCGAGATCCGCCGAGTTATCCGTATCCTTTCGCGCAAAACTAAAAACAATCCGGTGTTAATCGGCGAGCCGGGGGTTGGCAAAACGGCCATTGTCGAAGGCTTGGCACAACGCATCGTCCGCGGCGATGTTCCTGAGGGGCTTAAAAAGAAGAGTATCTTTGCGCTCGACATGGGATCACTCCTGGCCGGTGCAAAATACCGCGGTGAGTTTGAGGAGCGCCTCAAGGCTGTCTTGCATGAGGTCAAAGAGTCGGCAGGAGGTATCCTCCTTTTTATCGATGAGCTGCATACCATTGTCGGGACCGGAAAATCGGAGGGCTCGCTCGATGCCGGTAATATGTTAAAGCCGATGCTCGCTCGCGGTGAGCTGCACTGCATCGGCGCAACGACACTAGATGAATACCGTAAGTATCTTGAAAAGGACGCGGCACTCGAACGCCGGTTTCAGCCGGTGATGGTTGAACCACCAACGGTCGAAGATACGATCTCGATCCTGCGCGGTGTTAAGGAGCGCTTCGAAGTTCATCACGGCGTTAAGATCCAGGACAATGCTCTTGTTGCCGCTGCAGTTTTGTCGCAGCGCTATATCTCAGACCGCTTTCTGCCCGACAAGGCGATTGATCTGGTGGATGAAGCCTGTGCCACGATTCGAACTGAGATCGATTCTATGCCCTCTGAGCTTGACGAGGTCACGCGACGCATGCGTCAGCTTGAGATCGAGGAGGCGGCGCTTAAGAAAGAGAAAGATGATGCCAGCAAGGCCCGTCTGAAGGAGCTTGGAGGCGAGCTCTGTCAGCTGCGCGATAAGTATTCGGCGATGCGCGTGCAGTGGGAGTCTGAGAAGAAAGCGTTAACTAAAGTGCAGGGGCTACGCCAAGAGATTGAGAAGCTGCGCCACGAGGTTGAGAAAGCCGAGCGCGAATACGATCTTAATCGCGCCGCCGAGCTAAAACACGGAAAACTTCCAGCGCTTGAGCGCCAACTCAAAAAAGAGGAGGAGGAGATCTCGCGTTCGGGAAGCGCCCCGAAGCTGCTACGCGAAGAGGTAACCGATGACGAGATCGCCGCCATCGTTTCGCGTTGGACGGGCATCCCGGTGACTAAGCTCGTTGAGGGCGAAAAACAGAAGCTCTTGAAGCTCGACGAGGTCTTGCATCGGCGTGTCATCGGACAGGACGAAGCTGTGCAGCTCGTTACCGATGCTGTTATTCGAGCGCGTTCGGGGATCAAGGATCCGCGCCGCCCAATCGGCTCGTTTCTCTTTCTCGGACCGACCGGAGTGGGTAAGACCGAACTCGCCAAAACGTTGGCCGAGGCGCTCTTTGATTCCGAGGATAACATGGTCCGTATCGATATGAGCGAGTACATGGAGAAGCACACGGTGTCGCGCCTGGTTGGCGCACCTCCGGGCTACGTCGGCTACGAAGAGGGCGGCCAGCTTACCGAAGCCGTGCGTCGTAAGCCCTACTGCGTCGTACTATTTGACGAGGTCGAAAAGGCGCACCACGACGTCTTTAACGTACTTTTGCAGGTACTCGATGATGGCAGGATAACCGACGCCCAGGGGCGCACGGTGGATTTTAAGAACACAGTGATCATCTTAACCTCAAACGTCGGTTCGCCGCACCTGATTGAGGGGATTACGGAGAGTGGCGAGATTAAAGAGTCGGCGCGCACGGCGGTGATGAACGAGCTCCGCGCGCAGTTTCGGCCGGAGTTTTTGAACCGCTTAGATGAGATCGTGCTCTTTAAGCCACTCAGCCTTGGGGAGATTACACAGATTGTCGACCTGCTCGTCGCGCAGATCCGCCATCGCCTCAAGGACAAGGGGATTACGCTTGAGATTAGCGACCCGGCGCGTGAGTATGTCGCAAAAGCTGGATACGATCCCGTTTACGGCGCTCGCCCACTGAAGCGCTACCTACAACGTGAGCTTGAGACCAAGGTGGCAAGGGCGCTGCTCGCCGACGAGCTACCACCGGATTCGGTGGTCAGTGTTGAGCTTGAAGATGGAGAGATTGTGGTGAGGACGGAGAAGGCGAACTGAGGCTCCACGGTTGCGGCACTCATGGTTACCGCACTATAGTCATCTATGCTGCCTTCTTCTTTATGCCTTCCTTGAGAATCGACCTAACTACATCCGGACAAAGTTCATAGCCGTTGGGCCAGGCAAGGGCTCCAGATTCGACAAAGCACTTCAGGTAAAGATTGCCACGCAGAATTTCCGCTACCAGCGGCTTTTTCTTGCCTGAAAAAAAACGGCTCAAATCTGCGACGCCGATTAACCCGTCCTCATACTCCAAGTTAATTAAATAATTCTCTGAACTGATCTTGCGGATCTTTTTGATCTTAGTTCCCAGCTCCATAATTTACTCCAGATAATTTACTCCAGTGGCTTGATCCGGGCAGGCATTTTCCCAGAGATAGCATCGTTCCAGGCTTTCTGCAGCTCACTTTTCCTTTTTTGCCTCCATTTCTCTACTAATTTTCTGGCCTGGCGTGGTAAGTGCCCAAACAGAATTCTTCCAGAGCTAACTTCAACGACGGCATCATACTCACCGTACTCAACATGAAAGTGTGGCGGATTATGGTCGTCGTGATACAGTCGTATAATAATCCCAAAAAAAAGAGATACAATCGGCATACAGAGATAGTACTATTTTCTATCAATGGCGGAAAGGGAATACTCAAGCTAGAGAGAAAGGAACGTAGAGGGGACTGAGCGTCTATGGATATATTTCGAGTATGATCGGAAGGCGTAACTACGCATAAATGCCGGGTAAATCTTATCTTAGTCTTGGTTCTGGTCTGGCGCGAGGTCCGTCGAACGCTTATGGTTCCAAATCGTAACCGCCCCCTGTCAAAGTGCGCCCAATTGTCATCCCGAGGAGCGCTAGCGACGAGGGAACTCCATCGCTAGCG
>CAIXSY010000334.1 GCA_903922175.1 uncultured delta proteobacterium | reverse complement strand
TTCGCTCAATTCCGCGCTGTCACTGAGGGAAATTACTACTACTGGAAATTACTACTACGCTCAATTCCGCGCTGTCACTGAGGGAAATTACTACTGAGGGAAATTACTACTACTACGTCCCCTGACCCCTTTTCGGTCCCGGCGAGCCCCTCTCTATCACACCTTACGGTGCCCTCACGCCCTCCGTCGCCGTTACCGCTCGGTCCTCCGCCACCAAGACGACCGTATTCTCCATACGCACCACCTCATGGCGTACGAACGTAACAAGCTCGGGCAGCACCATCACCGAAAGGATCATGCCGATACCAATGGTAAGTGGAAAACTGACGATAAAAACATTGACGCTCGGCACTGCCTTAGAGAGAAGCCCCATCACAAACTGTGTCAGCAGCAGCGCCACGACCACAGGCGCCGAGACCATTACCCCCATGCGAAAGATATCAGCGCTGCGATCGACGAACAGACCAACGGTGTTTTGTGCTGCAAAAAAACTTCCCGGAACAAAGGTACCACCTAGTCCCGAAGCGGCATGCAGACAGACGTAATGACCACCAAGGGCTAAGAAAATCATCACCGAAAAATCACCGAAAAGACGCGCCAGATCGGGGATCTGCCCACCCGAAGTTGGATCTATCAGATTGGAGGCGGTTAGCCCCATCGTCGTACTGGCGATGCTCGCTCCAGTCTGCACCCCGGCCACAATCATCAAGGGGATAATCCCCAAAATTGAGCCAAAGAGCATCTCCGATACGAATCCTCCTACCATCGCCGGCCACTCCGTAGGCATCTGCGCATAGCTATCTGGATTGAGTGTAGCAAACGCCATCACCATCGCTGCCGGGATGCGAATAAACATCCCGGCCATGCCAAGGCCTATGCCGGGCAGAGTCATGAGGAGTGCGGCGTAGCGCACGATCAAAAGTATAAAACTCCACAATACGTTGAGATTTTGCAAAAGATAATCGGGGACTGACAGCAGTTGCATGGCGAATGATTATGGTGAAAGGTTGGGAATCTGACCGTAAACCCAGGCGGTAAACCCAGCCAAGCGATTGAGCATAAAGTTGCCGAAGAAGACCAGGCCGATGGCGGCTGAGGCGATCTTGGGGATGAAGGCTAGTGCGGCATCGTTGATCTGTGTTGCCGCCTGAAAAATACTCACCGCCAGCCCGGCGACAAGCCCGAGCACGAGGATCGGCGCCGAAACGAGCAGCGCCGTTTCGATGCTTACCTGTCCCAACCTCAGAAATTGATCTACGCCCATACGTTCTCCGCTAGCCGGTTACATGATAGGTCTGCACCAAAGAGCCGATAATTAAATGCCAGCCGTCGACAACCACAAAGAGCATCAGTTTGAGTGGTAGTGAGATCACCACAGGCGGCAGTGTGATCATGCTCATCGAGGTCAGCACGGAGGAGACCACCATGTCGAGCACCAGGAATGGTAGCGCAATCAAAAAGCCGATCTGGAAAGCGAGATTAAGCTCACTGAGCACAAACGCCGGAATCGCCACCTGCCAAGGGATATCATGCTCCTCCTTGGGCGCTTCTGAACGCGTGATGTCGAGGAACAGGGCGAGGTCTTTCTCACGCGCGTGACGCACAAGGAACTGCTTTAACGGAGCAAACGACTTCTCTATCGCCTCCTTATCCTCCATCTTGCCATCGAGATATGGCTGAATCCCCTCGTTGTAGCTTTTCTCAAAAACGGGACTCATGATGGCGAACGTCAAGAAAAGTGAAAGCCCCGTGATCACCATATTCGGCGGCATCGATTGTGTACCGAGAGCCGTACGGGTCATCCCCAAAACAACGGCGATACGCGTAAAGGAGGTCATCGTCAAAATCATCGCCGGTGCGAACGAAAGCATCGTCAGCAGAAACAATATCTTGAGACTGGCTGAGATGCCGCCGTCAGAGGCGAGCTGAGAGCCGCCTATGTTAATAGCTAGATCGGGCAAGCTCCCCTCAGCAAAGACAGGGGCAACACCGAAGAGGAAAAAAGGAGAGAGCGCAAGAAGTACTGCGGTCAGGCGTTTCATCTACGCCTCCTTACCCGAGGCTAGCGCCGCCAGATCAACTGCATCACCATAAAGACCACCATCTTTCAGTTCTACGAACGAGACATTGTCAGGCCCCACGGCGAGAAGAATAGATTTGCCCTCAACCTGGGCTAAGACAAGCGATGTGCGTGCCGAAAGTGGTGTCCGCTCGACAATTTTAATTTTGCGTCCCGCGCTCACAGCGCCCTTGAGGCCGAAGCGCTTGGCCAGGTAAACGCCGATAGCTAAAACACCGAGGCAGAGTAGCAGGCCCTCGAAAACGCGATAGCCCGTATGGGTGAGGTCTTCCCCGAGACTGGCCTCTCCTGCCTTGCCCTTCTCTCCCTGCACATCCTTGAGGAGCTCGCGAGTACGCTCAAGCTTTCCCTGCACCGCTTGGGTGGAGTCGCTCGCTGGCACTGCTGCCTGTGCGCTCGCACTCGCCGCAAACAACACCGCAGTGCTGATCGTGGCTCCGAGGATAAGCCCTATGTAGCTGGCTTGAAGTTTCATCTGTATTACGCCAAAGTCTCAACCCGGTCTTCCGGCGAGATAATATCAGTCAAGCGCACGCCAAATTTTTCATTGACGATAACCGCTTCACCACGCGCCACCTGCTTACCGTTGATAAATATATCAAGCGGCTCACCGGCGAGCTTCTCAAGCTCGATCACCGAGCCTTGGCCCAGCTGAAGCAGGTCCTGAATTGTCATCCGCGCACGACCCACTTCGACCGTTACCTGGAGGGTAACGTCGAGAATGAATTCGAGCGTCTGGCCCTTGCCCGTCCCCGGACGTTGCCCTGCACCAGCGGCCGCCGCAGAAACTTCACCTGCAGCTTTGGCTACTCCTTCCAACTGTTCTTGCATATCATCCGCCATGTTTCAGTAGCTCCTGTTTGTTGCGAAAATTAATCAGATCTCGTCGTGGGATCGGCCGCGTCATGCGCGCCGCCCGGTTGCCGCGATACGACCCTACGTAGCAGTAATATTTAGGCGTTCCCTCAATCATCAGCATCGCTTCCTCGGAAGGATTGGTATCAAGGGTGATGATGTCGCCCTTCTGCAGCTTGAGGAAATCGGCCGTTTTAATTGCACCCGTAGCCAGCTGCACCGACATATTGGCGGTCGTTTGCTTAACACTGACCTCCATGCGACGTGCAAGGCCTGTGTCGACCTCAAGCCGAGTGCTTTGAAATCCCGTGGCTAGCTTGCTGCGTAAAGGCTCGATCGTCGAGTATGGCGTGCAGATAGTGAGCGTCGTTGTCTCTTGCTCAAGCTCTACCTCAACCGTAACGGTAATCACCACATCGGTCGGCGGCACAATCGCTACCGCCAATGGATTAAACTCACTGCGCACGTAGACGAAATCCACCGGGTGAATCGGAGCCCAGGCATCTTTAAGCACGTCGAGAGCCATCATCACCACTTTGCCGATTAAACGGATCTCGATCGGCGTATACTCTCGGCCTTCAATCTTGACCTTATTTTGACCAGAGCCGCCGAAGAGGCTGTCTATAATACCGAAGACAAGTGGTGAGGAAACCACCATAAGAGCGTAGCCGGAGAGCGGTGGCATACGAAAGATGTGCAACGACGATGGCAGCGGCAGCTTCTTCATGAACAAGCCGAACTTGATCATTTCAATACCACCGACGTTAGCGAATGTCGTACGTCCAAGAAACTTCGAGAATGCGGTACGGAACTGGCGCGCGAAGCGATCATGGATTAATTCCATGGTCGGCATACGGCCGCGGATGATGCGCTCCTGGTTGGCAAGATCGAACTTCTTTGCGTTCTTCGAGTTCTGATCGACAGCTTCAATACTATCGGTCTCGACATCTCCCTCGGAGAGCCCACGCAGTAGTGAGTTGATTTCGTCCTGTGTTAATACTTGGTTCATTTACGCCCTCACTACTGAATCACAAACTGAGTAAAATAGACTTTTTTGACCTCTTCCTTGCCGAGCATCTCATTAACCGTGTCGCGCAGCTCGTTGCGCAGCCCTTCCCTGCCCTTGCCCACGCCTAAGTCGTCCGCACTCTTCGACGACAGGTCCGTGATAATTGCGTCACGCAATGGCACCAACTTTGCGTACATACGCTTGGGAATATCACGACCGTTAAATTCAAACTGAATCTGGATACGCAGGTATTTGCCGGAGCTCAGGTTCACGACAAAGGTATCGAGCGGAAGAATAGCCCCCATCGGCTCCTCACCCTCAACAACCTCATCCTCTTCGCCGCTGCCTTCAAGCTTGGGCTGAACAACGGTGCCCTGGGCCGCCGCCTCAGGACTTAGCTCATGTTCCGCTGCAGCAGCCTGTGACTTGCTCCGCATACTGACAACGACACCAACCACCACGAGCAAAGCAATGCCCATAGCAATAGCGATGATAACGATGAAGAGCGTCTTCTTGCTCTTAGAGGCTGGCGCCGCCGCTGAAGCCTCAGCATCACCCTCGGGCGGCTTAGCTTCTTTGGCGTCTTTGCCCTTCTCTTTTTGTTGCTTCTTATCGTCAGCCATGATGCTTGCGAACCTGAGTAATTTCCACCACTACCGCGTTGCCTCCCCTAGCATGTGCCGGAAGAGCCGCACATTGTTCACCAAGGGCACGAACTCTAACCACCTCTGGCGCTACGCCACTGTCAATAAGTTGACCTCTGACCTTAAGCGCTCTTTCTACAGATAGTGATGCAGTTTCTTCTGCCGCGTAGCGTTTTTTGTCGGCACAGGCGTGTACTACTACTGCCCGAACACTATAACCATCTGTAAACACTGCGTTATTTAATTTGCGCTTGGCCGTATCACTCAACTTGCTGCGAACTTGCGCGAAACTGTCATCAGAAAGAGCGACTTTTACCTCGATCTTCTCCTCTGGCGGCTGATGCAAGACGCTTTGCCTATCCTGTGTAAGTGCAAGCGTGGTGCCAAGGGCGCGCTGCCCAGCGTCAAGAACACTCTCTTTTCCAGAAATTGTGGAATTTCGAGCAGTTGCCCGTCGTGTCGATGGACTATGGGAGGGATGCAACGTCATCGTGGCGATGAAGAAGCAAAGTAGTAGTGTCAAAAGATCGCCAAACGTTACCAACCATACTGAGGGCTTCGATACTCTGCGGCGCGGAAGCGCGGGGAAGCTCACGACTCCTCCCTGGTGAAACTACATCGAGCTACCAAATTCTCGAGCGGGGTGCTACTAAGCACGACAAAGACCCGCACTGCTCTTGGCGGCACACCCGACGCTCTTAAGAAACGATGGATCTCGATCGCCCGCAGCGTAGCTCCGGCGAACTCACCCTCAGAGGCCAACAGCTCAATCTCCGCACTCACGTCGTGGCGCGCTACGACTGCCTCGATGGCACGCAAGGTATCATCTGCAATCAACTTTCCCTGAGCATCAAATGTAGGACTAAAGCTGATGGCATTCTCAGTGAGATTAACAGTGTGCCGAGAACGCAGCGCTGCCGGAGTCGGCTGTGGGGCCGGGACCTGGAGCGCCACTGGATGCAGCGCCTGCGGTGCTGGAACACTTAAGGTTCCGGTAATAAACGTCAGAATTATAAGGATCATCGAGGTATATTGAAAGGTAAACGAGCGTGACAGCGCACACTCGTTACTTCCAGTTAGCTGCGTAATAAAAGACGGAGCGGACATCGCTAGCCTCAATCTATACGGTGATAAAGCTCTGCAGGCGCTGTTCGATCACCAGTGGATTCTCCTCATTGCCGACTCCAATCATGCCTTCAATAGTAATAGCTTTGACCAGCGCCTCTTCCTCAGCCCGATTACGCAGCTTTCCAGCCACCGGGAGGAACACTAAATTAGCAGCAATTGCCCCGTAAAATGTGGTTACAAGCGCGGTCGCCATGGCCGGACCGACTCGACTCGGATCACCTAGAGCCCCAAGCATCTGAATCAACCCGATAACAGTTCCAATTAATCCCAATGCAGGCGCGTAATTGCCCATAGTTTCGAATACCTGGACTGCCCGAAAAGCACGGTCATTGGCTATGCGCATCTCGGTCTCTAGAATGCGCTGCACTTCGGTTGAGGCCTGTCCATCGACGGTCATCTCCATGGCAAGCTTAAGAAAAGCGTCTTTTGTAATTCCAGCCTCACCCTCTAACGCACCTACTCGCCCTCGGGTGCGCACCGCATGCGACAGGTCGACCATATAACGAATACGCCCCGTGGGAGAGTTCGGGCGCTTAAGCAGGACCGATTTAAAGGCCTCCCATGCATAGATCATGTCACCGGGACTAAAATTAACCAGCGTCGCCCCAAGCGTGCCACCGAAGACGATGAGAACGCTGCTTATGTCTACAAAATTAAGCACGCCACCGCTGCCCATTAACATGCCCAGGATAATCATCAACGCCGAAAGCGACAAACCAGCGACAACCCCGCGGTCAAGGTTGCTCTCGCCTGCGGAACCCTTCCATCGTGAAACCATAGTAAGAGCCATAAGTAACAATCCTGATAAAGTGCAGCGCGAGCGCTGCACTAGTTTTATTGGCACTGCGGCCTAAAGACACAGCTGCCCGGAGACAATGTTGCAATGGCTGTGCCAGGAATGGATCTAGAGATTACAGAGGGTTAGTGATTTGGAGAGTGATGGGGAGTTGACGCAGAGAGGGGGCCAAGGAACTCCGATTGAGAACAGTCGAACCAAATACTTATGCGAACTTTGGGAAATTAGCCATGTTTTTCGACGTTTTTTTTCAAATCCTAAGTCCCTTTATTGATGGCGCCATTGGATGCGGCGTAACAGAGTGGCCTGAGTCTATCCCTGTGCTTAATCGCCTAAAGCCCTCACTCTTCCTAACAGGGACTGTTGGCGCTTCTCTCGGAGCCATTAGTTTTCTGTTCTATCATCATCCAATTGGCGGCGAGCTGTCATTTGGGACGAGCATTGTTGTCGCACCACTCTTGGCAGCACTTCTACTACTCCTAGCAACAAGAAGCGCTGATGCTACCGAGCCACCAGCGGGACAACATTTTTCGTACTGCCTCACCCTTACCGCCACAGTCTTCATCGCTCGATTCATCTTGCTCTGCTGCATATGAATCCCCTTCCCCTTGTTTCCCCTGGTACGCCACTACTTTTTCTTCTAATCGCCGGAAACTTTTCCAGCTGAAGCCGGGCAAGCCAATGAGGTAGAACTTTAGCTAAATCCTGGTGCTGGTCATGGTCCTAATTCTTGGCCATGACCATGGTCATGAATTTGGACCATGACCAGCACCAGGACCAAGAGTACCCCGCTGAAGCACTACCGCCTAAAGAGGAACCTCGCACTAGAAATTTCTCACATGTCAGGTCCCATTGCACCTTCTCGCACTGGAGTGTAGACTGCGGACAGGACGGCATCTTATGAAAACACCAAGCACCCTTTTTCTTGCCCTACTAACTATGCTTATTTCCTTCAGCGTGCTCGCTGAGGAACAAGACAGCTTTAAGATCGATCCTGCAGACCGTGACGCCGTTGTTGGACACCCCGCCCGAATCTATCAAGGCGAAATTCCTCCTCAGCCGAGAATGGTGGTGGTACCCGGCACTCCCGTGCATGGCAACTCATCAATTGCCAATACCCCAGGTGCTCAACAGTCCAACCCAGACCTTCGCTCAACCGAGCGTAAAGGCTGGCAACCGATTTATCTCCTCAGCGGCCCCGCAGCTCTTTTCAAGGGGGTAGGAGCCTCGCTCTGGTGTATCGGTGATATGACCGCGACACTATACTCTGATGTCGACACCGTTGGAAAAGGCTTTACGGCAACCTTTCTCTGGGCGCCCGCCGTTGTGGCTGACAGCGTTTTCTCCACCGCAGCTTATGCCCTCGTGGGACTCGCCCACACCGTAACCTTCGGCTTTCTGGTGAGTGAGCCACCAAAGAAGATCGAGGATATCCCGGCACCCATTCACTGCATAATTAGTGATTATAACAAAGACTAGGCTTCGCTACAGACCGACGATTGTTGAACCGTTCTGTAGTCCGCTCTCAGTGAACCGCAATCAGCTTTCTGCTGACAGCTGCAGTTACGGCTACGGCGGTAGGCGACGGCTTAGCCATCTTGTCCTACGTCTGATGTAAGTAGGGACGCTACCGACTCTCTTGAGATTCCGTCGGTAACATCCCTAGTTTTTTTGAATCGGGTTCAGTCGCCTGCCAAAGAAATTGAAATATTGCGCGCTGATTCTTGGCCAGTATCGGATCCCACATAATTACCGCATAGTGCGGTTGCTCGCGTGTTGCACCCAGTACGATATATTCACCATGTATCCAAATGCTGCTTGCAAACTCAATGCCCACGGGCAAAAGCCGTATCTCCCGTCCACTAATCATCTCGGCTCGCTGCTGCGCTATCCCCTCCTTGTTCGAGAATAGACGGATCTGTTGCTTCGGGTCGCGATTGGTCCAAGCCACTTCATGCCATTTTTTGTACTCCTGCACGAAAGTATGATCCTGGTAGCCCCACATCGTAAAGTGATTAAGTCGGCGGTAACTTGCCTGCCATAGCGGACGAAACTGATACAAGAGACGCTCCACCTCTTTCTTTCCCTCGGCGTAATTAACACGTGTCGGCTGCCAGGCACATTTTTTGAACTGTGGGGCGAGCATACTGATAAGTCCCGTAGCCGTTTGGCGCCGCTTCTCAGTTCGAGCCGCCTCTTTTGAAAGCATCTCTAACAGCGCCGAGGGCTCATTCATGACGAAGCGTTGCCGCCGCGGGGCGCCACTTACCGAGATCAGGCCACGCTCTTTTAGCAGATCAAGCGCACCATACACCGTCGAGCGCGGAAGGGTCGCCTTTGTGGCGACAACCTGCGCAGTTGCGCTCCCCGCCTCGAAAAGAGCGCGATAGACGCGCACTTCGACTGCGGAGAGACCAATTTCAAGCAGTTCCGAATCAAGTTGGTCCATGTCGTCAATTTTAGCCGACATCCATATTTTTGTCGAGTTTTAAGGACGCGATAACTAGCTGGTATAATACGCTTTATAGCATATATCCTATTATGACGCCGCCATTTATAGACTAAGAGCTGGCTTTCTTTAAGATTGGCCCTAGGAAATTTTAAGGATTAATATTTTATGAATTTGCAAACTACAGCAGCGCTGCCTAGGCGCACATGCGCACCGATAACCCTCCTCCCTGCCCAGCACGAGGTACTAAATCGCATATGCGATAAAGTTACAGAGACACTTCGCGATAACACCGAGGCCGACCTGGTTCTCAGAGGGATTAGCGGCATGGGGAAAAGCCTAATTCTAAGCGAAGTTCATCGTCGCTTTGAAAGCGATCCTCTCGTGTATGTGAAGCTTGACGAGGAACCAAATCCTCGCTGCGCTGGTACCGCCCAGGTGCGAGTATGGAGTGAACTTCTGGACTTACTTACCCCTCCCAGTGAATTGAGTAATTCCAATCACCCACGCTGCACAAATACGACCTATTTTGAAATCGCACCTCTGGAAGCACATGAGCTGCAAAAATTCGCCAATAAAGAAACTCCTGCTGAAAGTTTTCAATGGGCGATGAGTTGGTGTTTTGGAAGTCCAGGCCTTCTTCTGAATTTACTAGCAGCGTTTCGCCCTGAAAATCCTTCATGGTATGCTACGGCGACAATCCGCAATTTTCTTAGTCTTCATGAGAGAGTATGTGGTTATGAATGGCCAAAAAAACTGGCTGATAATTGTATGACCCTTCCTCAGGGTTTGGCCGCGCGAGCGATCATTACCGAACACCACGGAAGTCCCCCCGACCTTTACTCGCTCTTAACGGCGCAAGAGACTTTTCAGCGCGCGGGAATCTCATACATCTCATACTACCAAAGCGACGATCAGCACTCATGGCTAGCCTATAACGCAGAAAGTAATCGTTTCCACATAGTTCGGAATCGTAACTTTGGGCGCATAAGGGGTCGCGAAAAATCACTGCCCGAAATTAATATCGGCCTGCCCGCTATTTTTCGAAGCGGACCAGAGCTTTCGCGCGAAGACCTCAAGCAGTTTTTTAAGTTGAAAAATGAATAATCTCTTATGTATTCAGATATTAGACAAAGACAGCACATTACTGTACGCGTCATCACCACCGAGAGCGTAAATACTGAGGCGGCACGATTCATCGCAGCTGGCGCTAAGGTCAGAGCACGCCTTACTTCGCTTTCAAATCAAGAGCCCGGAAAAATTACTGCGTCGGACCAGCAGAAAATAGTGGATACCATCCAATCTTCTACCGAGAGGCTAATTATTATTACGCACGACACAGCTACGATCTGCGAAACCGGTCGTGCTCTTAAAAAGGCTTTTCCGAGAAGCGACAAGACAATCATTCTCGTCGGGGCGAGGCGACCTTTTGACGAATATGGCTCCGATGCGCCACAGCAGCTTGATTTCGCGTTGCAGGCGCTGCGTGTGCGGCGGCCAGGTGTCTACATAGCGATGGATAATAGACTTTGGGATCCTACACGAACAAAGCTGGTTTTCGACGCAGCTCGCGGATGGAAGGTCGAGGCGATCCCAAGTCCCACGCATGCCATCGCCGATTTAGTTACTCCTTGTATTAGGGATGCGGCCGGCGGACGTGGCGTAGAAGGTCACGAGGCGATCGATGGGAAAGCCTCATCGTGGCGCGCAGGAGTTGGCGGATTGCCGCCGCTGCAGTTGCGTATAGACCAATCAAAATATAAAGATACAATCGCATCCTTCTCTATAGATCTGCGTTCATGGCTTAAAGTTGCCGCCCCGTCACTGACATTCGGCGAATACGACCAAGTAGCGAATGCTGAGCTAAACTTCTTGAAAGCGGTCCTACCTAACCTTGTGCGTTGGTCTAAAGAAAACTCTCCCAGAGTGCTTTGGGACCTGGATGGAACTCTGCTTTCGGATTCGACGATTCTAACCAGAGGCTGCTGTGTGAGGCGCAGCTTCGTATATATGCGCCCCTCCTCTGAGCTCGCACTGAGATGGGCCAATCGGCATTTACATACGTTAGAACACGGCCTGATGACTAAGCGCGATGCTGGAACCACATTCCTCGGCGACTCGATAATCAGCGGCACTCTCGGGCAGAGCCGGCCGTACTTTGTCGATGAATGCCTGTATTCTATATGGCCTGCTCTCGAAAGGATTCGCAGTGGAGAGGGCAAGGAGCTATTTGAAAGTGTCGGCATCGCCCTACCTGAGCAGGACTTCTTTAAAAACAATCGTCTCCAGGCAGGCGTAATTGCGCGTGTAGTTGCCACGAGAGCACTCCGCGCCCAAGGAAAGAATGTAAAAGTTGTAGATAACAGCTTCAGTGAATGTTTTAGTGATCGCACCAAGCGTGGGCAAGCTGCCTCAGCGCAATTTCGCGCTTGGTTACGCGAAATGTTACAGGATAATTTCGTCGAGAGCCCGTGGTGGTCACCTGCCGACCTGCCGCGTTTGGTTGTGGAGCGCGCGCTCTCGCGGCGTTATAATCCGCAGGACTGCAACGGAAAGCCAGAGTAGTAGTAACTTCGTAGCACATCGTACTTAATTAATTATTTCTTGGCAAGAAAACATGCTGACTAGGTAGTTTAACGCTTTACGTTTAACGCATGTCGTTATATACTGGTTTCATGATACGTAGCTTCCGATGTCCAGAAACCGCCCGGATATTTAATCTCGAAAGCTTCCGCCGGATATCCAACAGGTAGCTTTGCGGACGCTTCGAATGTTGCATCGAGCTATTTCGATAGTCGATTTACGTGTGCCGCCAGCCAATCGACTTGAGAAACTGCACGGTAACCGAACACGACAGTGGAGTATCCGAATTAACGATCAGTGGCGCATTTGTTTCGAATGGCATAATGGTGACGCTTGTAACGTTGAAATTGTAGATTATCACTGAGGCTTCTATGGCAAAAAACAGATTACATCCGATCCACCCTGGTGAGATAATCCAGGAAGAATTCCTTGTCCCTCTCGAACTTAGTCAAAATCGCTTGGCGCTTGCGCTAGGTGTCCCCGCACGCCGTATCAATGAGATCGTGCTTGGCAAACGTGGCATCTCAGCCAACACGGCGCTCCGCCTGGCGAGGTATTTCGGTAATTCCGCTGAGTTCTGGCTTGGAATCCAGATGGACTATGATCTTGATGTGGTTCGTATTGACTCGGGAGAAGCGATTGAGAGAGAAGTACGCAAAAGAGCCTGAGAGCTGCCGTGCGGTGTGTGAGAGAACGTCACCTCGAACATCATCTCCCTCCCCGGGAAAGTCCTCCGGCGCTCGGCTACTCGCTCCGTGCGATCATCACTGCACTCAGGGGGGGGGCTACCCTGTACCAGTTATTTTCTCCTTTGACATTCCATCGCTATGTATATTAACTAGCGAGGCTTCGCCTCAGACCGACGAGCGTTGATCTGTAATCGGCTCTCTCCGTCTCTCGCCGCAAGATGTTTCACCAACCTCCAGACCTCGGCTCGGCGAGAGCCGAGACGGGAGCGATCCGAAGTCAGTTTTCTGCTGACTGCATCCGATGCAGCTACGGCCACAGCCCACGGCCTTAGCCGTCTTGTCCCACGTAGCACTCGCCCTCCTCCAATGGTGCTGACTAGTTACAATGGAACAAAAAATCATCTTCCTGCCGCTAGACCGGAAACTTTTGGCGACTTTCTCCGAAGCATAAAGTGGAGGTACTTTATGCGTTCCACAACTGGATTCACCCTGATTGAACTTCTCGTCGTAATGACTATCATCGGTATTTTGGTCTCCGTAGCCGTGCCGCAATATGCCGCGTACCGTAAGCGCGCTTTCGACACCCGTGCCCGGACCGACCTATACCATGTCGCTATCGCCGAAGAGGCGTATTTTGTAGATAGTGAAAAGTACTTAAGCTGCGCTGATGCTGCCTGTAAAGTCCTGCCCGGGGTAACCGCCCTCTCCAAAGGAGTTACACTGACGATGCAAGCCGCCGATAACGGCTTTACCGGAACATCGACCCATCCTCAAGGGACAGGGAAGACCTTCACGTGGGACAGCGCTGCGGGCGGGATGATAGAATAGCAGCGCCGCTGCTAGCCTTTATTACGCTCGTTCACTGCGCAGCGTCCATTGGTCTTATGAGCTTTTCTGTTCGGCAGTGGCATAGTAGGATGTCGTATGCTCCACATTAAATAGCATGCATGAAGCCGATTACCCTCATTACAAACACCACGCACGAATTTCCAGAGGAGGACCAATTCCTCGCAAAAGAGCTATCATGCGCCACACAGGTGACTATAACCCATGCTCTCGATCCCTCATTCCACCCAAACGAGCAGAGCAGAATTATTATACGAAACGTTTGGCCCACGGCTGGCTGCCGCACAGAATTGACGCAGTTTGTGAGCGAGTGCGCTCTCGTCAAAGCGAAGCTGTACAACCCTTTCGATGGGATGGGCGACCAACAAGGAAAGGAGTATCTAGCGGGCCTCTTTAATATGACGTTTCCGGTCATCCCTACGGTTACTTCGTTTGCTCGATGCGAATTGGTTCTAGTCATGCCAAGAAACCACTCTGGTACAAGCCACCCTCCCCCTAGTCCTTACTCGTCACTAAATAAGAATGTTAGATCATCAAGACTGAGCTGCTCCGAGAATCGTTCCTCGCCTAACACATCCTCGACTAAGACCTTCTTACGCCGTTGCAGCTCGCGAATCTTCTCCTCGATGCTCCGCTTAGTAATCATGCGGTAGGCGAAAACAGTCGATCTTTGACCAATACGGTGAGTACGATCTATAGCCTGGTTCTCTACTGCCGGGTTCCACCATGGATCAAATAGCACAACATAGTTAGCACTGGTAAGGTTAAGACCGAAGCCACCGGCACGAAGTGATATCAGAAAAACACTCGGCTCCGGATCGGCTTGAAACGCATCCACCAAAGCGCCGCGATCCTCGCTCTCACCGGTGAGTAAGAAAGTCTTAACTTTACGCGCGTTCAATTCCGATCTAATGCGATCAAGAACGCCTCGAAACTGGCTAAACACTAGGACCTTATGCCGCTCTGCCAGCACTGGCTCAACAAATTCAAAGAAAGCCTCGAACTTGGCACTAGGCTGGCGCTCGTGCTGATCATCGATCAATGCTGGATGGCAGCATATTTGGCGCAAGCGCAGTAGTGAAGTGAGAAAATGCATGCGCAGTTCGGCCAAAGCCTTCTGGGTTTTAGCTTTGAGCAGGAGCTGACGCCCGTACTTAAGCTCGGCTTGATAAAGAGTCTTCTGCACACCTTCAAGTTCGCAACTGATCTCATCCTCCACTCGCTCAGGGAGGTCGGCCGCTACCACTGCCTTAGTACGACGCAGCAGAAATGGACGCACCCGGGCTGCTAGACGAGTGCGCGCCAAACGATCATTTTTCCCGTTATAGAGGCGCTGAAAGTGAGCGCGATCTCCTAAGACTCCCGGTAAGGCAAATTGCATTAACGACCAGAGATCTAAGAGACGATTCTCGATCGGTGTCCCGCTAAGAACTAGCCTGCGCTCAGCCCTCAGAGCAAACGCTGCCCGCGCGGTATCGGTAGCGGGGTTTTTGATACACTGCCCCTCATCTAGGATCACGACATGCCACTTGTAACGGCACAGTAGCTGGGCGTGGTTTCGTAACAGTGCATAGTTAAGCACGATTATATCGCTGGAGCGCCGCTGCTCTTCTAAACGCGATTGGCTTACCTCTTCCAAAATACTAACGCGTAGTTGCGGTGCATAGCGCGCCGCCTCTTTGCCCCATACGTCCACAACAGATTTTGGGGCTACGACCAAGCCGGGTTCATCGTTTTCACCACACTCGCCACGCAACCATAGAAGCCAGCATAAGGCCTGCACCGTTTTGCCTAAGCCCATATCATCAGCCAAGATCCCGCCGAAGTTATTGTGCGCCAAGTAAGCTAAGAAATGAAAACCCTCCAGCTGGTAGGGCCGCAGCGTGGCCCGCAGCGCGGCCGGCACAGGCGGCGTTACCCTGGCTTTGATCTGATCGGCGCGTTCACGAATAGCGCGATACTGCTCCGTCGAAAGCATCTGTGCCGCCGCCTCATCTGCAAGCTGTAAGGCATGTATACGCATTGGCTCGCCCTGAAAGTCTTTATTTCCCAAACCAAGGCGGGCACACATCTCATCGTCGGCGTCAGTAATACCCAAATGCATGCGGCGCCACCCCTTGCCGGGAAGATTGACAAAACGCCCTTCTGCCTTTAGTAAAAGATCGATCTCGGATTTTGTTAACGTGGTATCACTAACACTAAGCTTGGCCTCTATGTCGAACCAGTCGATGGCCCCCTCGGCGGCTCTGCACTCAAGCATCAATGAAGCACTAACAGGATCACTACGGAATCCCTCTAGCAACGGATCAAGCTCGACCTTAAGTGGCTCCTTAATCATCGCAATCCAGTCACCGAACCAGGAGGGAAACTGTTTGTTTATTTTGCGTGAATAACCACTATCATCAAAGCGTGCTTGCAACCCAGACAGAGCCATCAAACGACTCGCCACATAAAGTAGAGAGCGATCATAGGAACGAATCTTTTCACTCGGGAGAACAGTCTTGGGAGACTGGGTATACCGTCGTGTATTTTTCAAGACTCTACTTTCCCAATCATGGTTCAAGTCGATCTCGCTATCCCACCACGAACCGTTTTTAAATCGCAAAGTCTTTTCAGCGGCGGTCGCGTAAAGTTGGACCACTAGCGTATCCCCCTCGCCTTTCTCGTTACATATCTTGACCCGAAAGCACGGCTCGAACCTAAGTGACTCGATGCGCGATTCAAGCTCCACTGGAAGCCGCGCCTCTACTTTGCGCAATAACGCCACGCCTCCCTCCGACTCCAGCGCAGAGGCCGGTATTTCAATCTGAGGCGACCTTGCTTCTAAATCAACGGGCAATGGCGCTGGGCCTGTGAATATTGTGTCGGCCGTAATATACCAGTGCGGAGCGCCACTCAATACCAGGTACTCCTGATTAAATGGTTTACCCTCTGGATCTACCAACTGCAACGGGTAGCGTCCATCGACGACCGGTTGTAGCTTCCACCGCAGAATCGGCTCCGCGATGCGAAAAGGCAGGCCGGCGCGGGTGACGACTACTCCCTTGCAGATTGCCTCCCGAAAAACAGCTCTAAGCTCGCGCCGCTCCACTAATCCGACTCCTAACCCATCACCACTACGGCGCGAAGCATACAGTATCGACGTTAGCTCAATGCAATCATCGGCTAAACGCTCCGAACCGTATTCTAGGCTCCCGATTATTTTCTCCTGTTCCGACTTAGAGAGTTTGCAATATGGAGCCTGCTCAGCCGGTCGCTCTTCCAATTCCAGAGAATTATGGCTCAAAAGTAAGCGCAAATGCCGCGCCGCCCCCTCTTCCGCAAAGGATGCGCTAGAAATATGTGAGAGCTTTTCGATCCAGATCTGGTCTTCTTGCTTGCGTGCATACTCACGACACAAGCGCTCTCCCTCGTTAAAATCTGTCCATTTCAGACTAATACCAGGTAGCTCAAATCCCATCTTGCGAGAGTACGCGGCTAGCGCAAGCCACATGCTCCAGGCGTCACGTGGGTTTTTATCCCAGAAACGTATACGATTCCAACGCTCCCTAATGTTACACACGCCTATCTGGCTCAGCTCAGCATTTTGTAACCACCCACCGGTGGAGCGTAGCATGATATAAAGTGCATCAAGCTGGCGCGCAAACCCATGTTCCGGACTAGAGTTTCGCGCTGCAAGGCTGCGCTTGTACCACTCCGCTCCATCTTTGGGAGGAGGCAGATTGTCCGGGGGACGCAAAACACTTTTCGGCTTGAGCGAAGATGCTGACACAACGGGGCAGGGTAAATTGACATCGATCCCCTGCACCGGGATGCCACCAATAATGCAGTACATTACCGCCACACAATGCGCGCACTCGACCCCCTCAATACAGGTACAATCAGCATCACACACTATCTGTGCTTTATTATGCCGGCCCTCGTACTCATAAAACTCCACATGTACGGTGTGGCTATTTTTAGAAGACACAAGGAACGTTACGGCTCTATACACACTCGACATCTCATCCTGGCTATCAGCAACGCCATCGTCAGCATCACCAACTCCCGCCATCACAGTAATGACACTGTCGTGGTATGTCTTGGCACCACGCTCCTGCTCTCTTTTGGGAAATTCGTCTAAATACTTACGCGCAGATCCACGCTCTAAAGCACTGAATGCGCTTTTAATAGAAACATTTTGTGGAGCGGTATTATCAGAACGCGACATAGTAACTCCCCCGCAGCACTGGGGCCCTGCACATACTACCTGAGGTTCAGAGCTTTATTTATAGAGGCGACTATACAGCAGTCTCAACTCGGATTTCAACCAAGCGGCCTGGGCGATAGGCGTAAGAATGTTCACTATAACCCATTGATACTTCTACGTTTTTATTTTTAACGCAAATGGGCGAAAGAACGAGGGTAATGCCTTGTATTCGCCCTTCGCGTTAAAAATAATTCTTGCGCCCTGGCCTGGGCAATAGGGCTTCGGAGTTTTCTCTACAAATGAGGATGCGAACATGAGCTTAGGCCTCTGGCTATTCTTTGTTTGCTTGGCCTAGCAATGTTTCGACACTTAGGGTCTGCAATCCACCCGCAGCAGCCAATCCAAGCTTAGGATTATTACGCACCGCCTCGGCGATTGTCTCTGCCAATTTATCGGCGACTTCAGAGTCGCGTAGTCGCGTACCGGAGTTCACGTCGAGCGTAATTTTATTCTCGGGCTGAACCACGCTATCGAGATTGGCTTGCGCCACATCAACTACGGCCTGCTCCGCTGCCATCTGGTAGCTGCGCGCAGCAAGGCGTTCATTCGTCAGTGAGGCGAGCGTTTTGACCGAATTAAAGTTAACGGCAAGAGGGGCTATCTGACGCTGCAGCTCCGCCGTTAAGCTACCCGATGCTGAAGAATCAGTCCTAGCACCCCCAACACTTGCCAATGAAAGTGTTGCCGAGACTGCCGAGATGGTCCCAGAAGCGTTATTTAAGCTGCCGCGCACTGTGTTCAGCGCGATATCAGCACTCGCCGAAGAAGCAGAGACAACGCTTGAAGAAGACATGCTTGAGGCAGAGCTTCCCGACAAGACAACGAAGACATTGGCGATGCTCGTCGATGAGTTGTTGAGACTAGCCGAGGACACTTGGTTAGTTGTAATGCTGTTAATTACAGCGGTCCGCGCGTTTACCACGCTTGTCGAGGAGTTATTTAAGCTACCTGAAGATGTTTGATTCGCGACGATGCTATTGGTCACCACCGTTCCCGCGTTGGCCACACTCGTCGAGGAGCTATTCAGGCTGACCGATGAGGTTTGATTCGTCGCAATGCTATTGATCACCGCCGTCAACGCATTAGCCACACTCGTCGAGGAGTTATTCAGGCTACCTGAAGATGCCTGGTTGGTGGTAATGCTATTGGTCACCGCCGTTCGTGCGTTGACCACACTGGTTGAGGAGTTGTTCAGGCTAACCGAGGATGCTTGGTTGGTGGCAATGCTGTTGGTCACCGCCGTCGATGTGTTAGCGACACTCGTCGACGAGTTATTAAGGCTGACCGACGAGGCTTGATTGGCGACTATACTGTTGGTCACGGTCGTTAGCGCACCGGCCACACTAGTCGAGGAGTTATTCAGGCTGACCGATGAGGCTTGATTGGCGACGATACTGTTGGTCATCGTCGTTAGCGCACCGACTACACTAGTCGAGGAGTTATTCAGGCTGACCGAGGAGGCTTGGTTAGCGGTAATGCTGTTGGTCACCGCCGTCTGCGCGTTAGCGACGCTGGTTGAAGAGTTGTTGAGACTAACCGATGACGCTTGGTTGGTAGTAATACTATTGGCCACTGCGGTGCGAGCATTAACGACGCTCGTTGAAGAGTTGTTGAGACTACTCAATGATGCCTGGTTTGCAACAATGCTATTGGCCACTGCGGTGCGGGCGTTAACCACACTCGTTGATGAGTTGTTAAGACTAACCGAGGATGCTTGGTTGGTGACGATGGTGTTGGTTACTGCCGTCAGCGCGCCTGCTATGCTCGTTGATGAGTTGTTTAGGCTGCCGGATGAAGCGACATTGGAAGCAATACTACTGTTCACTGCCATCTGCGCGACGAGCACACTTGTCGATGAAACATTTAAAATGACCATTGACGAAAAAGAGAGAGAATCGCTAGAAATATTGAGAGCTCGGGCTGCGTTCGCAATGCTCGTGGATGAGTTTCCAAGGCTAGATCCCGAGGCTGAGAAGGCAGAGCTGTTGCTCCGCACTGCGATCAGCGCCCCATCAACGCTCGTGGATGAGGCATTCAGACTAGTCGATGAAGTCGTATTGGTGGCGATGCTGTTGGTCGCCGCCGTCAGCGCACCGGCAACACTCGTCGATGAAGTATTCAGGCTGTTCGATGATGTCGTGTTGGCTGTTATTGAGGCGTTCACAACGGTGATGGCGTTCGCAATGCTAACGGAGGAGGTGTTTAGATCGGTCGACGAGGCCTGGTTGGCAGAAATTACGGCAGAAGTGGCGTTCAACGCGACCTGAACGCTTGTCGACGAGTTGTTCAAGCTGACTGAAGATGCTTGGTTCACCACAATGCTATTGGTCACCGCCGTTCGGGCGTTGATCACACTGGTCGATGAGTTATTCAGACTGACCGACGACGCCTGGTTAGTCGTGATACTATTAGTCACCGCTGTTAACGCATTGACCACACTCGTCGAGGAGTTATTCAGGCTAACCGATGACGCCTGATTGATCGTAACACTATTAGTCAGCGCAGTTAGCGCACCAGCCAGACTCGTCGATGAGTTGTTCAAGCTGACAGATGAGGTTTGATTGGTCGTGACGCTGTTGGTCACTGCCGTTAGCGCGTTGGTGACACTTGTCGATGAGTTGTCCAGGCTGACCGACGACGCCTGATTGGTCGTTACACTATTAGTCACCGCTATAAGCGCACCTACCACGCTCGTCGACGAATTATTCAGACTGACCGACGACGCCTGATTGGTCGTTACACTATTAGTCACCGCTATAAGCGCACCAGCCACGCTCGTCGACGAATTATTCAGACTGACCGACGACGCCTGATTGGTCGTTACACTATTAGTCACCGCTATTAACGCATTAGCCACGCTCGTCGACGAGTTATTCAGGCTACTCGACGATGAAGTATTTGTGGCAATCGAAGATACAACCGCGGTTAAGACGTTGGCAACACTGGTCGAGGAGATATTCATACTACTCGACGATGACTGCCCGGCTGCCAGCCCAGTGACCACACGCGACATAAGCGAGGCTACGCTTGAGAGGGAAAGAGAATCGACAACGGAGGCTGTTGAGTACACACTTGAGCTGCTTGAGGCGCTCGAAAGAGCATACTGAAACTGCGCAATATCAGATGTGGTGTAGGCCTCGGTGACTCCAGACACACCACCACGTTGCTGATTATACGTCGAGGTGAGGCTGCTGATTTCGGCATTAATTGCCTGCCGTATTTCAGTGGTGATCGCATTACTAAGACTGGATCCTAGGTCCTGAATACGGGTAACCACCCCACTCAGATACGTAGTGGCATCATTGACCTGCGAATAAAAATTGGATGAAATGGTCTGACGATAGCTAAGAGGACTAGCCTTCACTCCCTCTGCAGTAACTGCGCTAAAGCTTGCCGCATCAACGAATGGTTCGGCACTCGTATCCCCCGCCGCGATAGACAAGCGCAGCGAGGAGCTGCCTTGCCCCTTTCCGAGCCCGACCACGCCTCCGGCTTCTCCATTTATGCCGGAAAATCCTTTTATGGTAACCATAATCTCCAGCTGTCTCAACCCAAAACTCTCTGGGTTTGGCCAAACCGCAGCCAACGCGCTGCATACACGGTCCTCTGTATAGTCGACAGGAAGGTTGGGGATCTTAACAATTGGTGCCGTAAGTGCCTTTTATCGCTAGTAAAATCGCAGCTATGCGTTCCCCCGCGTCAGTCTCTGGCGGCTAATGGTAGGGCCAAGAACCCAGCCTCGGCTGGCGAGAGCCGAGACGGGCCCCCTGCGGTTAAAGTTGATTTAAGGATATTTCCTCTACCACAGAGGACACCGGGGAACGCTGAGGATGCATATATTAGTTCCTGGACACCCCGTGAACGCATACACGTTGGCGACCTTCAAGCGTGGCTACCCCTTAACTGATTGGAAATACTGATCTTCCTGGGGTTATTGAGTAGCTACCAAACTTTCCCCCAGAAGCTCCGTTAAATCTGGTTGGACTGAACTTGCCCAACATCGCCCTCAGGCCTTCTAGTAAATTTTCCGATAGGTAAGATAATGGAAAGTGTCCCGATCCCAATTCATCTGCGCAACCTGCCACCGCCGGATGAGTGCTTTGACCACACCAGCTTCATCACCTTCCTAGCGCAGTGGATCAAGCCACGAGTTTACCTAGAACTTGGCGTGCGTTACGGGCCGATAATCAAAAATATGTTACCCTTGGCGCGACGCATTATCGGCGTTGATCTTAAAAAAGACCAGGCCTTCAACCAACTCCCCGTCGAATTCTACGAAATGAGCACCGAGCAGTTCTTCGATCAAGCCCCCGGACTCAACCTGCAAGTTGATCTAGCATTGATTGATGCCGACCACTCGCATGAATCCTCACTGCGTGATTTTGACCGGCTCTTCCCGTATGTGATTGAAGACGGCATAATTTGCCTACACGACACCTATCCGATCAATGAATATTTTACCCGCGCTGACAAGTGTTCGGACAGTTGGCGCACCGCACACTTCATTCGTCAAAACTACGGGGAGCGCTGTGAGATTCTAACCCTTCCATTTCAACCGGGCTTAAGCATCGTGCGCAAAAGTACGCGACAGCTGGCTTGGAAAGACGATTCGACTTTTGAAAAAAGTGAGAAAATACCAGGTGACCGAAAATAGCAAGCATCCTTCTCAGCACCCACTCTTCAAAGAGCGCGCCTTTGATGCTGCTCGCCGCAGCGTCATCGATCTATGTAACAACATTCCTTTTGAAACCCGCTGGGAGCAGGAAACACCGGTTTTTGCTCAAGCAATCCTTCGGCACGTTATGCCTGAAGACAAGCGCCTGCTGGACTACGGCACCGGCGTAGGACGGCTAGCCAAAGCCATTCTCGAACGCCAACCAAATATTGAGATTCTCGGAGTGGACGACTCTCCAGTACAGCTTGAGCATGCGCGGCGTTATGTGAACAATCCACGCTTCCAGCCGATCCTACCGCAGCAGTGCCACAACCAAGTGAATCTCGTCTACTGCGTTTACGTCTTGCAGCATATCCCCGCGATTAGCCTACGTGAAGCACTGAGCCGGATGCACTATTGGCTGCGCCCCGGCGGCACCTTTATAGTATGTACGAGCTATAGTCGAATGGCGCCCCGATTCGATAACTGCTGTTCTTTCTTTGACGACGGCATACTCGGAGTTGCAATTCGGGCCGAGATTGAGCGCCTGTTTGAGCCGCAGGGAGACCTCTTCCTCCCCGAAGAGCTGCAACAGAATGATATCGTACGGCGCATGGTCATCGGTGATGATGGTCGGCCGGCTCCGCTAGCCGACGGCTCCTTCGGATTGGCACATCCAGCAATTGTCTACCGCCGACGCGAGATCTCCGGCCCCTACTTTGATGTACCGATGCCTGCGTGGCATATCGCTAGGGAGTAGGTAACCCGTATCAATTTCAGGTACTTCGCACCACGGTCGACGTTGTTGCCTCGTTATACCAAAGCGCTCCGCCTTCATAGGCAATACCCACGCGCTCAATTACCATCTCTGGAGTTATCATCTGCATGCACTTCGGAATAAGCACGTCGTTTCCCGTCCGAACCGGCGTCACACAACAGTCGTCATCGGGCAAAGCGCCTAGCGCAACAGGTTTGACGTTAGTACGCCAGCATCCGCCGCTGGCGCAGCACGGCAACATACCATTGGTGTGCAGACTCTGATGAGTACTATAGTTATACCATTGCCACGGCTCTCTGCCCCCAGCAACAACAACGCACTGGCGGTGCTGCGGGTTGCGCCGTCGCTGATTATCAAAAAGTCGAAGCGGCACCGCTGCAGCCAGATGCATCATCAATGACGGAGCGCAGAGGACACCTGTTGCGTGGTACATCAACCGAATCAGCTGGCGTAGATTAGTTTTCCCAACGAGGTTAACGACATGACGCAGAGCTGGGTGGCCCTCATTCGCCCGTCCAACCTGGACGAAGGTAATCTTTCCACGGTAAGCCTCGATAACTTCTTGGTAGCAATCAGTCGGCCAGCGCCGCGCTGGCATATCCCGGCTGCCACCGGCATGGACGATCCAAAAACTGTCACGAATTCCGATCTCTTCGAGCTGCGACATCCACGATTGCTCGACTGCCGAAATATGAATGTCAGCGCAGAACTTGCTGGCTTCAAAATCGACGCCAAGCTTGGCTCCGAGGTCATGGGCATAGCTATGAATCGCATGATAGGCGCCGCGATTACTTTGGGTAATCGAGCTCGGATGCTCCCCGGCCTGCTCACAAAACACCACCTCTAGTTCGGGGTCTTCCTTGACTATCTTAAACTCACGTCCGATAACCGCCTCTTCATGACGAGCGAGCATGTCACGTGGCCCGCTCAGCGGTTCGACATGCCAAGCCATTTTGGTGATCTGCGGATGATGCTCCCAAATTTCCGGACATTCACTATAAACGTCAGTTAAGAATCTCCCCGGGTACGCGGCGTGCAGATCGCGCACCGCTGCGGTCGAGAGCAGCACCTGGCTAGGACTACCGAGATTCACGAGGAGAAGTTTGCGCATTGCAGCAATCGGCTGATTCATAGAAGCCCCCACGATCTCAGCTTTTCACGCGCTATATCAGCCGGATTACCCTGCTCTTCTGTGGTGCAATTAATGTGCTGTGCATATTCCGGCGTGCGTAGCATCCCCGCAATTTTCAGGCCATATTTAGCGGCATTCTGCGAAAGGCAAAACTCGGATATCCGACGCTCTCCATTGTGCAAGCAGATATCAGCATACTCGGAGCATGGGCCCGGCAACGGCTCCCACAGGTCGTGGGTTAATTTTGAGGTCGCTAGCAAACAATCGACGATTCCATAGTCCCGGCCATCGCGTTCAAAGTAGATATTTCGATCAACGTTGAAAAAATTACTTGCCTTGCTGTACCACCAATTCCCTACGGTATTTGCCGGGAGCCACTCAGTAAAGTCCTCGATCATCGGATGAATCAAGAAATCAGCATCAATATTGATGCACCAGTCATACCCCTTGCCTAGCTCATAGATCTGCATGCGCTCGTAGTTTATCGGAAAATCGGGGAAACGCCGCTCCTGAATCCGAACAAAATCTGCCTGCAGACGATCGGCGTAGGCCTTTAGGTTGGGGAGGGTATAGGAGCACATCTCCGGCTGATACTCTGGTGTCGCGAGCACAAAGACACATTTTTTAAGAGCCATAGCATTTTCTCCATGCGACAGTATCGCGCTATTTCATAGGACTAACAACTCGGACAAGTAACACCTCCCTTCGCGTCCTTCGTCCTTCGCGTTAGCATATTCATAATGAGTGTAACGCGAAGGTTGACTATTTCAGTAGCTCCCTCGAAAAAGCTGTTCCAAGATAGCCTCTACCTCAACAACTGCCTCTCTATCTTCGAAGAGAACTCCCTTATGTGCAAGAATCTTATCTCGTATGCTGTCACGAAAGTCGCGCTCGGTCCCAAGCCGACAGGCCAATTCGATATACTGCTCTATCGATTCGACAACACAGTCGAGCAGCCCTAATTGTTCGTAAAGGGCATACGTGATACGGCCGCGTAGGTAGCGGCTTGGCAGGGACACAATCGGAACCCCCATAGCTAGCCCCTGATAGGAAGTGTTGCCACCTCCAAAGTGGACGGGATCGAGCATGACATCAGCGCAGCGCAGCAGGCCAAGATATTCGTCTGCATCGAGACGGGGCACGAACACCACGCGCTTTAGAACGTTGGGGATTGTTCTCTCAAAACGCTGCAAGAGCTGTTCATTCCAGATCGCTGACGGGGCGGCTAGCAAAACCAACTTACCCCGCGGATCACGACGAAGAATCTCTCCCAAAGCGTAGTCAAAATCAGGGTGAAACTTAAAAAGACTCTGCGCGCAGAGATACACAGTCGAATTTTCGTCCAAGCCAAAGTGTGCGCGAGGAAGAACAACCTCAGCTGGATGATAGTAGTAGATCGGTAGGCGCTCAAGTAGAACTAGTTTTTCATTGTAATGACTCTGGGCTTGGTCTGTCTCCAAGTGGCGGCCTGAAAGGAAATAATCAATTGTCGGCACTGCACTCGTATCTGGATGCCCCCAGAACATGCACTGCACAGGGGCCAGCCGCGCAAAGGCTAAGAAATAGCTGGTCGGATCCATGCCGATATCCGGATAGAGCAGGATATCGAGCTCTCGTGCGGCGATAGCCTGCTGCGCACCAGCTAAGGTATCGGGAAGCGTCGTGGTGCTGTCGGCGTGCTCCCTGATTATCTGTGCGTAAGAATCCTCTTGAGAACCTATAGTAAAAACATGCACCTCGAATTGCTCACGAGAGATCTCAGTTAGCAATCCGCGCCACAGCTGCGCAATGGTGTGCCGGTAGAGGTGTTTCGAGAGAATCCCTAGTTTAATCTTTCTCCCATGGCCCGCCTCACATCGACTGCCGGCACAATGTGGGGCGGTAAACGCCAGCCTGGGACAAGCCACGAGAAAGGCCGCCGCGGTCTTTCTCTGCAAATCAAGATCGTCCTCGCCATGATAGGCCAAGTAGAAATTAATGTTGGCGATCTCTCGCAGAGGATCACTGAGCGTCCTTCCTGACAGTGCTATGCTGGTCAACTCGATCTCTAATTGACGGCGCATGTGTTGGATCGCCTCAAGGCTCGGAATAATAGGCGCAAGGCAGAATGCCGCCTCAAAAACCGGTGCCGCCCAATCCGCACGAAGGCGTCCAGCCTGCTCAAATCGAAGCCGCGCCTGCGCCATGTCCCCCTGGGCATACAGCGTACGCCCCAAGCGCATCCAGGTATCCGCATTATGAGAATCAAACTCCAGAGCCTGTTGGTAACGGATTGCCGCCTCTGGGTAGCGACCTAGGTCAAACAGCACATTCCCCATGTTGCTATATGCCTCGGGATAAGCCGCGCGGTAAGCGACGGCACGGTAATACTCCGCTAGTGCCCGATCGAGCTTATGCTGGTCGCGAAATAAATTACCGAGATTGTTGCGTGCTTCAGGATAGTAAGGAGCACTCTCCATCAGTTTTATAAAAACAGCTTCTGCCTCGGCTAAATGCCCGGTCTTATGCAAGGCCACTGCCAGATTATTCAGCATGGCGTGAGTAGCCGATCCCAGATCGACAGCGCGAAGCAAGAGAGGCAGGGCCTCGCTAAACTTTTCCTGCCGCAGCAGCAAGACCCCCAGCGTCTCGTAGCCATGAACATAATCCGAGTGCTCTTTAACCAACGCGCAGAGAAGCTGCAGAGCGGCGTCACACATGCCGAGTTCAAAACGAACATCGGCCAAATAACAAACAGCCGACAGGCAACCTGGATCTTTTTGCAGCACTACTTGCAGAGCCAGCTCAGCGAGCTCAAACTCTCTTCGCTCAATATGAGACACGGCCCCCCCCAAGAGTGACTCTTGTGCTGACAACGCTGGACTGTTCACAGCCTCGGATTCAAGTGTCATGTATCTCAAATTGTTACTAGAGGGAATGACGTTTTTTTGAAAATGAGAGCACATCTTTTAAATTGCTCGTCCGTGGCGACCGCACGCACATTGAGCGACTCGGTCTCAAGGAGCTGGAATCCCTGCTCGCTAATCCGCGCCGTCCAGCGACTGATCCATTCGTCGTCCGGCTCCGCCGCCGCCGGCACTCGCCACGTGCTATCACGAGTGAGAAAGAGAACACCCTCGCTACAGAGGTTCTCCCGTATCGTCGTGATAAAATTGGCGCACATCTCCGGCCCCGCAAGCTCATCGGGCCGAGCGCTCCAAACGAGATCAAATTGATGCGGGCTTTTCCAATGATCCAGGCTCAGATCAAACACAGAGAGACGTGACTTCGGCACCCGCACATCATCGGTGAATAGAATCCGCGTGCCCTGACCTAATCCGTAAGCGTCGATGCCCTGTTCAAGCGCAGCCGAGATAATCCCTCCTCGATCACACCCGACATCAAGAAGTGAGGTGGGGCAAAAGTGCTCAATAAGATAGCGCAAACAGTGTCGATCCGGTTGGGGGCGTTCACGTCTCTCGACGACTGGCTTCGAGTAGTCATTGACTTCATTATACTGAAACAGCCCACCGGAATAATAAAGCTTAATCCTCCCAATCACCGTCTCCGCACGGATCATAGTCTGGCATTTCGGAATAAACAGATCCGGCGCTACTTTGATCCGACTGTCGCATAAATTTTCGTCCTTGGGGTCGTTATCGTTGACCTTTTGACAGCGGCTCTTCCAACACCCCCCATCCCGGCAACATGGCAAACTCGCGGTGCTGTGTATATACTGATGGAAAGGATACGCCTCCCAGTGCGTCGGCTCACGTCCACCGGCGAGCACAACACACGCACGCTGCGGTGGCTTACGTCGACCATAGTTATCGAAGGGTCGCATCGGCACTGCCGCAGCAAGATGCATAGCAAAGGTGACCGGGCAAAGAACGCCGTCGGCATGATAAATCAAGCGAATGAACTGACGGATGTCGGTTTTACCGACGAGGTCGATCACGTTTTTAAGACGTGGGTGGTGGTGTGAAACTTCGCCGCACTGCACAAAAAGTATGCGCTCGAGGAAGTGGTCAATTACCTTCTGATACTGAGCTGGATCCCACCACTTGGCAGTAAAGTCGAACTTTCCACCACCTAGTACTACCCAGAAGTTGCTTCTGATCCCCCTCTCTTCAATCTGCGACATCCAGCCACGCTCCTGCTCGGAGATGTGAATATCGCCATTGTATTCGGTGATCGGGATTTTGACCCCCAACTTCCTTCCAATGTCGTGCGCATATCCATGAATGAAGTGGAAGGCATTAGTATTGCAGCGATTGATCGAGGCAGGATAATCGCCGCTGTATTCACAGTCAAAAACTTCTATCTCGGGATCATCGAGAACTATTTTTACTTTGGCGCGCTTGATCAGAACCTCATGCTTCGATCCTGCCTCCGTCTGGTCTCCAAGTGGCTCAAGCTTAATTGGCAACTTAGTAATATACGGGTTGTTATCCCAAATCTCACCCGCGGAGGAGTGTACCCCAATCACAAACTCCCCGGGGTGAGCACGGTGCAAGTCGCGCACCGCAGCCGTCATCGCCACGACATCACCCGGTGACAGGTTGTTGAACAGAAGTATTTTGCGGGTTTTCTTTAGTATTTCAGCCATATGCCCCGTTGTGCGCACGGGGCGAAGCCCCCCCTTTAGTGCGTACTACTAATTTCGGCAGGACTAGGAAAAATCATTAGGGGTAACTCCCCCCGTACCTGTGGTGAAAAGTGAGCGAAGACGGCGGCCTTTAGGTGTCTGGCCCTAAGCTAACTGCTCGCCCCTAATCGGCTAACGCTGATGTCAGCCGGACGTAAAACGTCGACGTCTCACGTCGACTCGACGGTGCTTGCCGGAGCCCGGCGTTCGACCTTGGACATAGGCGTCATCTGTTCTCAGAATGGTCACTTATTGTTGCTATTTGCACAGTTTGATGAGCGGGGAGTAGTTATGAATTTCTATTGTCTTAATTAGAGCCTGTCCGGAAATAGCAAAAAATGGCCAGGAACTATCCAGAGCCGAAAACTGCTTCGAATAATACCAAGTCGTTACGCGGCGAAGGATCTCCAAAGACTGAATTGCCGGACAGATACTAAATAGGAAAATCTGCACTAATGGACAACCGTGAGGCTATGCTCCAGTCATCCCCAACCCCTCCCACACCCCCACACTGGGGCGGTAGCCTAACTCGCGCTTGGCGGCTTCAATGTTGAAATAATGACTGGTGTGCATCTCCGACACGAGGAATCGTGTAAGTGGTGGCTCGGGCATACCCGGCAAAAGGCGACAGACGTTTTCGCACACAGAAGCCAACGAAGTCGCAAGCCAGATCGGCACCTGGCGTGTCACCGGTGCGATGTGGTTACGGGATAGCACTCGATCGATCCACTCCCAGAGCGGAACGGGATCTCCCTGGCTGATAAAGTAGGCTCGTCCAGCACAGGTCGGATTCTGGTCGAGGGCACGAAGTGCGCACAGGTGTGCCTGCACACAGTCGTCGATATAGGTAAAATCGGAGAGATTTTTGCCGCTGCCGATCTTTAGCAGACGCCCTGCGCGAGCTTTTTTTAGCACCGTTGGCACAAGATTGGTGTCGCCGGGCCCAAAGATTAGATGTGGTCGAAGCGCAATCGTGCGAAATGTTAGACTACTTTCAGCCAGCAGCTCACGCTCAGCCTGGGCCTTGGTTTGCGGATAAAATGCCTCATAGTGCGTCGGATATGGCTGGCTCTCGTCAACCCCACAGAGATCTGCCCCGTTGGCAATAACGCTGGGTGAACTTGTATATATGAGTTTCGGGACCGCATACTTTTTGCAGCACGAGACGACATTGCGCGCTCCTACCACGTTGGCTCTAAAAAAATCCTGATAGTGGCCCCACATCTCGACCATCGCGGCTACATGAAATACCGCATCCGCCCCTTCAAAGACACGCTCGAACTTGGCGCATTCTCCCCCTAAATCAGCGCAGGCGCTTTCGATACCCATGGCAGCAAGCTCTGGATACGCACGGCGCGAGAGTGAGAGCACGCGGTGACCTTCGGCCTTAAGCCGCACGGCAATAGCTTTACCTAAAAACCCAGCCCCGCCAGTGACAATATAGTATGCCATGCTTGGCCCTACTCTTGCCCTTGCCGATTGGCCCATTCGCCCAACTTATCGCGGAATATCTTGGCATTGTGGCGAGCATCAACCGGAAACGATTCATGAAAGAAGAAGCGGTTAATATCCTTGGTCAGCATCGAGCCCGAGGCCAACGCTTGAAGCTCGGACATAAAGATCCGTTTGGCTTCAACCGTCACCGGCCAATGCCGTGGATGTGGCTCGACGACAATCGCCGGCGCCTTTTCCGGGCCAAAGGTCACGAGCGCGCTACGGCGTACCTTATGGTGCGCATTAAAGATGCGTTCACAGGGCACGCTGTAAAAAGCATGATCCCGGTACACGACACGATGTGCTTTGCGTCCGCAGAAATACAGACCACCGTCTGAATCGAGGTAACCCATGTCACCCATGCGGTGCCAAAAGCTGCTTCCGTCCTTAATTTTTGCCATGCGCGTGGCGTCCTCTCGGTGCAGATAGCGCGGGCTAATATTTTCGCCCTGCACAATAATTTCGCCTATCTGTAACGGAGACAGAACCTCAACCGCGGCCACGCTCTCAATCTCAGCCTCAACTGGGCGAATCACCTTCAGCGCCACACCCGGGACCCTTTTTCCGACGTACGTCCCCTGCTCTCCCGTCTGCGCCTGAAGAGGCTGATGCGCCATGATTTCGCTCGACGAGACAAGCGTTACAGGGAGCGCTTCGGTTGCACCATACGGCGTAAAAACTTCACCCTGCGGCACGGCTTCGCGTACGCGCTGCAGCACCTCACGGCTTACCGGCGCTCCGGCCATAAGCACCTTCTGCAACGTCGGCATCGTTTGACGGCTGCGCACTCCGTACTCAGCGATCTTATTCCACAACGTCGGCGACCCGAACGAATACTGAATGTTTAGATCTTGAATGATGCGAATTATCTTGCGCGGATCGAGCGTCAGCGGCGCCGCCGGATCCATCGGTGCGAATACACTACCGATACCCGCCGCCAAATTAAAGAGCGAGAATACGGGTAAAAGCGGAACATCTTTGGCGCCAGCAATGAGTCCAAAGATATCCTTAAAGATCTTGAGCTGGGCTTCAATCATCCCCGGGGTATAGACGACCCCTTTGGGAATGCCGGTCGCACCCGAGGTAAAGGCTATAAGCGCAATGTCACTAACCGGCGCTGCCACAAGCGGGCTCGACGAGAAACTCTGCAAAAACGATAGATCTCGCCCGCGCATGACGCTCCAACGTCCGGCGGTAAAGGAGAATTTAACGCGTCGGAAGAGGTCTTTTCTCAGCAAACGGAGCAGCTGCGCTTTGTGTGATCCGATGAACACCTGAGGATTAACATCCTGAATACACTGGCACAGGTTTTTGTAGCCCATTCCCGGGTCGAGATAGACCGGGACGGCACCGCGCGCCATAACTGCGTAGGAAAGGGCTAAAAAATCAATCCCGGGTGGGACAAGCATGATCACGCGATCGCCAGCAACAAGTCCTAGCTTGGTCAGCCCACGCTGATACTTATTGATCAACACTCCGAGGTCGCGAAAGCTAACTCGCCGGTAGCGCAGATCGTCGAAGAAAAAGAGGGCTTCGAGCGCAGCATCGGTGCTGGGCTGGCTCTGCGCCTGCTGCTGGAAATGCGCATACAACGGATGGGCACCGCGCAGGATATCACGGCCACTGCCGTACACCGCATGTTCGCTCCTATCATCGGTAACGGGAATACCTGAAAGGAAATTTTTAATCGCCGGAATTGCAATATCGGGGGCATCTTCAAGCACAAGGTGCGAGCCATTTGGAATTTCTATCACCTCGGCATTCGGAAAGTGACGCGCTACCTGACCTAGCATCTCACGGTGGAAACACGGATCTTCAAGCCCCCAGACGATCAGCGTCGGTACCTGCGAGAGCTTGGGAATATTCTCGGCCAGGTAGAGCATATCGGCGTAGCTCGGATGATCGCTATCGAACGGAATGTCGGCGACAAAGTCCCAGATCGCAGTGCGCCGTGCCGAAGTCTTATAGGGATAGAGGTAACCTTGCTTGACCTCCGCCGGAAGCTTCTTACACACGCCCCAATCGGTGGTAAGCTTTAAGAAGTGGCGCGTCGTCTTGGTCAAAAATTTTCCGATAAGCGGTCGCGCTGCACGTTTGATAATAAACGGCAGACTCTCAGTCTCGGTAAGTGTCGTGTTCAGGTAGATGAGGCTCCGTACAGCGGCTGGATCGCGCACGGCGACGCCGGTGCCGATCGAACCACCCCAATCATGCATCACCAGCGAATACTCGGTAATTCCAAGATTCTTGATCAGCTCCTGCAGATGACTAATGCGATCGATGGCACGAAAGTGAGCATCGATTGGGTGGTCTGACAGCCCTAAGCCGATGTAATCGGGGGCGATAACACGGAAGCGATCTCGTAGAGCTGCAATCAAGCTGCGGTAGTAAAATGCCCAGGTTGGATTGCCGTGGAGCAAGATCACCACCGGCCCCTGACCTTCATCGACATAGTGCATGCGATGGCCGGCGATCGTTAGAAAGTGACTCTCGAATGGAAAGATGCTTTTGAGGTCGAAAGGTTTACGCCTGCCGAACTTTGACGGCACCTCTTTTTTCGAGGCCAACAGATCGGGGGTTGATGGCGAGACTTCGGGGGTCGGCATATTTCAACTTTTCTGCAAGCTTACACCCTCAACCGATGAGCTACAAACTTCGGCCAACGGTGGAGGTTCCTCTCTCCACTTTTTGTGGCACTTCCAATATCAAGGTAATTGCACCGAAAAATGGGAGAGCTTGGGATGACATTATTAATTACTTAGACGGTACACCTGCTTGTAAATCTCTACCACTCAATCCCATAGAACACGCCGTTAAGCCCGCTGCCGAACGCTGTGCAGAGAACCTTTTCGCCCTTACGCACCGGCTTGTCATCAACACCGAGAGCCAATGCCGTCGGCAGTGCCGCCGACACCATATTCCCGTACTCACGATAGATGGTGTACTCTTTTTGATAATCGAGCCCCATCTCGCGATAGAAAGCTTCGTTTACCTGACGCCCAACCTGGTGACAGAAGATATGCTGCACATCTTCCCGTTTCCAGCCAAGCACTTCAGAGGTCTCGGGCCACAGACGCGAACCAAGCTTGGAGGCAGCAGCGATAATCTTCGAAGACTCGGTGCGCATCAAGATCGATTCTACGTTTTTATCTGTGGCGCAGGAATCGGCGTTACCACTGCACAGCTCGCTGTGCTGCGTCGCCGTGCGCAACGCCCCACCGAGCAGACGATGCTTATGCGTCGAGATACTGTCATGACAAAGGACATAGGCCACAGCTCCCGATCCCAGGGTCAGGGTCGGCAAAAGCTCGATCAGATCATCGCGCGTAAGCGCCTCTTCGCGCAGTAACGTTTTTAGGTTGTTGTCGACGATGCGGGCGACGTTCTCACCCGAAACGACAATACCAGCCTTCACAATCCCGCTCTCGATCAGATTGCCAAGCATCATCAGCCCATCCGAAAACCCGATACAGGCATTCGAGATATCAAAAGCTAACGATTGCTCACCGAGCTCAAGATTATGGTGAATGATACACGCCGTGGCTGGCTCAAAATTATCGCGCGTGACGCTACAGCTAAAAAGCGCGCCGATCTGCGAGCGCTCGATCCCTGACTTCTCTAGCGCCTTCGTCGCCGCCACCGTTGCAACCTCGCTCGGTAGTACCTTAACGTCCCAAAGATGGCGCGAGCGAATGCCGCTTAGCTTCTCCAGGGTCCCCATCGGGATCTGTAGGCGCTTATACAGAGGGGCGAGCCTGTCCTCGATCTCGGCCGAGGTCATCTCGTTGGGAGGCAGGTTAACCGCGTACGAATCAATGCAAACGTGCTTGAAAGCGAATCTAATCATATAGTTACACTGACTCCTACGGGATCCCCCCCCGGATAATCTGCTGATACTATACGAGAACGGGTGAAGTAAACAAGTGAGACAGGAGGGCTGTCCCACAGGCCCCGAAGGCGGGTCGAGCGTTAGTGCCGGGACAGCCCTATTGTGCTTGCCTGCGGTGTAGTTAGGAAGGAGTCGAAAAGGCGAAGGGAGATTCGGGCAGAAGTAATATGATCCTTGATTCTTGCTACCATCTCCTAGATTCTTGGGTTAAATAAGAATAATAAGGGTAAGTAGCCGGGAGGTCTTGCGATGTTCCCCGCCAGGAAAATTGATGGTTTCTGCTGAGATTTGAGTCACATTAAGTGATGGAAGATATGAGGAAAACCCCGCCGAGTTGAGTATCAACCCGGACGGGGCGAAGCTCTTTTGAGTCGATTAAATTCAAAGGAGAACTTCGAGATGAAAATATCAGAGTTAGTGGCACTAATCACGGCATTATTTATCCAAGAATTATATCAAGAAGACGTGGCTGAGGCGGAGCGGGTAAAAGCAGCGGGCTGCCCTCATTGTGGAGGCGTACTGCATTGCGGGAACTACCAGCGCAAGCCGCGAGGAATAGTGGGGGAAGCGCTGAGGCTGCTAGGCTTAGATTGGCGCATAAGCTTTTGTTGTAGCAATGAGGAGTGCCGCAAGCGCAGCACGCCGAAATCAGTACGTTTTTTAGGGCGCAAGGTGTACTTGGGTGTGTGCCCCTTCAATCCTTCTTCAATCCTTCCTTCAATCCTTCTCTCACACACCGCGCGCAGCAACTCGCTGGTATCCTTCGTTAATTTCCGTGCAGTCACCGAGCTAAACACTAAGGGCCACAAGGGGCTCTGATTACGGGGCAGTTGACCCAAACAGTTCAAGTGGCCCGATAAATTAGCACGATCGCATAAAACCCCTTGTCCTCCTGGCAGATGCCTGATATCTACTTATAAACTTATGCGAATGCATAAAAACATGACACCAACCGAACTTTTTGGTTCTGCTGTAAAGGCTGAGCGAAAACGACTCGATCTTACCCAACAGAAGCTTGCAGAGTTCGCGGGGTGCGGCCTTACCTTTGTCAATCAACTAGAGCGGGGGAAGCCTAGCGTGCGATTCGATAAGTTGCTTCAGGTACTAAAAGTACTCGGACTCTCTTTGATCGTTGCAAAGGGCAGAGAGGTTATCGCCGTAAAGGCCCCATAATGGATGCCCGCTTTGTAGAAGAAGCCTACGTATTTCGTAAAGATGAGATTATCGGAAAACTTTCCCGCACCAAAATTGGTGCAGTCTTTTCTTTTACGAATTATGGCCCTGATGCTCCTGCTCTTTCCTACACGATGCCCGCGGCTAAGGAAAAATATGAGATACAAGGGTACAACCTACACCCTTTCTTCGCGGGGCTTCTTCCTGAGGGACTCCGTCTTCACGCGATACGGCAGGCGATTAAGACCTCAGAGGATGACCTTTTCTCGCTTCTTTTAGCAAGTGGTAGTGACACCATCGGGGATATCTCACTCTCTTACGAGCGCACCGCTACGCCGCCTCGTCCATCCACCGTGTATTCGTTACAAGAGATAAGCTTCGAGGAGCTATTCAGCACTAGCATCCTCAAAAATGGGCCCCAGGATGATTTCGCAGTCGCAGGAGTACAACCCAAGGTATCCGCTGCGATGATCTCAATGCCCGTTCGTCTTAAGAGAAAACATCGTCACTATATCCTAAAGCTTACTCCCAAAGAATTCCCTCACCTTATTGAGAACGAAGCTTTTTTTATGCTGATGGCAGCGGATTGTGGAATCAAGGTAGCCTCCTCAGCTCTTGTGACTGATAAACATCTAGTAAAGGGTCTTCTCGTTGAGCGATTTGATCGGCGCTACGACAAGGCCACAGATACTATCATCAAACTTCATCAAGAAGACGCGTGCCAAATTCTCGATAGATATCCCGCGGATAAGTACCGACTGAGTTTTCGAGAAATCATAGACGGACTTTCGCGGTGGGTGTCTACTCCTATCGTTGAAGTTGCAAAGCTTCTTCGCCTAAAGGCATTCTCCTATTTAATAGGAAATGGAGATCTTCACGCAAAAAACATAAGTGTTTACGATGACCCCTTGACGGGGCACACCTCCCTCACCCCAGCCTACGACATTGTGTCGACGTACTTATACGGCGATACAAAGATGGCTCTTATGCTGGAGGGGCGAGACGACAATTTGAAGAGACGGGACTTTATCTCTTGCGGAGAGAGGTTCGAGGTGAGAGCGACTGTTGTTCAAAGGTTAATTGATGAAGTACTCATGAAGGCACAGGCGTGGATACCTCGCTTCGGCGAAATTGGTTTTAACGAGAAAGAGGTGCATAGTCTTCAGCAATTGGTTCTAAAGCGAGCGAAGGATTTGGAGTAACCTAGGTCTTTAGGACACGAAGAGGACTAGCGCGGCGCCAGCCGCGCTAGTTGAGGAACACCGCCAAAGGATTGTCTACCGTCAGCGCCGCGATCTCGACGCAGACCATCTCACGCGTGCCAAAGAGCAGTCGCCCATTCGATGCAATCAGAACTACTTCGACAAGTATCTCGTGGTGTCCCTCTTCTAAATTGAGCGCCAGAAGCGGAATCGAAAAAGAAGCATTGGCATAAAACCTGACCGGGCGATCCGGGATGAGGGTAGCGCTCAACAGATCGCGATAGCGATCGCTCAGCGTTATTTCCGTCTCGTCCTCGTGGAGCAAGCGACACTCAAGCTTCACATCCTTCTCATCGCGATCGAAGAGGCTCACATTACCCTTGATAGTCAACGCTTCAGCGCTGGTGTCCACGCCAAAATCGAAGAGCCCGTCACCTCGCGCCACATCATTCTCCCACATCCCCAAAAGGTGCGGCGAAAATGAGCTGACCTCGCGAATCTCAAAGCATGGCGGAACAACAAAGGTATGCACCTGTGAATGCACAAGCAACTCAGCTCCATCCTCAGCCACGAGGCTCAGTACGGTTTCGAGCGTTTGTTTCCCCGGCTGCACCCCTAGCGCAACGTAGGGGATAAACACCTTAGCCTCATCGACTATGAGACGCTGATGATCTGGGCTAATCGGCAAAACGGCACTCACGCGCCCCTCTGTTGAACGCGTACAGTAGTTGAGCCCTGATTGATCGAGCCAGGCATGCTTGCCCTTTAAAAAGTTTGTTCCGTCTCGAAACTGTACCTTGAGCCAAAGCTGTTCATCGGCATGCCCAGAAAGACGCAGTCCACAGACGACCTCGAACCCAGGAACTCCGTGGCGGATCCTGCCATCGAACAAACGCACGCCAAAAAGAACATCAGCTTCATGATCACGCGGCAGCTCCTCGTCGAGAACAGAGAGACTGACCTTGCGCCGACCATACCAACAAAGCACTGCTTCAAGTTCAGTCAAAAAGCGGCTTTGATCAAAGTCGATCTCCTGCCATGAGGCAGGCTGGGAACTTTGAACCTTTAACTTGCGAAGTCTGTAATATAGATCAGCTAACAACCGCAGCTCAGCCCCACCGCCCCACATCTGGTGGAAAAGTAGGCCCATCGAGTCTTCAAGATTACGACTCCCTGTTTCCCGCACAAGAAACGACGTCAGGATTTCAAAGACGCTGTTTGTAAATTCCGCAGGGGCTAATTTGCGCACCTTCAGCTCGTGTATGCGCTCTCCGACTTCAGCCAGAAAAGCCCCTAGATTCCCCGACTTGAGTCCGTTAACGAAAGCGGCACGATTCGATACGAGCGTAAGCGGAAATGTACGGCCCCGCCCGGCCTCAGAGGAAGCAACTGCAGTGTTCTCTGACGAATCCATCCGTGAATCCCTGAATAAGTGTATCTGAGAGTTACCACAGCCGTACTACTTCCAAAAGGTAGCTTCTTTGGGGGATATATATAAGCGATTATAGTTGAATAGCTGACTTTTCTTTGTAACTGCTCAATAACCCCGGGTGGCTTAATAATTCGTGAGCGTGGTC
>CAIXSY010000333.1 GCA_903922175.1 uncultured delta proteobacterium | reverse complement strand
TAGGTTTTATCCGGCGCCTCTTTAAATTATAACACCTTTTGCTGCATTTTCTTTGAAGCACAATGACTGCTCGTGCCGACTCGCCCCTGAAATCTTTCCATGACGGATTAACACAGTTTAAAAATGAAAAGGAATTCTATGAACTATATCAAACTATGGGCGACGGGCGTAACACGAACGGCGTTCGCTATCGCGGCGAGCGTCTTAATGTGCAAAGAGGCCGTGGCGCACAATCGCGGCCCGCGTAATGTTACCGTCGAGCTGCGCCCAGGAATATTCAGCGATGTTAGCCTTGATACCTATCGCAGCTCAGACAGACATTGTCGTGGCGTATCGGCCTTCGCTGTGCATGGACTGGCCCACACCGGAAAAACATTCGCCCCCTTAGCTGAACATCTCTTAGGTGCCTCTTCACCATCTACCGAGAAGATCTGTAAACTCTATGCGATTAATCTGCCTGCTCACGGCACAAGCAGCTTGCCCTATCCAGCTGAGAAGATGATGGCTGGTGAACTTTCACTGGAAGATTATACGACGGCACTGCTCGCCGTGCTTAAACATCATCACGGCAAAAAACCAACGCTCCTGATCGGACATAGCATGGGAGGATTGGTGGTGATGATGGCTCAAGAGCGCCTTCTTTCAGGGAAGAGCTCGCTGGCTCGTCTCGGGGTGAAGAATACACTCTTACTTGCCCCCTCTATCCCCTCGCCGATGCCGTGGGCATTCGTTGATAGCGGCGCATTTGCCGGACTAGCTTCGCAATTTGTCACCCAAGATCCCGTGCTTGGCTTAATCGCTTACATCCCCTCGAATATCTGGGTAGGGATGTTTTTCATGAACCAATCTGGCCAATTTGTACCGGGGACCCCCACTCCAGCCGAGGCCGAATCACGCGGCTATATCTCGTTTGAGCCACTCGTGGCCGCAAGCGAGCTCGCTGCTCTAGCCGGTCCACGCCCCTTTGTGCGTAGCGGCGCATTCAACCGGCATAACGGCACGCAGCTGGCCTACATCGCCTATGAGCAGGACAGCTTCACTCTGTTTCCTGATGAGAACAAAGCCCTCTACGAACATCTTACCGAAGATGCCAAAGACCGTGGCTTTTTTGCTCGTCGTGGAAGCACCACGGTGCATGATTCATTCCTCGCCGATCCTGCTCATGTTGATGCGGCAATGCAGTACCTGCTTCATGGAGATACTGACCACAAATAGTTTTGAGGCAACACTTGAACTAGGAGCGCGCTTCCGTCGACTTCGCTCAGGACAGGTCGCGCGCTCCTGGTTCCCCCGGATGTAGTCAGCCGAAAGCTGCAGCGGCATCAGATGCGGTCAGCAGGGAGCAGAGAGCTGATTGCAGAAAGCAGCAGAAAACTGACTTCGGATCGCTGAGAGCCGATTACAGATCAACGCTCGTCGGTCTGAGGCAGAGCCTCGCTAGAGTTCCATCGCTACAGCGAGTAGCTCAACGTCACCCCAGCCCAAAAGGCATTTACGGTGTTGTCGTCTATTTTGAAGGTATAATTAATCACCGGTACAACGCCGATATCGCCGAGGCTTAGATTAAACTGCGCGCCGATTGTGGCGGTCTCGAGACCGTTGTTGTGGTAAATATCTTCTGCATTTGTGGCAAAGCCGAGGGAGGCAAACGGGGTGATGCCCGACTTATCTCCCCAGCTTGCACACTGAAATTGGTGACTGATGCCGAGCTCGTAGTACTGTGCTCGGTAAGCGTCAGAGTCCTGGTAGACCGTTAGGGTCGGGGTGAGGAGTGTGTTCAGGGCAATGGAAGCGTAGACCTCATTCGTGCTTACGATTGCGCGTCCAGGATTATGTGGATAGCGGTACCAGACATTTCCCAACGAGAAGGTAGCATCCTTAAGAGCCAGCTCGTAGGAGAGGGTGTAGTCAGTCTCAACGTAGTTGTCTAGGCCTTGGTTCCCATTCTCACCAGGAATTTGCATCCATACTGAGCCAGCGAATTTTCCGTAATCGCCGGTGTCGTAGGCTAGTTTAGCAGAGGGTTGTATCGAATTCCCGGCATACAGATTCTGGCCGCGAAACATATAATCGCTAAAGACGCCGACGCTCGTGTCGAGTGAAATTGGACTTGTCGGCTCCGCATCCTCAGCATGCAGCTGAGGGGCCCCGAGTAATGAGAGCCCAAGGCAGACGCTTAGTAGGGATAAACAATGTTTCATAAATAGCGCTCCGTTCGTCAGTTTAGTAGCGATTGTCGCTTAAGTTCCGCACCGTTTATTTCGGTGTCGTTGGTACCGAATAATTCTTCGGATTGTGAGATGAGAAAGTTGAGGTGAGTATGGAGCTTTCTGCATCAATACTGCTCTGTGAAGTTTTTGTAACAACACCGGAGAACTATAATGACAGGTCTGACTAAAATAGGTCTAAGTCTTTTGGCCTTACTGGCTTTTACCTCGGTAGCGCCGTCCATCTATGCCGAGCCGATCTCTCTTCGTGCTGATGCTTGGTGCCCAATAAACTGCGATCCAAAGTCAGATAAGCCTGGCTATATGATAGAGATCGCCAAAGCGGTTTTCGGGCCAGCAGGCATTCCGGTTGATTACCAGACCTTAAACTGGGCGCGGGCGATTGCGGATGCCCGCACCGGAACCTACAGTGGGATCATTGGTGCGGCTAAAACGGATGCGCCTGATTTTATCTATCCTGACAACGAGCTTGGCCTGTCGAGCTCCTGTTTCTTCGTCAAAAGCGAGAGTACGTGGAGCTATGCCGGTCCCGATTCGCTTAAGGATATAACACTCGGTGTTACCAAGGATTATACCTATGGCGACCCGCTGGACGCCTTTATTAAGGCCAATCCCTCAAAGATGCAGGTGTTGGCTGGAGAGGATACGTTGCCAAAGAACATAAAGATGGCGGAGCTCGATCGTATCGGTGCGTTTGTCGATGATCGCAATGTGGTAGCGTACTACATGCAGCAGAATAAGGTGACGACGATAAAGCAGGCGGGGTGCTTAGCTGCCACAGCATCCTATATTGCTTTTTCACCCGCCAACCCTAACGCCAAGAAATACGCCCAGATGCTCTCCGACGGCATCGTCTCGTTGCGCCAGTCGGGCAAGCTTAAGACGATCCTCGATCACTATGGTTTGAGTGATTGGAAGTAATCGATTAGTGCATCGATGCCGCTGTTCCCGCGCTCTCAGTGCGGGGCAGAGGACGATTGGCTACCGCTTCTTTCATTACTTCTGGCAGTGGATGCGTTACTTCGTTTACCGGGCTTGTTGTTGCCGTTCCGATAAGGTCGTTTAGCGTCGATACGTGAGCACGCAGCACCGCTGCTTGCTCCTCGACAAGGCGGGCAGCCGCTGCGCTGCTGACGGCGCTTTCCGACGTCTTCTGGGTTGAATTGCCCATCTGCGCAGTAACTCCCTTAACCGTGCGCAGCTTTTCGGTTTGATCCTGTGATGCTGTATCGATCTTCGACATGAGCGTGTTCATCTCTTGCACCCGAGCGGTAATTTGCTGCAGGCTCTCTGAGACCTGATGGCTCATACCCACGCCGCGAGTGCCCGCGTTCATAGCTTCCTGCACTTTTTTACTAGTCATGCGCGCCGCTTCAGCCGAGCGATTTGCCAGTGTGCGCACCTCATCTGCCACAACCGCAAAGCCTCGCCCAGCCTCACCGGCTCGGGCCGCTTCGACTGCGGCATTGAGCGCTAGAAGATTTGTTTGGAAGGCTACCGAGTCGATGACCTTGATAATCTCGGCGACGTTGTCGCTTGCCGTTTTAATAGCCTGCATGGCTTCAAACATACCGGCAACACTGCGTTCGCCGTCGAGCACCGACTGGCGCGTGCGGTCGGTGAGCGCTCGGGCAGTCGAAACATCTGCTAGGTTCTGAGAGGTTACTTGAAAGACCTCTTCCACGGCGGCTGAGGTCTCCTCCAGGGCAGCCGCTTGACTTTGTGATTCATTCGCTACTGACTGACTGTTCTCGTGAAGTGTCCCCGCCGAGCCACTGAGGAGCTTTGATTCTCGCATCAACTCCATGACGACGCGATTTAACGGTGTAACGAGCAATCGCTGTATCAAACAGACGAGAGCGAGAACGACGCATAGGCTAACCACTAACGTTTCGCCGATCTTCTTGAATAGAGAGGTGAAGAGCTCCTTGTTCAGTGTCTGTGTGGTGAAATTAAGCGTGAGCTCACCGATCTTTTTCCCCTCATGAGCGATCTCGACAGTCCTGCTGAGAGTGCTTGTCGGTGGAACTTCGCCGGTCAATCTGAAGCTTCCATCGGACTTTCGCAGCATGGCTTTGATCACTTTAGGTTCTTTGCCCGAGGACTCGTGGATCACGACACTGGCTAGATCGACATCTCCCATTTCGGCATCGAGGATTGAATCAAGTTGTTCATATTCCAGGGCCCAGAGTGACTTCTGCACGATCCCAGAGAGACGCGCTAGGCACAGATCAATGCGGTGATTAAGCTGGCTGCGGAGCTGGCGAGCTTCGGCCAGGTAATCGTACGTGCCGAGTGCCACCTGTAGCGCGCAGACGATAAGTCCAATAGAGAGCGCAGTTCTACGAGCGACGGTCAACTTGCGGATCTTGTTTTGCATAAGCCCTCCACTTTCTGCTGACTGCATTGGCGACGCCTCAGTGCATCGCTTGTTGTACTTGCAGGGGACTACGCTGTACCAGGGGTTCGTCGGAGAGGGGCTCGCTGGCATCTTCGGTCTGCACAAACTTCAATCGGCTGTGCCCCTTGCCGTTGACGACATCCCCGCAGTCTTCAACAAAATTGGTCATCCGGTGAGCCTCCTGGCGTAGCTCGTGACTGGCGGCAGCGCTCTCTTCAGCCGAGGCACTATTGGCTTGAGTTACCTTATCAAGTTCAATCAAAGCGGTGTTAACCTGGCTAAGACCAAGCGACTGTTCCTGCGTTGCTCCTGAGATCTCGTTTACGATGAGGGCCGCTTTTTCAGCCTGCACTTTAACTCGGCGCAGTGCCTCACTAACCTCGCGTGCTGCACTCACGCCGTTGAGCGAGAGTTTCGCCGAGAGCTTGATCTTATCGCGTGTGTCCTGTGCCGCCTGAGCACAGCGCTGGGCCAAGTTACGCACCTCATCGGCAACAACGGCGAAGCCGCGTCCAGCTTCACCGGCGCGTGCCGCCTCAACGGCTGCGTTAAGTGCCAGAAGATTCGTCTGAAACGCGATGGCCTCAATGTTTCCGATGATGGCGGAGGTCTCCTCGGCTGATTTATGGATCGCAGCCACGGCCGTACTCATGCGCAGCATCTCTTCGCAGCCACGCTGTGCTAGGGTATTGAGCTCTCCGGCCACCCCTGTTGCCGTCGTGGCATTCTCCGTTGTGGACCTGGCCATCGAGGAGATCTCCTCAGTTGAGGCAGCTGTCTCTTCTAGGGACGCCGCCTGTTGTGTCGCACCCTGGGCAAGTTTTTCGCTGCTGGCTGAAAGCTGGTCTGATGCCCGGATCATGGTGCCGGCGATCTCACCGAATCCGCGATAGAGATTCAGCAGCGGAGCTTTGATGCTCTTCGTGAGGAACATTACCAACGCCATGGTCAAAACCAAGATCCCCATGCTCGGAGCGATATCCCAGAACATGTTGCCTTGAAAGTGTGCTATTCTGGCACTAAACATATTATCCAGCTCCGCTACGGCGGCAAACCAGATAGAGAAGCTTTGGGCTTGGGCCTCACTGCCTCGGGCAATCCATTCTTCGATAGAGATCACGCTGCGTGGATCGCTTCCCGCCGCACTCTGTTGCAGCTTCTGAATGGTACTAATAATGCTGCCCAGTGCACTTTCGAGAGGAGCTTGAAGTTTTGGGAAGCTCTCTTGGTAAGAGGGGAGGAGTTCGTAAAAATTCTGATCCTCGCTGAGAGATGTTTTGGCATCGGCAGTAATCCGATCAAGATCCGACTGTTGCAGTAGGGCGGCGAATACGGCCAGGTCGACCCGATTCTGCTCAGTCAGCACGCCGCTTCGCAGGATGCGCTCCCCGTACGAGATCACATCAGTCAGGCGGTCTTGCACCTGTGGTAAGGCGAGAAGGGTAATATCCATCAGGTAGTAACTATCGAGGTCTGGGTCGAGGATCAGGTTCGAGGTATCGCCGGCATGGGCCATCATGCCGCGAATATCGGCGGCGAGATCTTTAAATTTGGTGCTAACCTCATCCTTGGGGGTGGTGCGCCAAGCTGCTTTGAGCGTCTCCCATTTCGTAAGCACAGTTTCTAACTTCAGCCCTTCGCGTTTGCGCTTAGCAAGCCCTTCATCGGTAAATTGCAGGTCGGTGCCGATATCGGCGTGAACGCTGGAAAGTTTGCCGAACCAGTCGCTGACGAAGGTCTCCAATTTTACGGCCTCGTCGGTGGTGTCGACGCCATCAAGCCTAGTGCGTTCGGCGGCTAGACGTAGCTGGCTTATCCCCTTAAGCAGCTGTACGAGGGGACTCTGATAGCGATCTCCCTTCTGCTCAGAACGAGCAAAGATCACATTTTGACCTATGCCGTCAATAACATGGTATGTAAGAGCACAAACCGGTAGTAGGTACGCAAGGCTAATCAGCAGTAGCTTATAGGATAGACGCATCTCTTGAATTCGCTTTAGCATTGTCGGCCCCCCTCGTTAGGATACAGCTGTGCAGTTATTGCTTTCGGCTGGGGGTGGAGATGACTAAAGGGGAAAGAGATCGAAGGAGGATCGACCGATCATGTAATCCGTTATCTCCGTCTCTGGCAGCAAGGTGTTGAACGGAGGCGCGGAAGAGACAAGACTAGCGAGGCGCTGCCTCAGAGGTCCTACCTTCTGTAATCCGCTATCAGCTCTCCGCCGTCAGTCTTCTGCTGACTGCATCAGCTGCAGCTCCCAGCCACAGCCAACGGCCTTAGCTGTCTTGTCCTACGACTTGGGTAGTGACTATAGAAGGCGCCTACCTACTTTACCGTGATCGTATCTGCCGAGCCGCTGCCGCCGCTAAAGGTACGAAGTACCCGCTTCGGCGTGCTCTTGGTCGCGGCAGGCACCGCCGCATCACGCATAGCACTCGGGGCAATCTGCGCACGAGTACCATCATCTATCGTGGCCGGAGTTGTCTCAGGTGATTTTTGAGCTGCTCCAACAATTACGGGGAACGCTGCCTGGCTACCACCGGAACGGGAGATATAGACTTTGCGCTGTGCATATGCGGCATCAGCAGTAGCGGCATAGGCCTGCGTCAACGGCGATAATAAAAGTAAGCTCAAAGCGACGATAGTCATTGGGCGTGCTGCCATAATACCTCTATGGTTGTGTTTTTGCGTAATGACTCATTAACCCCGGGTAGCTTCATAATTCGTGAGCGTGCTCCTGGGCGTGGCCTGTCGTGAGCTTGTCGAACGGTCCTGGTCGATGTAACTAGCCGATTCAGCACACTCTTCGACCACGAGCACGACCACGCTCACGAATTATTAAATTACCTGGGGTTATTGAGCAGATACCGTTTTACAGTTTATCGACTTTGGCGAAGCTACGCAAATGCTTAAACGGGGAAAGACACAATACGCTGGATTAGGCATGACATCCTTGCTAGAATGCAGCGATGACAAACATCCTTGCTAACTTCATCGGTCGCCTCTTCAACCCTGGTATGAATTCTGTGGCAGCACTTTCTGCTGAAGACCGCGAGCTTCTGGCCGCCGTTGAGGCATCCGATACCATGGACGAACCCACCGCCTACGCTTTAATACTACTCGAAGTAGCACTCAGCGACGGCACGGTCGACGACTCCGAGCGCACCTATATCGAGCGTGTCTTGGCGAGTCATTTCTCTCTCAAAGCCTCGCGCGCTAACATCCTCGTACAAAAGGCACAGCACCTGGTCAACTCCTTCCGTGGCCTGCGCGGCGCCATCGCCTCCGTTAAAAGCGAGTTCTCCCCGGAGGAGCGCCGCACATTACGAACGATGATTAAGGGAGTGATGGACGCCGATGGCAAACAGGATTCAGGCGAGGTTCTGATCGAACAGAAGATAGAGAAACTGCTCGGAGCTGAATAGGCGGCGGGTCGATTAAGCTCTAGCGTTGCCAATGAACTAAGTAGAGCCTGTCCGGAAACAGCGAAAGCGCGATAGGACGGGAGAAATAAGTGAAATAGTAGAGTAGTATACGTAGCCAATTTCGAGGTTAAGCCCGAAAGAGGCACGCTATAATAGCGCCGACTAGTGAATTTTGAGGCTA
>CAIXSY010000332.1 GCA_903922175.1 uncultured delta proteobacterium | reverse complement strand
TCGGATCGAAGCGCTTGTAAAGCTCCCAGCTGGTTTCATCCGCTCTCGGCTTAGCTTCATTAAACCACGTCTCGGCCGCAAGGCAGTCAGCATAGGTGGCATTCACCATTTGATAGTTCCGCATCTCTCTCCAGCTACGAGGAAGCAGAGAATAAAATTGCCGCTGGTGCATCTGCCGCGAGCCGCTCGGATCGAAGCGCTTGTAAAGCTCCCAACTAGTTTCTTCCACACTAGGCTTGGCTTCATTAAACCATTTCTCGGCTGCAACACAGTCAGCATAGGTGGCGTCAATCTTTTGATAGTTCTGCATCTCTCTCCAGCTACGAGGAAGCAGAGAGTAAAAGTGTGACTGGTGCATCTGCCGAGAGGCGCTCAGATCGAAACGCTTGCAAAGCTCCCAGCTGGTTTCATCCGCACTAGGCTTAGCTTCACTAAACCATTTCTCGGCCGCAAGGCAGTCAGCATAGGTGGCAGTCACCTTTTGATAGTTCCGCATCTCTCTCCAGCTACGAGGAAGCAGAGAGTAAAAGTGCCCCTGGTGCATCTGCCGAGAGGCGCTCGGATCAAAGCGCTTGCAAAGCTCCCAGCTAGTTTCATCAGGAATAGGAATGGAGTTGGCTCTAGAAAAGAAAAGCCGGGCTGAGGTTATGTCCCAGAGAGCGCAATGAGGAGATTCTATCTCTGCCAGCTTTCTAAACCCTTGCGGAAGTAGCTTAATAACTGGCAGTGACAGAAACCGCTCTTCTTTAAGGTAGAAAGAGCCAAGAGTATGCCTGGCTTGCAAGGTTCTTCTTGCACGAACCGCCTCGATGTCCGGCATAATGGTTGGCCCAGCGGTGTGTAGAACACGCATGACGTTCAGCCGAACGTAGCGCAACCAAACTTCAGTGAGATAGATCGGATCCTTCCCTGCTACTGCGGGCACAAGCCCGCCGCTTTCTCGATCGACAAATTTTGAAACAAACTGTGCTGCCCAGCGTAGTGCTTCTTTTGTAAGTTCTGACGATCTGACGCCGCAGACAGCCGCAGCTTTATCACCAAGGCTAACTACGGCGACTCCAAAATTATTACTTAATCGGGTGCTAAACGCGAACATCATACGTAGGTGTTATGCTGTATTTATGGGGCATGATGCACAAAAAATGGAAAATTTATTAAAACATCGAAGTAATTGCCTATTAACTCCAGGCGAAAGTGCCTGGATTCTAGCCCCGACTTTGTTCTGGTCTGAAGCCCTCGTCGCGTACTTGGTCGAAATCATTGACCATTTGACAATGATCCGTATTTAGGACCATGAGCGTTCGACGGATCTCACGCCAAGCATGAACCACGACTAAGATAAGACTTACTCAGGCTTTATGAACAATTACCGGACAGGCGCTAACTACTTAAACCAATTCATATTCTGCGCTATAGAGCCAGCATTGGTACCTGATCACGGGTGGTATAGCACCCGTGAACGATATCAGCATTGTTCGGCGTCACTGAAAGAAATTCACTCACCACCACTTCACCCGGCGAAGTCAGTAATGAGGTGTGAAGGTGAAGAGAGATTAAGAGCTGGGAACAACCCGAAGGACACGCGTCCAGTTGTGGGCTGTCCCGGCTCTTGGGTTCGCCTGGCCTGGGAAGCTTTTGGGACAGCCCCGCTACTGCGCCATTACCGCTGGGCTAACATCGATCTTCGACTCATAGCGTAAGCGCGCCAGGGTCGATGCCAACAGCTCCTGTGTGGCGGCGTTTTCCTGCTGGGTAAAATAACGGCTAAGAGTCGCCGCATCAGGAGCATTGGATGGAGCGGCAAACTCTGAGATCTGGAAGAGGTAGTACTTCTTGGTAACCTCAACAACCTTGCTTGGATAGCTGCCCACCCGCGAAAGAGCGAATACTGCACGGCGCAGATCTCGGTCCGCAAAGAGCCCCTGCCCACCCGCCTTTGCAGGCGAAAGATCTTTCTCTTCTTTTACCTGAACGTCGAGGGCTTTGGCTGCGGCATCGATATTCCCATACTCCCCTGCAGCGAGCTTTTGCAGGGCCTGCTCGGCAGCACTCTTGGCGCTCTTGATGGCGCTCTGTCGGCGCAGCGACTCCACAATCTTAACCTTTACTTCAGACAGTGGCTGAACCTCAATCTCTTTACGATCCTTTACCTGCACGAGAGCCGAGAGCGACGGAAGTTCGACCAGCAGCTCCTTTTGCTCCTCGGGCATATCGATCACCTCAGAGCTCATATTTCTAAGATCGGGAGCTGGGTCCTTCTCCTTGCTGACGAGTCCACTCGTCGACGCCAGGCTTAGTCCACTCTTTTGCGCAATTTCGCCCAGAGGCTGCTTAGTCTTTGTCCATTGGTCATAAAGCTCTTGGGCCTTGGCCGAGGCATAGGAGGGCGCCTCACGTTTTCTAATTTCCGCCTCAATCTCAGACTGAACCTCTTCTTTCTTCTTTAGCTCAGAAGGTTTGTGACCCTCAACTTTTATAATATGGAACGACTTATCGGTCTCAACGACGCCAGCAAAGCCCTCCCCCGCAACAGCAAACGCCGCATCATCGAACTGGGCCGACATCTTGCCACGCGCAATCCAGCCTAAATCTCCACCGTTATTCTTTGTGGCCTTATCATCTGAAAATTGCACGCTGAGCAGCTCAAAGGGCGTCCCTGCCTTGGCCTTCGCCAGCACGTCCTCGGCCTTCTTGCGAGCCTCTACCACAAGCGCTTGATTTTTCTCGTCCTCGGCCTTTTGCTCTTCCTCTTCCTCTTCTGCTGCCGGGTCGCTGCCTGCTTTCTTTTTCGCCTCGTCTTTCTTCACCTCAGGAATGTCGATCTGAATCTGGCGCACCTTAATCATCTCGGGCGTCGAATACTTCGAAGGGGTATCGGTGTACATGAAATCCACTTCATCTTGCTGAATCTGAACCTTATCGAGGAAGTTCTCAGGTTTAAAAACGACGTAGTCATAGGAAACTCGCGCCGGCAGTTCAAAATCTGCCTGATGATCATCGTAGTACTTCTGAACGTCTTCGTCAGATGGCTGTGGCGCCTGTTTTTCAAACGTCAATGGGTCGATCTCGAGGTAGCGTAGCGCATACTTCGATTCGCTGCGTTCGTAGAGCATCCGTGACTGCAGTATTGATGGACGAGACGCATCCTTGAGCAATCCTGTAAATTGAAGACGGAGGATGTTGTTGCGCAGATCGTTTTCGAACTCCACCTGCGAGACATTGCGTGCGGCAAGGAGCTCCTTATAGCGCTCGTTGGTGTACCCCATGGGGAGTACTTGATCGCGAAAGGTGTTCGCCCATTCCTCGGTTCCAACATGCAGATCAAGGCGAGTGGCTTCTCGATCGATCAGGGTCTCTGCAATCAAGCGATCCTTAACCTGCTCCGGAATGTTCAGGTGAAACATGGCCGCGATCTGCTCAAAATTCTTCCCGTATTGATCGCGATACTGGCGCTCGGTGTCGCGCACCTCGCGGTAAAACTCAGCCAGGCTAACCTCGATATCGTCAATCGTGATCGCGCCATTGTTCTGCTTTGGCTGGAAAAGACGCATACCAAAACCCGACATCGCCAGTGCAATGGCGGCGATAAGGACGAAACCGGCTACATGTTTCTGAAAGCGGTGAAAGGTGCGAAGCATAAGTACTCTACTTTAAAAAATAGTCTCCGTACTACAAACAGAAACTAACAATAAATCGCCATAGAAGCGCAAAAAGGCGAGAGGCGGGTCTCCAACCTTCAGCGCTTCTATACTGAACGCGGGCATAAATTGAGGTTTCCGACTGAGGTTTATCCCGCGTCCAGTATGTTACGGGTTGTCCCTCCGGGGGTTCCGCCTCCGGCGGAATATACTTAGCGCGGGAAACAGGTTTCTTGTTACCTCAAGTTGTGGCCGCGCTAAGTATAATAGGTAATTTGCTGAAAAGACAAGAGAATCTATCAAAATTCGGGTAAAGGTCCATGCGCTTACTGAAGAAATCACAACGCTCGCTCAGAGAAGGCAATGTGGATTAGTTCCTGTCCTACTGCCTTAGTAACTGCTCATTAAGTGTGGGGAAACCTCGGCAAATGTTTCACACGGAGTGCACTGAGATCGCACGGAGTTACACGGAGAGGACCTCTCCGTGTAACTCCGTGCGATCTCAGTGGATCTTCGTGCGAAACAATCATTCCGTTCAGCCCACAACTTATTGAGCAGATACTCAGCGTTATCCGATTTTCTGTTATGAGGGGAGAGCAGCTACCGGAGAGTTACCACCCCCCCTCTATTATCTGTGTCACAGCCTGGGCTGGTCGAGGGACGGCCTGCCAGGGGATGATAGCTCGTATCGACTCCAGTATCTGACTACACTCGGCCAACATCGAAGGGGTCGTCAGTATCGCCACAAGTCCGCTCTCTGCGTCCAGCGTTCGCACCGTCCCCGCTCCTTCATATGACTCAATTAGATTTTGCAGCAAAACAACCTGCGCGGAAGCAATCAGCAGATAGACTGCACATGTCTCACTGTCTATATTATCTATAAAATCAATCACTTAGACAATAACCTCGTAGTGCTCAATAACCCCGGGTAGCTTAATAATTCGTGGTCGCGGTCGAAGAGTGTGCTGAGTCGGCTAGTTACATCGACCAGGAGCATGCGCACGATCTTCTTTACCCGGACTTATTGAGTAGTTACACGATTTCAGCAATTGCTCAATATAGGGCCACCCATCGCACCACGGCCTCCTGACTTGCATACTTATCCCAGGACGGGACCTTTTCTCCGCCCATTGAGCTCTGCAATTACGATCTCATTAACCTTTCGTGGATTGGCGCTCCCCCCAGTAGCTTTCATCACCTGCCCGACAAAGAAACCAAGTAGGCGCTCGTTACCTGCGAGATACCCCTGCAGTTGGGATGGGTTCTTCTCCAGGACTGCTGCTACTGCCTTGAGAATCTCACCTTCGTCGGTAATCTGCCGTAGCCCCTTCTCCTGGACGATGCTCTCGGGCGACTTGCTTGTGGCGAACATCTCCTCAAACACCGCCTTGGCCATCTTGCCATTGATTACTTCGCTGTCGATTAGCTTGATAAGCGCCCCGAGCGCCTCTGGCTTAACGGGTGACTGAGAGATGTCGAAATTGCTCTTGTTTAACAGCCTAAACAACTCACTCGTCAACCAATTACAGGCGGCGCGCGCATTGCCGCAAACCTCAAAGGCAGCCGAGAAGTAGTCTATAGAGGCGCGCTCACTCGTCAGAACAGCCGCGTCGTACGTGCTTAGTCCATACCTCTCGGTCAGATCGCGCTGCCATTCATCGGGGAGCTTAGGCATACGCGACTGAACATCGTGAACCCAGCTCTCTTCAACCACAATCGGCGGAAGATCGGGATCCGGAAAATAGCGATAATCGGCCGACTCCTCCTTGCCACGCATGGAACGTGTAACTTCCTGGACCGAATCGAAGGTCAGCGTCTCTTGACGCACCTGGCCGCCGCCAACAAGAACGGCGGTCTGCCTGGCCACTTCATATTCCAGTGCGCGCTCAACAAATTTGAATGAGTTAATATTTTTGATTTCAGCGCGGGTGCCGAATTTTAGCTCCCCCACCGGCCGAAGTGAGATATTGGCATCACAGCGTAGCGAGCCCTTCTCCATATCACCGTCACTGATGCCTAAAAAGCGTACAAGACGGCGAATCGCCCGTAGGTAAGCCGCAGCCTCAGCTGGAGAACGTAGGTCAGGCTCTGAAACGATCTCAAGAAGAGGTACCCCGGCGCGATTTAAGTCAACGAGTGATGACAGCGTGCGCGCGTCGTGCATATTTTTCCCCGCATCCTCTTCCATGTGAATGCGTTTAATGCCGATCGTGCGCTGCGAATCCTCGACGCTGATCGTCAAGCGCCCGCGCTCGCATATCGGCTCATCGAACTGCGAGATCTGGTAGCCCTTGGGAAGGTCGGGATAGAAATAGTGCTTGCGCGCAAATCTATTAAAACGGCGAATCTCACAGTTCGTCGCCACCCCGAGCATAATCGCCGATTCCACGACGGCACGATTAAGCACCGGCAAGCTGCCGGGTAGCCCAAGCGTTACCGGATCAATATTCTGATTGGGCTCAGCCCCAAATTCTGCCGAGGATGGAGCGAATATCTTTGAATGCGTGCCGAGTTGCACGTGAGTTTCGAGTCCGATGACGATCTCATAGTTCATAGTCGCCTCCGCTACTCCGCAAAAACCTTGGCCGTTTGTTTGTGCCAGTCGGTCGTGCTCTCGAAGGCATGGCCTACCTTAAGCAGGGTTCCCTCATCAAAGGGCTTACCAATAAGCTGCATCCCGATCGGCAGATGCTGCCCATCGAAGCCGCACGGCAGACTCATTCCAGGAAGCCCAGCCAAGTTCACGGGGATGGTAAAGATGTCGCTCAGGTACATCTCGAGAGGATCCGAAGTCTTCTCTCCGATCTTAAACGCTGTTGTTGGCGCCACCGGGCAGGCAATAATATCACATTGTTCAAACACACGCTTAAAATCCTGGGCGATTAACGAGCGTACTTTCTGAGCATGCAGGTAATAGGCGTCGTAGTAGCCGGTCGAGAGCACATGGGAACCTATGAGGATGCGGCGCTTGACCTCCTTGCCAAAGCCCTCGGAGCGCGAACGGCTATAGAGATCATCGAGGTCTTCCGGGTTCGAAGCACGGTTCCCATAGCGCACACCGTCATATCGACTGAGATTCGAGGATGCTTCGGCCGGGGCGATAATGTAGTAGCACGCCAGGGCGTATTCAAGCGCCGGTAGGCTGACCTCAACGGTGACAGCACCAAGTGTTGTGAGATGCGCTATTCCAGCGCGAACACTCTGCTCGACCTCTGGATTGGTGCCCTTAATAAAGAACTCCTTAGGTATGCCGATACGCAGCCCCTCGATCTCCTGACCAAGGCAGGCCTCGTAGTTCGGTACCGGCAGGTTAACTGAGGTGGAGTCATGGCGATCAAGACCGGAGATAATGGTCAGGATCGAGGCCGCGTCACGCACCGTACGCGCAAAGGTCCCCACCTGATCGAGCGAAGAGGCATAGGCGACAACACCGTAGCGGCTAACCCGTCCGTAGGTTGGACGAATGCCGACGATGCTGCAAAACGATGCGGGTTGGCGAATCGAGCCTCCGGTGTCCGTGCCAAGAGCTACCGGAACTATGCCCGCCGCCACGGCAACCGCCGAGCCCCCGCTCGATCCCCCCGGAACACGCGCCGTATCCCACGGATTCTTGACTGGTCCGAAGGCTGAGTTCTCATTCGACGAGCCCATGCCGAATTCGTCTAAATTCGTTTTGCCGATAATCACCGCGCCTGCCTGCTTTAACAGCGTTGTGACGGTGGCATCATACGGTGGGATAAAGTTGTTAAGGATCTTGCTCCCCGCAGTCGTTGTCACCCCCTTGGTCAGGATCAGGTCTTTGATCGCCAAAGGGATCCCGAGGAGCGGCGACCTGTCACCCTTCGCCAGCAGTGCATCTTTCTCGGCCGCTTGGCTAAGCGCCGTTTCTGGGCAGAGTGTGATAAAAGCGTTGAGATCTTTAAAACGCTCGGCATTTTCCAAACAGGCGCGTGTCAGATCAAGCGAGGTGAAGCTGCCTCGATCGAGCCCCGCGCGCATTTCACTAAGAGTTAGAGAGCTAAGTCCTGCCATAAAAGAAATCCTGCAAACGAGAACTAGCTCTCGCTCCCCGGTTCGACAATGATCGGAACTCGAATAAACCTACCGTTTGAGTCAGGCGCATTGCGCAGCATGTCTTCTATAGGCAACGAGGGTTCAGCCACATCGGGACGAAAGACGTTTGTTTGTGCCAGGACGTGACTCATCGGCTGCACGTCACGCACATCCGCCTTCCCGAGCTGGTCCATATAGTCGAAGATCGAATTAAGGTTGCCGCTCAACTCGGGAACTTCAACCTCCGAGACGTGCAGACGCGCCAGGCGCGCAATCTTGAGAAGAAGATCTTTGGTTATCATATGTTCTATAAACGCTGTAATGTAGCTGCCCAATTACTCCGGGCAGATCTTACCCTAGTCTTGGTTATGGTCATGGTCAATTGGTCAATGATTTCAGCCAAGAACACGACTATGACTTAAGACCAGAACCAAGACCAGGACTACGATCTAGGCACTTCCGCCCGGGGTTATTGAGCAGTTACGTAATCGTCTACTGTCCTCGCATACTAAGAAGCTACGCCGAATTGGCGCAACTGGTCAAATCTCCAGGATATTTACCAAGGGTAGCTTAAGGCCAATATTCGATTAGAATAGGGATAGCCTAGTGGAGCAAGGCACCGACAGCCACCACGCAGTACACGGCTCTGAAAATATAAGTACCTAGTAGCCATGAATAATCAGGCATTCCTAATACTCTCCACCTTCGCCCGCTCACTGGCACATAAACTGCGCACCCCGTTGTCGGTTATCTCTAACGATCTCTATTACTTCAAGTCACTCCTGCCTACAGCCGAATGCGATCGCAGCATCGAACGCTGCCGCCAACTCTCAGATATCCTATCCGAGCACACCTCATTTGGTGGCAGCGAACTTGAGACGCGTAGGATCAGCCTTACCACTCTGATGGGGAAGGCCTTCCCTCTTTGTGTAGTCGAAGGAGACGACCACAACATAACCGCTGACGAAGCGCGACTACTTCAAGCGCTTGATGTGTATCGGCAAGTCCTGATCGAGTATATCGTCCCGGAACAGAGCGAGGCGGTAGTCGAAAAATCTGGATCTTCCATAGACGCCACGTTCCACTTTAGACGGCTACCGGCGAAAGAGCCTCTTCAAGGCGAGTTCTCCTCCCTTACCGAGTTCTCAGTCAACGTGCTCAAAACGGATAACCTCGCTATCCCACTTGCCGACGCACTGCTTCTTGCTCACGATGTACAGACGAAGATCCTCTTCGCCAATAACGTTCAACTCTGCCTGAGGTTCCCTGGCGCATGAGCATGGCACATGTACTACTTATTGATGACGATGCCGAAGCGCTGCTCAGCCTCGCTCGCGCTTTAAAAACAAGCGGGCTTGATGCTGCCATCGACGCCGCATCAAGCGCTGACAGAGCTCTCCAGGTGATGCAGTTGACTCCGCCCCACGTGGTGGTGCTGGATCTCAGCCTGGATGAAGCACTTGGCGTCGAGAGTGGTTTTGCCCTATTACGCAAAATTGAGAGCCAATTTCCGCTATGCCGGGTAATCGTTCTCACTGGGCACGGCGCAGCCGAGTTCGGCATTCGCTCGCTTGAGCTTGGTGCCGCAAACTTTCTGCAAAAGCCAGCCGACATTCCGCATCTTGCCGCCTTAGTGCGAGACGGCATAGCACAATCCGAACTCAAACGTGAACATCAGCGCCTGCTCCGCGAAGATGCCCAACCTGCGACATCACGCCTTATCGGTACAAGTGATGCCATAGCCAAGGTACGAGAACAGGTTGCCTATGCCGCGAGCAACAACCAGGCTGTGGTAATCCTCGGAGAAACCGGCACCGGCAAGGGGCGCTGCGCCCGCGAGATCCATCGCTTAAGCTCGCGTCGCAGCGGCAACTTTATGCCCTACCAGCCGAGCTTCGGCACCGCCGATCTAGTTAACAGCGATCTCTTTGGTCACGTGAAGGGCGCCTTTACCGGAGCGGCTGAGGCGCGCCGTGGACTTATCGCTGATGCCGACCACGGCACACTCTTCCTTGACGAGGTCGATCAACTGCCGATCGAGACCCAGGTGAGCATGCTAAGCGTGCTCCAAGACAAGTTAGTGCGCGCCATTGGCTCAAATAAAGCCGATGTCGTTGACTTTAGGCTGATCTGTGCATCGAATGCCGATCTGGAAAAATGTACCACCCAGGGGACGCTACGCCGAGACTTCTACCACCGTATCGCTCACTTCACCCTGACCCTGCCACCGCTGCGTTCACGCAAACAAGACCTTAGCCTCTTGGCTCACTCCGTACTGGCGAACTTACGCGAACGCGAACCGGTAAATGTTTTTGGAATTGAGCCTGACGCACTGCAAAAACTTACCACCTATGACTGGCCCGGAAACGTGCGTGAACTCGAAGCCGTGGTTGAAGGCGCTGCCTATCACGCCCAGTTCAAAGAGAGAACTCGAATCTTTGGCGAAGACGTTCTGTTTTCAGGTTCGTCTTTCAACGCTACCGAGAGCGAAGCCTCGTATATTGAAAAGGTTGAGGCCTATAAACTTAAACTTATTCAAGACGCGCTCTCAGCTTACGCTGGCAATCAAGTCAAAACAGCCGAGTTCTTAAAGCTAGATCGGGCAACGATGCGCCGGATCCTGGCGCGTGGAGACAGGTAAAGGCCCGGTCTGCAGGTCCTCACTCCACAGGATTGAAGCCTTGGCGCGCTGGGCCGCTACAATAATCAGTGAGTCCCAAAGGCTAATTTTATTTGTAATCCCGTGCTGCACTGCGTTGGTTTAGGTATACTGTTATCATTCCGCCAGTCAATAATTAGAGCCTGTCCGGAAAGACCCTGTTTTCGAAAAGCTACTTTTCTGGAGAACGAAAAGCGGCAAGAAATTAATAAATTGCCTCCAGCAGGACAAAGCTGACGGCAGGCGCCG
>CAIXSY010000331.1 GCA_903922175.1 uncultured delta proteobacterium | reverse complement strand
TGAACTGGAACTGTTCCCGATTCCTGCGCCTGCCCCTTATCCTCTTGATTGGAATAGGAAAAGGAGCGGGTACAGGAATCAGGTGCAGTTCAAGTGCAAGTTCAAGCAAGAGCTGTTCGCCCGGGGTTAATGAGTAGTTACGCTTCTTGCTTGTAAATCTAGCGAGGCTCTGCCTCAGACCGACGAGCGTTTCTCCCGTACACCTGCACGTGCACGTGCAGGTGCACGGGAAACCCATATTTGACGAGCAGTTATGGAAATGCAACTCATTTAGTACACGTTTCAAGGGTCAGGGAATCTAGCGTGGCAAACAAAGCGTAGCCAGCGCCCCCCCATCCGAACAGTTTTCAATGCGGACGAAGCCAGCATGAAGCTCAGCCACCTCTTTGACTATGGCGAGGCCAAGCCCCGTGCTCTTGTTACCACTATCAGGACGCGGCAATGAATAGAATTTCTCGTAAATCTTCTCGCCGGCCCACTCGGGTATCCCGGGACCGTGGTCACGAATATGGAGGCTAATGTTTTCGGCACTGTGCTCAAAGCTAACCTCGACACGGCTTCCCGCTGGTCCAAATTCGAGGGCATTTTGGAGAAGATTCGTGCAGGCCTCCTTCAACCAAAGTCGGTTAGCGCGCAGACAAAGATCACTCTCTGCGGGGAGGACTATGCTGACATTCCTCGCTCGCGCCAGCCCCTGTAACCCATCGGTCGCCTCTCTCACCACCGCCCCGAAGTCTAGAACTTCAGCGCCCGAAAGTGCTTTCTCACGCTGAATCGTTGAAAGCGCCAGCAATTTTTCGATCAGCTGCTGCATCCGCGCTGCATCATGGCTGAGGTTACTCACAAAGCGTGCCCGCTCCGCGGCGGGCAGCTCTTCACCAAGCAGCTCAGCTGCGCCGCGAATACCGCTGAGCGGGCTTTTGAGCGCATGCGCCAGTGTTTGTACGTACGTGTCGACATACGCCCGATCTTCAAGAGCGTCGCGCATCTGTTCGAAGGCTGTCCCCAGATCGCGTATCTCGCCCGCCGGCAGCGCGGGCAGGTGTGTTCGTTTGCCGCTTCCAACATCACGCACGTAGCGGGTTAAACGGCGCAGTGGGGCGGCAACAACGAAAGCAAGCAGCAGCGCTAGGAGCAGAGCAGCGGCGAATGCCGAAGCACCGAGAAGTTTCGTACTTTGTTTAGCCGAGCGAATAAAGAGATCGGCGCTCGTCGTCGGTTTACCTACGCTGAGCGCGCCAATTACCAGGCCATCTTTAAAAATTGGCGCGGCAACATACAGCATCGCCCCAGCATGATGCGGGCCTTCGGCCGAGGACCTTGCCCCATACTCACCCCGAAGCGCCCGCAGCACATCGTTCCAGCGTGAATAGTCCTTTCCGTAGTCACGCCCGCTATCCGAATCATAGATCACGACTCCGTGTGCGTCGGTAACGTAAATCCGCAGTTCGAACGATTCACGCTCGATCTCGTAGATGCGCGCCTTGAGCGGCGAGCCTTGAGCTAGGGACACCGCCTGCTGCAGTGCCGCCGTGTTCAACGATCCTTCGCCCGCGCTTGAGGCTACATTGGCGGCGAGGAGCATAGCCAAGTCGACGAGCGGCTCTTCTGTGGCTTCACGATAGCGGCGCTTCGTCTCATTTATTTCGGCACGCGTGACGAGCAGGATGGCGGCGCCGCAGACGACGGCGACAAGCGCGGTTATGCGCAGGACAATACTCATGCATCCTCACGCAGCGAATAGCCGAAGCCGCGGTGGGTAACGATGGGGTCGTGATCGGGGGTAATCGCGCGTAACTTCGCCCGGATGGTCTTGATATGCGTATCGACCGTTCGTTCAAGACTCATCTCGGGAGACTCCCAAGCCCGGTCCATGAGCTCCTCGCGGGAGTAAACGCGCCCCGGACGGCGTACGAGGACGGAAAGCAGTCGGAACTCGTAACGCGATAGATCAAGTGGTTTTCCCCGATAGGTGACCACAAGCGTCTCCTCGTTGATCACAAACGCACGCGACACGGATGTGGGTGCGGGAGCTGAGACCTCCTGCGCCGAGCGTCGCAAGATGGCCTTAACCCGAGCAACAAGCTCACGCGGACTAAACGGTTTAGTCATATAGTCATCGCCACCAAGCTCGAACCCGAGCACCCGGTCAATCTCTTCAGCACGTGCGGTGAGAAATAAGATCGGCACGCTCGAAGTAAGGCGAAGTCTTTTGCACAGCTCAAAGCCGGACATATCCGGCAATCCGATATCGAGGATCACAAAATCCGGAGATTCCTTTGAGAAGGCTGCTAAGGCAGCCGCTCCGGTTTCAAAACATTGTGCGCTAAACCCCTCCGAGCGCAAAGCGTACGCCAGCGCGTCGGAGATACTGCGTTCGTCTTCAACAATGAATATAGGCTTGCCCATGGAGAGATGTCCTGTATGTGTAATGCTCGCCCCTCATAACAGAAAATCGGATACCGCTGACGGCTAACGTTCAACGCCGGACGTAAAACGTCGACGTCAGACGTCCGACGTTATACGTTTGACGTCAGCGTCATCGATCCTCAATGATTGCCATTTTATGCTAAGTATTCCCATATTCATACAGAGGGGGTGAGCAGTACCTGTATTTCACACTAGCGCAAGGCCTGAGCGCATGAAAGACCCTAGCCTGTTGACCCAACCCGAGCCGACAATCAGCTTTCTGCCGACTGAATCAGCTGCCGCCACAGCCAACGGTCTTAGCCACCACTGACGTTTGAAATTTTCCCTGCAGCTGCCTAGCTCAAAGTGCCCTACCTCTCTTAAATGCATTTTCTGAAATAACCATCTCCTCCAGAGCCGCTTCAACCACTGGCCACCGAAAAAGCATCAAATAGTGGTCCTCTCCAGGCTCCTCGTGCAGTCGCACATCGAGTCCGGCCGCGCGAAGTGCACGCACTGCCTCCCGCACCATGCCTATTCTCGTTGCTTCATCCTGCTCACCTGAGATAACCGTAAGATGTAGCTGCTGCTGAGTGCCACCTAACTTTGCCTGAAGGCTGGAAAATAACTTTGAATCAATGACCGGGGAGATAAGAAGCGCAGCGGCTGTTTTTGGGTAGGCACGCATAAATTTTGCGACACCGACACCACCCGCTGATTGCCCGCTGACAAAAACGTTTTTGGAATCAAGGTCAACAATGTGGCGCAGCTCCGTGAGCACTGCTGAGATAACTTCATCCTCTGCGGGAGCAGCCCAATTGCCGAATCCACCAGACGGCGCGACAATAATCGTTCCTGTTTTTTCGGCAAACGGAATCATTAACTCCGGGTAAAGCTGAAAATTGCCAAAAGACCCGTGAAAAAAAAGCAATACCGCACCGGAGCCTGAATCTGCCGTTGTCGGCACGTAAAGATAAAAATGTGCATATCCAGGCTTTAAACCAAGGATACTTAAATACATCAGTCCCAACTCCGAGCGCACGTTGCGCCACCGAGGTGCATCATTTATTGAGTGGTAGAGATCCTTCCTCAGTGATAATAATTTATGCTGGCGCATCTGAGATAGAGACGGAGCGACGGCAGTTGAAAATAGTCTTGTTCCTAACCCGGACTGGAGGTCCTCGGGGACAAGTGCAATCAAGCGCGCAAGTGCCGCCACAGGGGAAGAGAGCAGCGATGGCTTATAGTTTGGGTATCTCGAGAGCACAACTCCTGGAACCACGCTTTGCGATTGTGGTATCGGAAAGAACAAAAGAGCACTGCAGAGAAGCACGATGAGTACAACTATCAGGAGATACTTATGCTGCCGTTTTGACCTAGGACCTCGTCCAGAAAGTTTTTTCACATAAATTTGGAGTTTTTCTCCTAAGCTTGGCCTTGAACTTCCGCTTGGCCTTGGCCATTTACCCTTAGATTTGGGCTTAAATGTAAAAGTCGATGTCGAAGAGGATGAGGCCACGGCCAAGCAGGAGTTCATGACCAAGTGA
>CAIXSY010000330.1 GCA_903922175.1 uncultured delta proteobacterium | reverse complement strand
CCTATCTTGCCCTGGCCAAGCTTAAAACCGGCTTGCTCCTAAATTTCAATAACGCAGTCCTAAAGGAGGGTATCCGCAGATTCGTCTTTTAATCTACCTTCGTGTGCTCCCAAGCTTCGTTTCCTACTTCGTGAAACCAAAAAAAACGACACTACTCCCAATGCTGTAATCCAAAGCCTATAGAATTTAAACCATCAATTTACACAGAGTTCCTGAGCGGTTATGACCCGTGAACGGTTACCCATCCTTCGCGTTGAAAATAAAAACGTAGAAGTATCACTGGGTTAGGGCGAACATTGGTAACTACTCAATAACCCCGGGAGACATTCTGTCATAGTCCTAGTTTTGGTCCTGGTCTTAAGCCCTGGTCGATGTAACTAGTTGATTTAGCACACTCTTCGGCCGCGACCACGAGCACGACCACTCTCACGAATTATTAAGCTACCCGGGGTTATTGAGCAGATACGGCGGGATCTACTTAACCCCCCGTATTTGCTAATACTTTACTCTTACTTTATAGTCTTTAGCGATCTTTAGACGCATGCTTGATGTGGGAGTTGCGCGCAGGACTTTGTCTGGGCAAAGGCAGTCAATAACTTGAAGTAGTGGAACTATGCTTGGCTATATCGCAAAGAAGATCTTCGGTACGAGAAATGACCGCATCATTAAGGGCATCTGGCCGACCGTGTACCAGATTAACGAGTTCGAGCCGGCGATGCGCAAGCTCTCTGACGATGACTTGGCTCGATTGACCCCGAAGTTTCGTGAGCGACTGGCGCGCGGTGAGATTCTTGATAGCGTTCTGCCTGAGGCTTTCGCGGCGGTTCGCGAGGCCTCTCGCCGTGTTCTTAACATGCGCCATTTTGATGTGCAGCTTATCGGTGGCATTGTTTTGCACCGTGGCATGATCTCTGAAATGAAAACGGGCGAAGGAAAAACGCTCGTGGCTACGTTGCCGTCGTACCTTAATGCGCTCAGTGGCAAAGGTGTTCACATCGTTACCGTCAACGACTACCTCGCGCGACGTGATAGCGAGTGGATGGGGCGCATTCATCGCTTTCTTGGGCTCAGTGTTGGGGTCATATACGCAGGGTTGAGCGAAGAGGTTAAGCGTGAGGCCTATCGTGCAGACATCACCTATGGGCAGAATAACGAGTTCGGCTTCGACTACCTGCGCGATAATATGAAGTTTGACTCTTCGGATCTGCTCCAGCGCGGTCACCACTATGCTATCGTCGACGAGGTTGACTCGATTCTAATCGACGAGGCACGCACGCCGCTGATCATCTCTGGACCGGCCGAGGAGTCGACGGACAAGTACGTAACGATCAATAAGATCATCCCTGCGCTCGAAAAGGATGTCGACTATGAGATTGAGCTGCGCACCAAGCAGCCGACGCTCACCGAGGGTGGCGTATCCAAAACCGAACAGCTGCTTCACCTCTCGAACCTTTACGACCCCGATAATATCGAAACCCTGCACCATGTGCAGCAAGCGCTCAAAGCACACACGATCATGGAGCGTGACGTCGACTATGTCATTAAAGATGGGCAGATCATCATCGTTGACGAATTTACCGGGCGTCTTATGCCGGGGCGGCGTTGGTCTGACGGCTTGCATCAAGCGATCGAGGCTAAGGAGAACTTGCAGGTGGCGCGTGAGAACCAGACGCTCGCCTCGATTACCTTCCAGAACTACTTCCGCATGTATGAGAAGCTCTCGGGCATGACCGGTACGGCTGATACTGAGGCGGTCGAGTTCAAGAAGATCTACAACCTCGATGTCATCGTCTGCCCCACGAACCAGCCGATGGTTCGAGACGATCAGAGTGACTGCGTTTTTCGCACGCGGCGTGAGAAGTACGATGCGGCGGCTGAGGATATCAAGGAGGCGCACGCCACCGGTCAGCCTATTCTTGTCGGCACGATTAGCATCGAGCAGAGTGAGAATCTGGCCAAGACGCTCAAGCGTGAAAATATTCCTCACAACGTCCTTAACGCCAAGCACCACGAGCGCGAAGCTGAGATTATCGCTCAAGCGGGGCGCTACGGCGCGGTGACGATCTCTACTAATATGGCAGGCCGTGGTACCGATATCATCCTCGGCGGCAATCCCGAGTTTTTGGCTATGGCTGAGGCCGGCACGAAGGATCGCAGCGACCCTTCATACATGGAGTCCCATACTAAGTTTGTCGCCCAGTGCGCCGCTGAGCGCGTCAAGGTTCTTGCCGCCGGTGGGCTCTTCGTCATGGGCACCGAGCGGCATGAGTCTCGACGCATCGACAATCAGCTGCGCGGTCGCGCCGGTCGCCAAGGCGATCCGGGCAAGACACGTTTCTATGTCTCGCTCGAGGATGATCTGATGAAGCGCTTCGGCGGCGAACGCATTCAGAAATTGATGGAGCGCTTGGGCTGGGAAGAGGGCGTGGCCATGGATGGCTCGATGATCAGCCGCTCTATTGAGTCGGCGCAGAAGCGGGTGGAGGCCTTTCATTTCGACCATCGTAAGCACGTTACCGAGTACGATGACGTGATGAATAAGCAGCGCCAGGTAGTTTACAACCTGCGCGGCAAGGTGCTCTTTCGCCAGGGGGTGCGTGAAGAGATCCTTGAGATGGTCGAAGATCTCTGCGAGGAGATCGTTCTGGGAGTTTGTGACGAGCGTACCAAGCCGATGGATTGGAACTTGGCGCAGGTTACCGATCGCTTTCAGTTTCTCTTCAAGGAAAAGCTTCTTCTGCCCACCGATCTGCAGATAGAGCGGCAGTCAATCTTTGATGTGGTTCGCGCGCAGGCTCGCTCCCTCTATACTCGGCACATAGAGCGCACTGAGGGCAAGCTTGCACAGTTGCGTGCGCTCTTTACTGCTGAAAATAACCCCTTTGACTTCAACTTTGAGCAGCTTGAACGCGACTTTTTGCTGCGCGCGCTCGATCATCTGTGGCTCGTTCATTTGCAGGAGATGGACCACCTGCGCGAGGGGATCGGGTTGCGTGGCTATGGGCAGAAAAATCCGCTGCACGAGTATCAGCGCGAGGGATTTATCCTTTTCCAGAGTATGATCAATGCCTTAAAAGAGCAGGTGACACGGCGCTTGTATTACTTTGAACTTCCCGAACCAAAAGAGTACATTGCTCAACTTCAGGAAGAGCAGCGTCGCCGGGAGATCTTTGAGAAGCAGATGAGTCTCAACCACGAAGGTACGGTTGAGCCAGCTGCTGGGGCGTCGACGGATACTCCGCTTAAGGATCCCGAGGCGGAGCGTGCTAGGCTCCTTGCGCAACGCAAAGCGCGACGCAAGGCTTCGAGAAGATAGAGTTGATAGGGATTTTGACTTTTAAAGGTAACGGTTCATGGGTCTAACTAATTGAACTAGCGGAAGGAATGCAGTTACACGAAAGCCACGAAAAATGACACGAAGGACACGAAAGTATTTGCAGAATATTCACCTGGAGTTAGCTCCGGGTGAATATTCAGCGATTTATTTCGTGGTTTTCGTGTCTTTTTTCGTGCCCTTCGCGTAACTTCCATCCCACTTCCATGGTTTCGATTAGTTAGACCCCGCGAACGGCCACTTTAACGACATTATTATTTCCGGGAATCATGTTTTTAACACCCTAGTAGAGGGGGAATATAATCTATGCGGCCATTCTCGCTCTACCTGCATATTCCGTTTTGTTTGCATAAGTGTCCGTACTGCGACTTTAACACCTATGCGCTGGCCTCGTTTCCGGAGAAGGAGTACGTCTCGGCTCTCCTGGCTGAGTTAGATTATCGCACCTCTCTACAGGAGTGGCGTGGGCGCAGCGTGCAGTCGATTTATTTTGGTGGTGGCACACCATCGCTTTTTACCCCCGCGAGTATCCGACGGATCATCTCAGTGGTTTCAAAAACGCTGCCCGTCGAGGACGATGTTGAGGTCTCGATTGAGGCCAATCCCGGAACGGTCTCGTATGATACGCTGAGCGGATACTACGAAGCGGGTATTAACCGCCTTAGCCTAGGAGCGCAGTCGTTCAACGCTGAAATCTTGCGCGCCCTGGGGCGAATGCATACACCGGCTCAAACGGAGGAAGCTGTTATTGCGGCGCGCAATGTCGGCATCAGTAATATCAATATCGACATTATTTATGGCGCCCCCTCGCAGAGCTTGGCCGATGTTCAGGCCGATCTGATGGAGATCGGGAAGCTGGATCCGACACACGTTTCCCCCTATGGGTTGACCATCGAGAAGAGTACGCCTTTTTACACGAGCTACAAGAAGGGAGTGCTTCGGATCCCCAAGGAGGAGATCGTTATCGACATGATGCAGCGCATCACCAATGAGCTCTCGGGCTGTGGTTTGCAGCGTTACGAGATAAGCAACTACGCTAAGCCCGGTAAGGAGGCGCGCCACAACATGGCCTATTGGAACGGTGATGACTACCTCGGTCTTGGCGCCGGCGCACACAGCTTTACGGCGCGGCTCGGCGATGGCCAGACGATGTTTGGGCGACGATGGTCGAACTACGCCTTGCCCCAAAAGTATATCGAGGAGGCTTCGGTCCAGGGATCGGCGCAATCATGGAGTGAGACGCTCGACGAGCGCGGTGCCATCTTTGAGTACTTCTTTCTTGGGCTACGCAAGTGTAAGGGGGTGAGTATCTCTGGCTTTGAATCTAAGTTCCACCGAACTCTCAAACAGTCTTACCCATGTGCTCTGGAGATGCTGCTCTCTGAGGGGCTGCTTAGCTATCAAGGTGACCAGTTGGCAATGACCGAGCGCGGGTTTATGATAGCCGACTCTGTTATAGAAAACTTTTCCGAACCCGAATTAGTAGTCCCGAAAATTGAGAAGGCGGAAGTAGGCGTCTCTGACAGTCTCGGTAATGTTTAATACGTGAGTGCTATGGCAACCTGTAAATCTTGCTCGATCGAGTTACCTCAAAATGCGCGTTTTTGTCCCCAGTGCGGCTGCAACAATGCCGTATCATCGCTGCGTATCAGCCGAAGGGGCGTTTCGGTTGTTGTTGGAGCAGCGCTGCTCCTATGGCTCGGAGCCTGGTCGATGTCGAGTTTCTTAGCTGGTGTTCCGCCAACGGGGCAGATGGAGGAGGACTCTTCGGCAGAGGCTCCGGAGTCGGCTGAAATTGTCACATTGCGTGATGCCGCTAAGGCAGCGCCGGATGATGTTGGTTCTTGGCGTGCCCTGGCGACCGCCTTGATCCTCGATCTGCAGCATGCCCAGGATCCATCGCAGAAAGAGATCTTTGATCTGATCGAGGCACTTGCTCAGATACTACGTCTCAATCCGCAAGACAAAGATGCCTTGCTCAACATGGCTGAGGTGTCGTTTGGCCAGCAGGTGTTCGATAAGGCGGCTGATTACTATAAGCGTTACCTAGACCTTGCTCCTACGGATTCACCGGCGCGAGCCCGCTACGCAAGTACGCTGACCTATCTCGGTAAGTTCAAGGAAGCGCAAGGCGAGCTCGAAAGTATCTTGGCGAAAGACCCGGAGAACTTTCCGGCGCTCTCCTACCTCGCCGTCACCTTGGCTAAGATGGGAGAGAAGGACAAGGCTCTGAGCGTCGGTGAACATGCGGTGAGGATTGCGCCTGAAGGTGAAGCCCGAGCGGGGATGATCGAGTTCCTCGGTAAGGTAAGAGGCGGAGAGGTGTCTGCGGCACCGACCGGGCGCGCGGATCGTGGAGAGGCTCCTCCTCCCGTGTCCTCCGGTGCGACATTTGTTGAGCAGCTGCAAAATCGGATGCGTCAGGTTCGCATCGCCGGTCCTAAATTAGTTCGCGTTGAAGATGCAGGGAACGGCGAGTATAAAGCATTTTTTAAGGAGTTCCCCATGCAGCAGATGCCGCCATTCGCCAAACAGAAATTTCTGAGTGAGATCGGGCAGTTTCTGCAAGAGGACAAGAGCGGTGCCGCCAAGAAGATCCTTCTTGTTGATGTTGATACGGCGGAGGTTATGGAGCAAGTTGCCCGGCCGTAGTCTACCACGCCCGTTGAACCGAGAATCCAGCGATGCCTTGGCTGCGAGTTCCGTTGCTCAAGCCGATTTGGTCTTTTGCCGAGAGTTCGATCTCCCATAAATGCTTGGCATCTGTCCAGCGCAGGGCCACCCCCGGTTTAACGCACGGTACGCTTAATCCATCTTTGACGAAGAAGTTATAGCGTAACGGTAGTTGGGTCTCGACTCTCAAGGTGAGGGTTGACCCGTTACTAAACTCTTTGAGTTGCTTCTCTTTCGCGACTTTAAAGACCAGCAGCTCGCCCGGGTACTCCGTGCTCTGCCCGGCGAAGAGGTGCTTGTAGTCAGCCGATAGTGTAACCGGACCGCTCCAGCTAAGCGTTGCCGTCGCGATTACATCATAAGGTGATTTCGAGCTTAAAAGGTCGCTGGGGTAAAGCCAAGTCTGAGCTCCGAAATTAAAGTTAATCGCCGAATGTCCGATCTTTTTGCTGACTGTGTAATTAACCCCCAGGTCGACTTCATGTACCTTGCCGCCATCGGATAGGTCGATGTTATTCCAAATAAAAGCTCCAAGCTTTCCGACGTTGAACGCGGCTAGGTTTTGCGATACAGCACCCTCTCCGATAAGGAATCCAGCGTCTGTTGCCCAACGATTGAGGATCGACGATTTGACGATCCCCGTTATTGCCGGTGGCTCTTGTGTGCTGCTAAACGACATGGTTCGCTGTCCGAAGGCAGCCTGGCTTAGGTCTTGAGTATTCTGCGCGGCAGACTGCACAATGGCCGGTGGGACCTCGGGGAGGCTACTGAATTTTTGTTCGGTGTTCATGTCCATAGGTGTACCTCAAGGCCTCTTGTGTGGTTATCGAAGCTACCTGCCGAGACCATTGGTGCAGGCGGCTGTGCTTCTAAATTGTGTCGTTGATCGACTTGATATTCTCTAGAATAGCGCATTCTGCGCCTTGGCCTAGCGTTCTATAAATGTGCACTAATAATGCACGCGCCACTCTCTCTATGGTTTGCTAGTGCACGAATAGTGCACATTATGCTATGCTCAGTTATATGCTGTTACAGATTACGCCCAACCTTGAGAATCTTATACTTGCCCTTCTACAACAGTCACCGTGTGGATTGAGCGCCAACGATCTTCGCCAGCTGGTCGGAAAACGCTGGAAGGCCTATAGCCGTCGGGGCATTTACAAGGAGTTGCAACGCCTAGAAGCTGAGGGCGTGATTATGCGTAGCGCGGGACTCTATAGTATGCGCCTCGCCTGGCTGCTCTCGCTTCAAGCTCGAGTTGATCAGATGGTAGAAACCGCTTCTCGGCCTGAAAGTCAAAGGCTCGTTTTACCCAAACGTGGTCAGGATATTGTCGTTACCTGTTCAGACCTCGTGCGCTGGGATCGTGTCTGGACTCAGCTCATGCTCATTCTTCACGCCGCCCTTCCCGGCATCCCGCTCTTTCAATGGGTCCCGCGTTACTGGTTCAACCTTACCCATCCGGGGATTCAGAGCACCTTTATTCCGGCAGCGGAGGCGCTGCGGGACTTTCGCTTCTCGGTTATCGGCGGACGGACAGCGTTGGATTTTGAGTGTCGAAGCGCCATCTCGCGTACTTCTTCTACCTACACCTTTAGGCCGAGCCCCTTTGATGATGATCGCACACACTATCGAAATGTTATTGGGGACTACATGATTACCTGTTCGCTCGACCAACGCACGGCGGCGCGGATAGATGACCTGTTCGAGAGTGTGAAGAATCCGAAAAACCTTCCCCTGAATATCGGGAAGAAACTTCTGGCACTCAAGTGCCGTGGTAGCGTTCGCTGCAGCTGGGCCCCACAGCAAGCCGAAAAGTGTCGGCAAAAATTCATCAAATTCTTCGGTGTCACGCTTAAGGAGAACGGCGAGGTACTCTCGTGCAAGCGCGGTGAGCTCTAGTATACCGTCCGCAAAAAGTCTTGACGGCGCCCCGAAGATCGGGAGGCGGCTGGCTTCGGCCGTGAGTTCAGCCGAACGGAGCGTCGCGCTCCCTTCGACTTCGCTCAGGACAGATCGCGCGCCGCTGGTAGGAGCTGTCGCTGAGGCAGCACGATGCCGGGAAGAGAACGAATCCTTCCTTGGTAGGAGCGCACACCTTGGCTATCCGAAGTTCCTCGGGTGTTGTGTCTCCTGCAGCCTTCGAGTATCCGTTCACGCCCCCTGTCATCCCGAGGAGCGCTAGCGATGAGGGACCTCCGCCGTTTGAAGTGGGCGACGGAGGTCCCTCGTCGCTCTACCCTTTTTGAGGTGATAGCTGATTCGGTGCAGAGGCGCTGGAAAAGGGTAGAGCTCCTCGGGATGACAATGTGGGCATTTTGACAGGGGCACAAACGGAGACGCCGTCAACCTCACGTTGCCTTTTATGACATGAAATTAGCGAGTTTTTCCACACTTATTGAGCAATTATGACGCTATTTCTCCTTATGCCAGCCTGCTTCTGAGCGTACATGGCTTTGCTTGTCTGTCCGGTCTTAGTGTGAAGGGTTCTCGCGCCGAAGGTGGGCTAGCAGCGCGCGAACGCGCGCTGCTTCGTCCGCCATAACTGCGCTTTTCGCGTCAAAACCTTTAGCGGACGACTTACGTCAGCTCCCGAAGAAGCCCAAGCTCCGGAGGTAGGACAGAGAGAAGCTGCTGCTTACGATCCTGGTACGTGCGCTCGTTGAAAAGCTGCCCTTCGGTGACGCCGTAGCGTTCAACGATGCCGAGCTTCGGGAAGATCGAGAGTGGGTCGGCACCGTCGTGAATGACCGCGCTATACGCTCCGATTTTTGCGCGAAGCTCGGCAGGGCTCTCGAAGAGTGCTTCTAGTCGGAAGGATCGCACTCTCTGCTTTAGGAGATCAGGGATGAGTCGAGCCGCGGATTGCGGTTTTCCTTGGAAGAGGGTATTTCGGCACTCGGCGTCGGCTTTGAGTGGGTGGAGTGTGCCATTGGGATCTCGCAGTTCGACATGATGACGCTCGCAGGGGCGTCCGCAGTCACGAAAGTTGGTCCCTTTGCTCAAGAATGCAGCAAAGACGCAGTGCTCCATGTGAAAGGTGGGCATGTATTGATGCACCGTGACTTCAAATTGCTGTGCCGGGAATGCGCCCACGAGATCGAGGAGTTGGCTCTGGTTTAGATCATATGAAGGACAGAGTCGGGTGAGCTTTTTCTCGGTAAGCCATGCTGCGGCAAGAGAGTTGGTTACATTGAAGCTAAAATCACCGATCATCTCGGTGTCGCTCTCTTGAAAAAATTGTAGTGCCCCGAGGTTACGGATAAGGATGATGTCGGGCGCAAGCCGCTGAATGTATTTGAGGTGTCCGAGTTCACCCGGTTTAAGAATTCGCGTTGTGGCGATGCCGCAACGAAATCCCATCTTGCGCACGGCGCACAGAGAGGTCTCGTACTCCTTGTTGTATTCGTAGTCGAGATAGACGCAGTTGATGCGTTGGCCGTCGAGGGCCTCAAGTTGAGCCTGATCACGAATGAGGACGTTGAGCGTGGGGGCGCGATCGGGGGTGGAGCTGATAACAGGGGAGGATTCGTCTCTCCTCCATGACTTCATATCTGAAGGAGACGTCAAGAGGTGCGCTTGGGGGGTGGTTCGCAGGCGCATGAGCATGCGCACGGCAGCGCGGCGCAGCTGCTTAAGCTCGCGGTTGTGTACAAAAAGGTCTCCCTGGACTGCGAACTTAAGTTTGCTGAGCACAAATGGTGTACCACCAAGTGCGGAAAGCTCGGATAGTGCATCCTCGTAGGTGAGCGGCGAGGATTGTGCGGCGACGAGAGGATGGTGACCCTCGACAGTAGCCGAGTGTCCGTCATCATCAATAACTTCGAAGTGCAGATTTTCTCCAATAGCACCGCTAAGCTTGGCTCGTAGAGTCACCCGTTTGTGTCGTTCGCGATTGTAGTAGCTTTGACGTAGATTCTTGCCAAGGGTGGAGGATGAGTTGTGGAAAACCTGCATGCCCTCCAAAATCCCCTCACTGGAGAACTCGCGGCCGAGGCGAATCCTTAACACTCCGGGAGAAACTCGTTTGGCCGAGAAGATGATGCCGCCACGCTCGAGCTCCTGTTCAAATTGGTAAAATACAACGCCGTCGCCGGGGGCGAGCATGGCCTCGCTTTGGATGTCGATGCCGGCAGGAGAGAGGGCCGTGACCGGTCCAAGAAAAACACCTGAGGGGCGGGCGATACGAGCATCGACTAGACGTTGGTGGTTGACGCCATCGAACCATCCGTTAAAGCGCCCGCGGGCGAAGGTCAGGCTTAACTCCTGGAGGCGCGACTCGATGTCGAGAGGCTGTCCCTGAAAAGCCTGATGTGCTGCCTCGCGATAGTTGCGCACGGTGCTGGCAACGTACTCTGGTGATTTGAGACGGCCCTCAATCTTGAATGAGTCGATGCCTGCTTCGACAAGACGTTGGATGTCGCCCAGTCCGCACAGATCTTGAGGTGAGACGAGGTAACGTTTGTCGCCGAGCGGCTGCTCCTTGCCATCGACAAGGAGTCCATAGGGCAGTCGGCACGACTGTGAGCACTGCCCGCGATTGGCCGATCGTCCGCCGTTACTCTCCGAGGTTAGGCACTGCCCGGAGTAGGCTACGCAGAGTGCTCCATGAACGAAAACCTCAAGCTCCTTCTGGGTTTGTGTGCGAATACGCGCCATCTCTGGGATGGAAACCTCACGTGCTAAAACGTAGCGTGTAATGTCGAGGTCTTGGGTCATCTCGATGGCTTCGGCGCAGGAGATCGTCATCTGCGTTGAGGCGTGAATCTCTTGAGTAGGGGCAAGTCTGCGCATAAGTCGCGCCAGTCCGATGTCTTGGACGATGAATGCATCGGGGCCGTGCGGTATTATTTCTCGCAGCAGCTCCTCCGCCAAAGCCAGTTCACGCTCGAATATGAGGACGTTAAAGGCCACAAAGACTTTGACTTTGTAGAGGTGGCAGTAATCGATGATGGACTTTAGCTCGTCTGTGGAGAAGTCGTGGCTGCGCCCACGTGCATTGAAGTGTGGCGCGCCGACATAGATGGCGTCAGCACCGTTATGAACGGCGGCCTGGCACATATCCCAGCTGGCGATGGGGGCCATTATTTCTGGACAGTGGGGAACTTTCATCGGTAACTACTATAGTCCAATTCTGATATTTCATGAAATGTTGTAATTATTCAGCATTACACCATTCGGCTGGTCCTGAGCGAAGTAGAAGGGGAGAAGCGCGCTCGGTCTACTCTTTTTTTGCACCACGTTGCAGCTACCGATAACTCCGCAAAAAGGGTAGACCAAGCGCGCAGCGTGCAGACGAGCCAGAGCTGAGTTCTGTTTCCTTAACTAGTTTTCGTCATCTTTGAGTAGATCGAGCATGCGCGCTACATCCATGTCTTGGTGGGCGCTAAGCGCGCTTGGGTCGGAGCGAATCGCTGCTGAGAGTGAGGTTATGCTGGGGATTGGATCGGTTGTGGTGCCTTCTTTCCCCCGAGTCCGTGGAAGCGACATGGTAACCGGATCTGTACCTGAGACGGGTACTGGCCCTGTGGGCGTTTGCGTCTGAGCAGCACTATCGGCTGGAAGGGGAGTTGTTCGTACTAAGTCCGTCGTGATTTTTGGAAAACGATCAATTATGAAGTCCGACATAGGTTCACCTGAGGGCGGTAGTCCTGTCTTTAGATGCAGGTTGGAGTAGAGAGGCTTCTTCTCCTTGAATTTTACGTGGGCCGCATGTAAACAGCTGATATTTATTGATATATTTACGGCTTAAGCAATATCCTAGCAGAAGTTCATCTCAGCTCTCAGTCGTGACCCCATTTTTGGTCACCCATGGTAGGTAGGCGGCCTTGCGTCGGGCACTCCAGCCAATCGGTAGATCCGCCAGGAGCGCGATTGAGGAATCGAGCGAAAGCATCTCGGCGAAGCTCACCGCGCGCGCATCGTCTTCGGTAAATTGATCGTGCCCTGGCAAAAACTGCCAAGCGTCATCTTCGATATCATGGGTGACAAGCAAGATCGGCTCTAACCCATCAAGAATCTGCACCATGGTAAAAACTATGGTATCCTCGGGGTCACTGAAAGGCCAGGGTGATCGGGCTTGAGGTGGCATACAGAGACCTTCGGATAGTAGGCAGGTAAGCTTAAGTATCTGCTCAATAACATGGGTTATTGAGCACTTACGGCATTCTCATTAATGCCTAGATAAAGATCAAGGGGCTCGGGTCAAGTCCTAAATGCAGTCTACACATTTCTCCAAGATAAGGGCATTTGGGCGCAT
>CAIXSY010000329.1 GCA_903922175.1 uncultured delta proteobacterium | reverse complement strand
GTTGAACCGAGCCGCGCATTCGCGCGGAAGAGAGAGTCGAGCATCCTGTAATCTGCTATCTGAGATCTGCAGTCAGCTGTCTGCATCAGATTCAGCTGCAGCATCAGTTGCGGCCGCAGCCGACGGCCTTAGCCGTAACTCCTGATCAGGCAGTAGACGTTAGCGGCCAAAACGTCAGCTAACTGAACGGCCTCTGCGCTGGGCTCCCTTCGACTCGGTCGCAGGCTCCCTCGCTCAGGGCTAATGTCCAGAATTGCCTGACACTCTCTGACCGACCCAAAGGCCATGTGGAAGAATCTTTTCTGGTCGGCCTTCGTCCCACGACCCCGCCCTTCCGCCTTAAACCTTAATAAGTATTAAGGAAAAGGCTAAGTGAAGCTACCCGGGGTTATTGAGCAGTGACAGTTCCAGCTTCCAGCGATAACCCGCTCATCAAATTTCGAATATGCGCAGCTGGATTTCTGTGGTTTAACTTAAGTTATGACCATGTGCGTAAAACATCCATCGACAGCCTTTTCAGCCGGGGTGCTGATAGCACCGTCAATCCTCGCTGCCAACGCGGGCTGCTATGCTTCCGAGATCCAAGAGGCTGAAAAGATTGGTGCTGACTGGCTGCATATCGACGTCATGGACGGCTCCTTCGTACCACCTATTACCTTCGGTGATAACATTGTGCGCATAGCGCGAGCGCAAACTAAACTTTTTCTCGATGTGCACTTGATGATTCGCAATCCGGAGCAGCACCTCGAAACTTTTCGCCATGCCGGTGCTGATTGTATTACCGTGCACCAAGAGGCTTCGCCACACCTACACCGCACGATCTCTCGAATAAAAGAGCTTGGGGCATGCGCGGGAGTAGCCATTAACCCGGCGACCCCAATGACAACACTTCGCGATATCTTAGACATCTGCGATCTAGTTCTCGTCATGACCGTCAACCCAGGCTGGGGTGGTCAAAAATTTATTGAGAGCTGTCTGCCAAAAATTGAAGAGCTGCGGGCTGAGCTAGCACGCCGCGGAAGGCACACTCGTATCGAAGTTGACGGTGGCATCAACCCCACCACTGCCAAACTCTGCATTCGTGCCGGTGCCAATGTTATAGTCGCCGGCTCCGCCATATTTGGCACCAAAAACCGTCAGCGAGCGATCGACGAGCTACGTCGGGCTGGGAAGGAGCTTTAGCAATCTATGAGTTACCTATTAATCGCGCTTTCCTTTACCCCCTTCTACCTAATCGGCACGATTCCCACGGGATATATCATAGCCAAAAGCGCTGGAGTCGATATCTCGAAACACGGCAGCGGCAATGTCGGCGCAACGAATATAGGCCGCGTGCTTGGAAAGAAGGCTGGAATACTGACCCTGCTGATTGATATCGGCAAAGGTGCCATTGCTGTGGGCCTAGCACTCTTACTAAACGTCGGCCTATGGTATAGCGCCACAGCGGCCTTTGCCGTGGTACTTGGACATTGTATATCGCTACCACCACTACTCAAAGGTGGGAAAGGCGTGGCCACGTCACTCGGCGCACTTATTGCACTAACACCGATCACAGCGCTTGGCGTAGTCGTGATCTTCTCGTCCGTTTTCGCCTGGAGGCGCACGGTGTCACTGGCCTCGATTAGCGCTGCGATATGTGCGCCGTTAATCGCTATCTTTTGCGGTCTCCCCGATCAGATCCTCTATGGTATCATACCCATGGCGACAACTCTCGTCATACGCCACAAGGACAACCTCAAGCGCCTGGCCTTAGGGACAGAGCCAAGAACAGAGCTGAAGAGCTCGGCTACTCCTTCACCAGATCAAGGGACGAAGGACTAAAATAGGAGATGGTACCACTGTCCCAATGGACACTCACCATGATGTGTCGGTCTTTATCCTCTGTATGGGAGGTCACATTCCTCGTCTCTGCACGAACCTCCTTCACCGTTCCGTAGGAACCTGATGCATTGGAGCGCTTTACCCGGTCATTAATCTTGAATTTTTTTACCGTAGTTGATTCCGTCATATGCTTATTCCCGCGGCTAGATCGAACATTAGACTCACTCCCCCATTAAACCACAGGCAAGTGCCAGGCCGCAACCAATGAAAGGGACTTTGCTTCTTCTGTGTTTTCAATCTAAGTTTACCTAGCCACGTGCGTAACTGCTCAATAAGTGTGGGTAACATTCTGTCATGGTCCTAGTTTTGGTCCTGGCCTGCAGTGAGCTTGTCGAACTGTCGTAAGCCATGGTCGTGGTCCTTATCTTGACCATCTTAGACCAAGACCATGGTCATGAATTTGTACCATGACCAGCACCAGGACTAAGAATCCCTCGCTGAAGCACTTCCGGCTAAAGCCGAAAGTTTATAACCTGTAAGATGGAACAATTAAAGGTCAACATGCCAACCTCAAACCGTGTCTACAATACCAACATCATCAGCGAGACAATTATCCCTACCCCGGCTGAGGTTAAAGAGCAGCTGCCGCTCTCCATTCAGGCTGAAGCAACAGTCCTCGATGGCCGCAGCACCATCCAGCGAATTTTAGATCGACAAGATCCACGTCGCCTTCTCATAGTTGGACCGTGTTCAATCCATAACGTCGAACTGGCGATCGACTATGCCACTCGCCTGCGCCGCTTGGCGCGTGAGGTCAAAGACGTCTTTGTTGTCGTCATGCGTGTCTATTTTGAAAAACCGAGGACTGCGATTGGCTGGAAGGGTCTGATCAACGATCCTCGCCTGGATGATTCCTTTCGCATCGATGACGGGCTCAAAACTGCCCGACGATTACTCCTCGATCTCAACGAAATGGGAGTACCAACCGGGACCGAGGCTCTCGATCCCGTCGTTCCGCAATACATCTCCGATCTAATCAGTTGGTACGCGATCGGCGCGCGCACTACGGAGTCGCAAACTCACCGTGAAATCGCGAGTGGCCTCTCAGCTCCCATCGGCTTTAAGAATGGTACGGATGGCAACCTCGATATCGCGGTTATGGCGCTACGAGCGGCTGCAAGCCCGCACTCATTTCTCGGTGTCAGTCAAGATGGTCGCTCCGCCGTATTTCGAACCCGAGGGAATCGCTATGGGCACGTCGTTCTTCGTGGCGGCAAAACACCGAACTACCAAGCCGCCGATATCGCCACCTGCGAACAGATTCTCGCTCGCAACCAGCTGCCAACCACGTTAGTCGTTGACTGTAGTCATGCCAACTCAAGCAAAGATCACACTCGCCAGCCGCTGGTCTTCGACAACTGCATCGAACAGATCCAGCAGGGTAACACGTCAATTGTGGGTATGATGCTCGAAAGCAATATCGCCGCCGGACGCCAAGATATTCCGCAGGATCTCACCACGATCAAGTACGGCGTGTCTGTCACCGACGCCTGCATTGACTGGGAAACAACAGAACGCACGATCCTTGATGGTGCGGCGAAGATCCGAAGTCTTGGCGCCTAACAAGGGTTAGCCTGCCTTCGAATAACGCGCGACCACGGCTTGCATACGAGCCTCGGCCTTCTCCATCTCGCTGACTATCCTAAACTGGGTGCGCGCTCGGTCGAGATTGTGGGTTAGACGATGAATTTTGAAATAGACATCGCCGTTAAGAAAATCGGTTAAGAACCGCACGCCAAGCGACAGCGCGATCAGACGCGGAGCAAGGTGCATTTGAGCGATCTCATCGGCGGTAAGAACACCGCACGTTGCCTCAAGGTAACCACGTACAAGTTCACCGAAAAGCTCCTCGTTGACCGTCACCTTAGCCAGGTCCACCTCATCCTCGGCGGTGGCCACAACCACGCTACGGGCGAGATCACCGAAATCATACAACATAGTTCCCGGCATGACGGTATCGAGATCCACGACAACCAGCCCCTCACCATAATTAACCCCGTTACCATTCGACGGAACTGTTTTAAAAAGCACATTATTGAACTTGGGATCGCTGTGGGTAACTCGCCGCGGCACCTTGCCCTGTGTGTGGAGATTCTCCACCAATGCGGCGTGCTCACGACGGGCGGTGGCAAATTGAGTCTCCTTCCTCGCTTGTTTACAACGCCCCTGCGAGTCTTTGCTCATGGCCTCATCAAGCTGTACGAATCGGTTAGGAACATTTTGAAAAAGAGGGATAGTTTCGTGATAGGCGCTAGCTGGACAATCTGAAAGGTAGGTCAAAAACCTACCCATGACCTTGGCCGCTTCATAGGCCTGCCGAGGCTCCGTACATACTTCATAATTTATCGTGTCTTCGATAAACTCATAAGTACGCCAGTACTCACCATGTTGATCTTGAATATAAGAGCGTCCATCAGTACTGGGAATAATGGTCATTGTTTCACGCGTATCTATGCCTCGCTTGCGTTTAATATGCGCAATCACCTTCTCTATGTTCTCCATCACTGCAGGAACATCTTTGAACACAGATTTATTAACCATCTGGTGCAAGTAACGCTTCTCATGAGCACCTTGCCCCCAGACACTGATATAGGTCTCATTGATATGACCTACCTTGAATGGATGTATCGCCTTAAGCTCTCCTGGAATGAGGAAATATTTGATCGCTTCATTGACATGAACATCACTCATACTACTCCGTGAAAAAAATGCGTGACGGGCATCAAGTTAGAAACTTCTTGCCCATATTTGCATAAAAGCAGTCGAACAAATAAGTGGGCAATAAGTTTCTACCCCCGGCCCTTCGACTCACTCCGTTCGCTCAGGGTCTGAGGTAGTCTGTCATGAGCGAGCGAAGCGAGTCGAATGAAGGGACAACATAGCCAAACACATTTAAAGAAACGGGGTCAAACCGAAGGTTTGTCAAAAATGTATTTAAGTCTCGCCTCGCATCAGGGGCTGTTGGGATTTCCCAAATTTCAAATGTGTTTGGCTAGCAGTAGCGAAGAGTAAGATGAAAGTAAAGCTCCAATTCAAGCGACTTTAGGAGGGCGTGGCACTTAGGCAGGAACGGACACTTTTCTGGTTCCTCACCAATAAGTGTAGGCGACCCGTGCAAGGATTCCGAGCCTTACCAGGAAGTTCCGCCCGTAAACGCATACCTTCTCGCACCAATTTGCATAAACATGCAATTGTTCCGCCTAGTTACAAAAGCCCCCTGGCGCACATTGGGCTTATGCCTCAGAATCATCCCGATATTTTCAAGAAGGTCGGCGCCATGGATCAGTACCTCCCAATTTCAATTCTCTCCACTAGGGCAGAGGCGAGTGACGCCTGTGGCCTGCTCGAGGATGCGGGGATCCCGATCATGCTTCAATATCTTGAGGTCGAAGAAGACGGTGAGAAGGTGTGCGCCTACCGTTTATTGGTGCCCATGGAATTTACTCAAGCCTCAATCGCGATCTTAGGCGGTGTGTCGGAGACCGAGCAGCAGGGCGAAGATCTCTCTGTCCGTGCGGCCTAGATACCCATCTCCATACTTATACCGTCCGCAAAAAGTCTTGGCGGACCCCCGAATAGCGGGGGCGGCCGGAGCGCCGCACCGGCTGTGAACTGGCCCTGGGGGCTACCCCAAGATCACCGCCAAAAAAAACACCAAACTAGCTGTACCATTGCGCGTGAAGAAAGCTGCATCGATGCGTGAAAGGTCTTTGGGTGAAATTATCAGATGCTGGCTGCCCAGAATCAAACCAAAGACTAAAAGCCCGGCGAAATAGTGTATCCCCAGCGTGGCTTCCACACCAAATAGCCCAAGGAATACAAACGCGATTACGTGAAAAAGGCGCGCTAACCAAAATGCTGTCGCCACTCCACAGCGCACCGGGATAGAGAAAAGATGCTGCTCGGTATCAAAATTAACATCCTGACAGGAATAAAGGATATCGAAGCCTGCCACCCAAAAGAGCACCGCTGCCATAAGGAGCACCGGCAACAACGCTACCTCTGCGGTAAGCGCATACCAAACCCCACCAGGCGCAAGCGCAAGCGAAAGCCCAAGAACGATATGCGAGCTTGAGGTAAAGCGTTTTGTCCACGAGTACAGCAGAAGGATCCCGAGAACAAAGGGAGCCAACACCAGACAATGCAGGCCAAGCACTGCCGCGCTCCCCAAAAATACCGCACTACTTATAAAGAGGAGCCCACGAACCTTTGCCACGGAGAGCTTACCGGAGGGGATCTCCCGCTCCCTCGTGCGCGGGTTGCGTGCGTCGACATCTCGATCAATCAGACGATTAAACGCCATCGCGGCGGTGCGCGCACTAACGAGTGCTACCAGGATCCATACTATTTGTGACCACGATACGGGATGCGTCCGCGCCAATACAACAAGCATACTAAGCGCAAAGGGCAGAGCAAACACCGTATGAGAAAACTTCACCAGGCCAGCGTAAAGACGAAGTTGTGTGAACACCTTTTGCATCTGTTTACGACTTGGTAACAGGAACCAACATTGGTACCGGCGATGCTAGACGCTCATTCCCCTCACCCCAGCGTTTAACGAGGTTATTGGGAACACCCATTTGGTCAAGTATCTTCATCACCATCATATCAACTAGATCAGCGAGTGAGGCCGGTTGATGATAAAATCCTGGCATAGCCGGCACAATCGCCACACCCATCTTTGCCAAAAGCAGCATATTACGCAGGTGTACCTCCGAAAGCGGCGTCTCGCGCGGCACAAGCACCAAGCGGCGCCGCTCTTTAAGGGTAACGTCGGCCGCCCGGTGGAGGAGATTCTGGCTCACACCATGGGCAATAGCGCCGAGGGTGCCCATACTACACGGCACGACGACCATACCATCAAAAAGGGTAGATCCAGAGGCAATCGCGGCGCCGATATCACGTGGATTATAAAAGTAGATATTGGGTCGCTCCTCACCTAGAAGCGCACGGGCATTAAGCCTAGCAAACGAGAGTGAAATACCCTCCTCTTCGCCAAGCACCCGCAGTGCCGGCTCAGAGAACACCACATGAACCTCCGCCACCTCGAGTGAAAGGACGTTGAGGAGGCGCAGCGCATACTTCATGCCGCTCGCGCCAGAGATACCGACAACCCAGCGTTGATTCTGCCGCTCGACCATAGAAGAAACTCCCCCCGAGGGGAGTCTAATGGACTAATCGCGGCGAGGCAACTATAGCAGGTGCAAAAAGTCATGTAGCGAAGCGACTCAACATGCACCTGCTATATCTCGCCGTAGCTCTTTGAAATAAAAGGAACTTTTATTTCAAAGGCGAAGGCGGATTGCGAAGTACCAAGTCAAAACTTTTTGCGGATGGTATAGCGCGCCCTCAGCGCGTTAGAACCCCCCGAAATTATTATCATTCAGGCCCACCACCTGTTCATTCGAGAGGGGGATGATCTCCTCCGGGGAGGCCTTATGTGGCCGCTTGGATGGCTCCTGACGTGGCGCAGCTTCCTCAACCGGCGCCGCATCAACCTTGGGCTCAGGCTTCCTATTAGGCCGCACGACGGAGGCAGTCTGGATTATGCCGTCGCTATGACCTTCCACCGCCTGCTGTAGCTCCGCTACTAATGCCGCTAATGAACGTGACTGTGATGATAGCTCCTCGCTTCCAGCAGCGGTCTCTTCTGCAGAAGCCGCATTGGACTGGGTCACGCGGTTCATCTCACCTACCGCATCACGAATCTGATCGAGACTGCGAGTCTGCTCAACCGCCGCTGCCGAAATCTCAGTTACGAGCATATTCGAACTACGGGCGTGTTCAACAATCTCAGTCAGAGCCTTACCACTCTGCTGCGCTACGGAAGAGCCGTTGTTGGTTTTCTCGACACTCTCGCGAATGAGGCCAGTGATATCCTTAGCCGCTGTAGCGCTGCGTTGCGCCAGGGCTCGAACCTCTTCGGCTACCACGGCGAAGCCCTTGCCCGCGTCACCAGCTCGCGCGGCTTCGACCGCCGCGTTGAGCGCCAAAAGATTGGTTTGGAAAGCGATCTCATCAATCACCTTGATGATGTCTTCGATTCGTCGTGAACTTTGTGAGATCTGCTCCATGGCGCCGATCAAGGTGGTCAGCTGAATCTTACCTTTCTCAGCAGCATGAGTACTCGTCTCCGAGAGTGCTTTCGCCTGCTGTGCATTTTCGGTATTGCGCTTAACCATGCTCAGCAGCTCCTGCAGACTTGCCGAGGTCTGTTCAATTGAGGCCGAAGACTGCTCGGAGCCCGCCGCCAGAGTCTGACTGGAAGAGGCGAACTCGACGCTGGCTGCCCCAACGCCACTTCCGGCCGCCGAGATATCAGCCGTTACCCGCCCTAATTGATTGGCGATACGTGACGCGTTCCACAGGGCTCCAAGCATCAAGACAAGGATTGAAACGACACACCCGGAGCCAACAGCCCATAAGACCGTGGAAACGTGAGAACCCGTGGTCTTCTGGTCGGCGTTCAAGGTTTCTTCGCGTTTGCTGCCCATGGCATCAAAGGCTCTCATAACGGGTTCAAGCATTCCACGAATCTCGGTTTCTATGGCCTTACGCGCACTCTCGTTGGCATCCTTTTCATTAGCGGCAAGCAGCTGTTCGACCCTCTTGAGGACCTCTACAATAGTAGGTCCGCTGTCCTTCACAACTTTAAAGACCTGGGTCAACTCCCCGTCTTGAGAATACTCCGCATAGTCATGAAAAGACTTTTCGAAGTCCACCCGGCTTGCAGTCAGTTTGGCGATAAAAGACTTCCGCTGCGCTACCTCTTGCACATCAGTGTGATAGGTGACCCAGAACCAACGCATAGCCTCGCTGATGTCACCCTTCATGAGCCCTTCCTCATGAATGCCCGGGCCGGTCTGTGACGTAAAAACTCGTAGTGAGTTTCCAAAATCATTCAGCGAGTACATCGCTGCCGCCGATAAAAGTCCGATCAGCACCGCCGGAATAATTGCTAACGCCAATAATCTCCCGCGAATACCCCGAGTCCAACGTTGAATGTTCATATCTCCCCTTCAATCGCCCAAAAGCTACACAAATCCAAACTGAGGGACGCTCCCCCTGGATGCACTACTGATATCGGACGACTTGCCTAGATTCTGGAGGGGAAAAGAGCTTGTTACGGAGGAGGCCGCCAGATCCACAGAGGCCATAAGTAAGCGAGCATGTCTGAGGAGGCTAAAGGGGATATCACCTCCCCGGCTATTTGATTAAAGTGGGTTATATCAGGCGGTTAAGCCGACCCGCGGGTAACTACTCATTGAACCGAGCCGTGCATTCTCTTCAAAAACTGGCTCTAGAAATATCGCTGACCAACTGTAATCCCGGGCGATACTTTGATAGTATCGACTTTTCGTAAATGTCTTTTGTTTCCGGCCGCATGAATAAAAAATACCAGTGCTCACTTTTCATCTTCCGCCGGGATTTACGGCTGATCGACAACACGGCGTTAATCGAGGCCTGTCGACGATCGGAGAGCGTCATTCCGATCTTCATCTTCGATCCTCGTCAAGTACGGCGCAACTCCTACCGCAGCATCAATGCTATGCAGTTTATGCTTGAGTCATTGCGAGATCTTGATAGTGCTCTGCACACCCACAGAAGCAGGCTGTTCTGCTGGGAAGGTAAAGCCGAACAGGCCCTGGCCGAGATCCTTCATAGAGAGAAAATCGACGCGGTCTTCGTTAATCGGGATTACACACCGTTCTCCCTGCGCCGAGACCGTGCCCTAGGGGAGGTTTGCAAGAGTCACGCCGTGCCCTTGGAAAGTTTCGATGATGTTCTGCTTACCCCTCCCGGCAAAGTCCTCAAAAAAGATGGAAAGCCCTATACCATTTTTACCCCCTTCTACAAAGCCGCTCGACAGGTAACGATCGAGAAACCACAGAACTACGCCTTCAGCCGTAGCTTTATCGACAACCTCCAGGGAGCAAAGAGCCTCGCCTCGATTAGCCTCTTTTCAGACTCCAACCAGCAGCTCGCCGTCAGGGGAGGACGATGTCAGGCGCTAAAACTGCTGCAGCAGGTGGGCACACTTCAGGAGTACGAAGAAAAGAGAAACCTCCCCACCCTCGGATGGACTACCCAACTTTCAGCACACAACAAGTTCGGCACCGTTTCTATCCGCGAAGTTTACCATGCGATTCAAAACGTTTTCGGGCCTGAGCACAGTTTAATCCGTGAGCTTTTCTGGAGAGATTTTTTTTGCTGCATCGGTTTTTATTTCGCGCATGTGTTCAAAGGATCCTTTCATCGTCACTACGACAAGATTATATGGGAGAATAATCGGAGAAAATTCAAAGCTTGGTGTACGGGAATGACCGGGTTTCCAATTGTAGACGCCGGAATGCGAGAACTCAACGCAACCGGATTTATGCACAATCGCGTGCGCATGATCGTGGCCTCGGTGCTGACGAAGGACTTGCACATCAATTGGCAATGGGGAGAGCGCTACTTTGCGCAGAAGTTAGTTGACTACGACCCCGCGGTGAACAATGGCAACTGGCAATGGGCTGCCTCCACAGGTTGCGACGCCCAACCTTATTTCCGTATATTTAATCCGTGGCTACAGCAGGAACGCTTTGATCCTGACTGCACCTATATTAAACGCTGGGTACCCGAACTACGTAGCCTAACCAGCAAGGAGATACACAAACTGTCTTCTCCGCGCGGAACGACAACCTATCCGCCGCCGATAGTCGATCACCGTGAGGCCAAGGATATCGCCGAGGAGATGTATATTGAAACCCGTGCTTCTAATGACTCGCAAACGTCCCTACCCTCGGATTCACCAGCCGATGAAAATCGTTGTAGGGAATGAGCACAAGGTCGGTGTGTGTCCCAGCGTTAAAGGTCATCGTCGACTCGGAAGCAACGCTCTCAGAAACGATCACCGGCAGGTGAAACAGATCTCCGAATGGCGGCATGGCACCAACTTCACAATCCGGAAAGCGATCTTCAAAATCGGCTTCAGAGAGCAGATGAACAGCCTTTGCTCCTACCGACTCTCTCAACCTTTCAAGGTTAATTCGCTCATCGGCATGGAGCACCACCATGACCATGTCTCCGTCGATTGCAACGATCACCGTTTTGCAGAAGCGACGTGCGGGGATATGGGCAGTTTGCGCCACCTCCTCGGCGGTGAACGCCCGTTGGTGTTCGATCTGTGCGTATTCTATCTGATTATTATCCAAATAGTTTTTAACGGTCGGTCTTAGCATGGCAGGTCCTCCTCAAAATAAGATTACCGCGCAAACAGCGACGACACTTGAATCCTAGCACAAGCTGAAAAGAGTGGTCCTAATTCTTGGGCCTATTAGAACAGACGCTCCTTCGCGTCAACCTTTTCAAATTTAGGGTGGCCGTCGAAAAGCTCGCCTTCTACAATTTAATGTTCCACTCCTCGGGCCAAGCACGATCAATAGCCCCGATTTTTTTAAGCGCAAAGGACGCAGCCGAAGGGCTGGTGATGGCCAAACTTGCCAAACGCACCACCCCCACCGTCTCGACTCCCATCCTCCTCTCGATCGCGCCCCAAGACGCTCGGGCATGAGGCTAACGCAGATGGGTTAAAACGCCTTGCCAGATCAGAGATGACATAATCAGCGTTAATTTTGTCAATGATTTCAACGCGGAGTACGCAGTGGACCCGTCTCGGCTCTCGCCGAGACGTGGCTTGGTGGTTAATGACGCCACATCCGGAGAGAACCCTGAGTTTTTCAGAGCTTCCTGAAGCCAATAATGTGCTGAATAGTTACCATAGACTTACCTTGACCGCTACAACTCGGACTTTTTGCTTTAGCTCGCCCGAAGAGCCAATAAGATAAGTATGTTATACCGTCCGCAAAAAGTCTTGGCGGACCCCCGAATAGCGTGGGCGGCCGGCCTGTCCTGAGCGTCAGTCGAAGGGAGCGGCGCGCTCGGTCTACCCTTTTTCTGCACCATGTTACAGCTATTGATAACTCCACAAAAAGGGTAGACCAAGCGCGCCGCTAGTTGGTGCGACAGCAGATGCATGCGAAGCCTCAATGGGTGGCCACAAGAAGCGCAATGCAGGTTGTTTGATTGGGAATGGGGCCGAGAAAGCCTAAAAGGACGTGATCGAGGAGACAGCTGGTGCATCAGTGATAAACGAGCGTAGTGCCTCGGTGGTTCTTTGAATTAAAGCGTC
>CAIXSY010000328.1 GCA_903922175.1 uncultured delta proteobacterium | reverse complement strand
GAGGACGGCGATCTGCTATCTGCTTTCAGCAGTCGGCTTACGGTTACAGTAATCTGATGCCGCTAAATTATGCGTTACTACGAAGACAGAGCGGCATCGAGCATCGTTTTGAATCTGGCTGAAGGACGTGGGCGCGGGACGAAAGCTGACCAGAAAAGATTCTTCCATATGGCCTTTGGGTCGGTCAGAGAGTATCAGGCTATTCTGGACATTGGCCCTGAGCGAGGGAGCCTGCGACCGAGTCGAAGGGAGGCGAGTGCTGATGCCGTAAAGTTAGCTGACGTAGTGGCCGCTAACGTCTATTGCCTCATCAGGAGTTTCCCCCTTCGTAGACCGCAGCCTGTCTCGCGATAGCTTCGGCCGCGAGGCCGAGCGAAGGCGGAATGTCGAGCGAAGGGGGAACGCGAATTACCAAGTCAAGACTTTTTGCGGACGGTATAAGCTTCTGAAATACTTTACCTTTGCTACTTCGTTCCTTCGCGTTAATACTTTCCTAACAGTTACAACGCGAAGGAACGAAGGTGAAAATCTTATTTCACTTTCTCCCAACACACACGCAGTGCCCGCACAAGCTCACCGGTCATCTCATCGGTATGTAGGGGCGATGGTGTAATGCGCAGCCGTTCAGTCCCACGCGGCACAGTCGGATAGTTGATCGGCTGAATGTAGATATTGAACTCTTCAAGCAGCATATCAGACATGTGTTTACAGCGCTCTGCATCCCCCACCATCAACGGCACAATCTGTGATGTGGTCTCTCGAATGGGGAGCTGTGCGGCACTTAGCGCAGCGCGCACCTTGTGCACCCGCTCAAAGAGCGCTCGCCGCTCCACACTACTACTCTTAAGATGGCGAATGCTGGCAAGCCCTCCTGCCGCTACCACGGGAGGCAGCGCCGTGGTGAAGATAAACCCGGCGCCGCAGCTGCGAACGGCATCAACCATAGTCGCGCTACCAGCGATAAAGCCACCGACAACTCCAAAGCCCTTACCAAGACCACCCTGAATTATATCGACCGAATCAAGCAGTCCCTCTCGCTCAATCACACCTGCGCCATGATCGCCGTAAAGAGCAACCGCGTGGATCTCGTCAACATAGATCAGCGCTCCATGCCGCTTAGCAACAGCGATGAGATCCTGCAGCGGCGCAAAGTCCCCTCCCATGGAATAGAGCGACTCAAAGACCACAAGCTTGGGCACGGCCCCTGGCACCGAGCGCAGCAATTCGTCTAGATGTTCCGGATCGCTGTGACGGAAGAGCTTTTTCTCGCAGCCGCTGTGTCGAATTCCGGCGATCATCGAGGCGTGGTTATCGGCATCCGAAAAGATGACACACTCTGGAAGCAGGGCCCCAAGAGTACTCAAGGCGGTGTCATTGGCGATATAGCCGGAAGAGAATACCAACGCCGCTTCTTTATGATAGAGGTCGGCGATCTCCACCTCCAGTTCAACCATGGGGTGATGAGTTCCCGAAATGTTGCGTGTGCCACCCGCTCCAGCGCCATAACGTTCGACAGCCTCGTGCATCGCAGCCAAAACTTTGGGATGCTGCCCCATCCCAAGATAGTCATTACTACACCAGATAGTGACGTTGCGCTCAGCGTCTCCATGGTGAAAGGTGGCGCGTGGAAACTTGCCACAGTGGCGCGATAGGTCACGAAATATGCGGTAGCGTTTTTCACGTTTAAGATCGTCGAGATGAGATCGAAGATGTTTCTGGTAGTCAAACGGGCCCATGCCATTAGTTTCCATATTATTTCCGGCTTTATACGACACAACAAACAGCTGCAGACAAAACTGCTTCAAATGTGTCTGCTATAGCACTCAAAATAACTGCTGAATAGATGCCAATCCGGTAAGTACGCCTACGTGTTACGACGATACGAACTCCAGATTGCTTCGTTGGGAGGTCTTACATCTCGAGTCGATTGAGTTTTTCAGAGCTTGTGTCACAGATGTGTCATTACGTGTGGAATTCCGTCTGCGGAAAAATTTGACACAAAAAACGCACTGATGGCAGACGCAGGTCTACCCTTTTCTTGCACCATGCTACAGCCGTTGATAGCGCCACAAAAAGGGTAGACCTAGCCCACGCTTTCAGTGCGAGAACCTTTTGCTTCAACACGTAACTACTCATTAAGTGTGGGCGAAAAACTTAGATCATAGTCCTGGTCTTGTTTCTGGTAAGTATCCGTGTAACTTGACTCCCGTCTAGTGAGGCTTCGCCTCAGACCTGATCTGTAATCTGCTTTCAGAGATCTGCTGGCAGCTTTCCGCTGACTGCATCTGATGCAGCTGCAACTTTCGGCCGCAGCCCACGGCCTTAGCCGTCTTGTCCCCCGTAGCCTCGACCGCGAGGTCGAGCGGAGGAGGAAGCGCGCTGCTTCCATCGGCTTACGCTCAGGACAGGCCGGCCGCGCACAATGCTGTGTTGGTCCTAAACGCTCTTGCGGTCGGAATAAAAAACCCCCGATACCTTGCGGTATCGGGGGCTCTTATTAATTATCTTACCGGCTGGTTACTCCTCCGGCCGTGCTAGCGTGCTCACAGCCGCATCACCGCCAAGATCCTTAATCGAATCATACAACAACTGCCCAATGTACTTGGCGTTGTGAATATGTCCGCAGGGCTCTTTCATACTTACTTGGTAGTTGTAAGCCGCCTTAGAGAGCTTCAAGTCAAACTTACTGTATGCCGTCGTTTCAGCAGTAGGAGTAGTGTCCCTCACTCCATTATTATTCGGATCTTTAAAGAAGTACTGTCCACTAGCGCCTACTGCATCGTAGGAGATGTACCAGCCGGCACAAGTTGTGGTCGAGCCTGCCCCAGAATTCGCTGTCCGGCAGATCGTGGGAACTGCCATGCCCACAATCACCCTTTGTGCATAGGAACGAATTTCGGTATACAGCTTGGCCTTTAAGCCATCGATTTCGCCCTTAAGGCCTTCAGTCGTATCTCCGTCACCGTCATAGTCGGGAGTGTTCGCCGGCCTGATATCACCAAAGTCAGTGATCCCCGTGTGGCAGCTCGAGCAATCCGAAACTTCCGGCTTCATATGATGATCCGGGAACTCAGGTTGCCCCTCTCGGAAGTGGCACTTGACACAGGTATCTCTCTTGCCCTCGTGAGCCGTGAACATGTTCTGACCCACATAGGTCTTTCCTGCGTACTCATATCCACCCTTTGTATCCGTGCCGAAGAAGGACGCCGCAGCGGCAAAATAGTGGATGTTGGTAAATGCGTATGCGCCAAACGCATTCGGCGCCTTAGCATCAACTGTCGACTTCGAAGCGCGGCCTTGGTGACAAGCCATACAAAGATTGCTGTCATCATGCAGGTCGACGCTGAGGGTCGAGGGGAACTTCACCGGGCTGATGGTCCGTCTGTCGAACGCGCTGTTCGTATGGCAGGCGTTACAATAGAGCATCTCTTTCTGCTTATCTTTTAGATACGAGAAGTCTGTGGGCACGTTTCCACTGGCTGCGTCCCAGGCATCGGGATTCTCAAGGCGTTTAATAAAGCCCGTGGTGGTGTGGCAACGCTTACACGCTGCTGAGCCTGTCTTGAAATCCTGCTCATCCCAAGGAGCACCTTCTTTATCTCCATGACCTGATTCTGCCCACTGCTTGTTGATCTCCGTAATGGCCACATGCGGATTGTGGCAGTTGCTACACGACGTATCACTACCCTGGTTAATGTTATAACCTTCGATAGCCACAGTCGCCGGATCGTCATAGTGCGTCTTGGTAATCGATGCATCATGGTCGGTATGATACGGCGTAATCTTGGCATCATTGCTGTCTAACAGCTGGTGACAGTTGGTGCAGGTATTAAACTCTGTCGACCTTGCCGTAGCGCTACCGGTGGCAGCGGTGGCTAGCTTCAACAACGCTTCCGGGTTATGCGCATCGTGGCAGGTGCGACACTGTACCGGTGAAAACTCAGTGTGGTTGGCCTCGCCGGTGAAGAGCGCCGGGAGTGCGGTGGCGTCACCATTCTTGTCTCTATATATACGTGCACCTTGATCGGTGTGGCACTTTGAGCACAAGGGCTGAACTGATGTCTTCTTGGCATTGGCGTAGACACTATCGTTAATCGAATTCACGTGAGGCGAGGACTGATAGGCCTCGTAAATACCAGGATTGTTGTCACCAGCTTTAATCATCGGATGATACTGCAAGTGCCCATCGGGGGCCTTACTGCTGTGACACTGTCCGCACTGCACGGCTGTCGGATTATTGAAGGGCAAGGATCTTCCGGGCGAAGCGATGTGCTTCGTGCCACCGCCGTGGCAGGATTCGCAACCGATCATCGGACGGGCGATCTGCGTGCTGTTGACCTCGTCGAGCGTTCCGTCAGGCCTGACCAGCGGGAAGGTAGCAACCTTGCTATTGTCGTTCTTATTTGGACCGTGACAGCGCAAGCAATCGCCCACCTTCATGCCCGCATATTCCGGCTCTAAGAGCGAGGCGGTAATCGAGGCATCATTGGGGAAGCCGGTGAATAAGGTGTAATCCCCAGGATAACTCATGCTGTCAGTGAAGTCAGCGTAGTCAAACTTCTGATGCGCTTGATTGACGTAATTGAAATTCCCATGCGGGCCCTTAAGCCAATCGGCATAGATGTCGGTGCTATATTTAGCGTGACAGTTGACACAATAGGTGGTGCCAACTTTATTTGGCATGACCTTGGTCTTAATCTTCAAGCGCGTGGTCTTGCCGGAGGTGACGGTCACGCTAGCTGACTGTGGAGTGAAAATGATGCCACCTTTCCTGGGGGTCACTACGTAAGAACCAGTTGTGAGTTGCCCAAAGGTAACAGAGGCAGATTTTCCGGTCTTCTTTTCAAGCGAGGCTTCGAGCTCGCGGCCGCTGAGTTCAACAGCGATACCGGGGCTTCCTGAGCCTTGAAAAGTTACAATTACTTTCCCAGTCCCCTGAGCGTGAGCCTCACTCGTTAGAAACAAAAACTGAGAGAGGGTCAACAAACAACAGGTGACCAACAGGGACGCGGCTTTTTTTGATGTGTGAGATGTAAACATTTTCACCATTGAACCTGATTGAACGTTTTCAGACCAAAAACAAGAAATCATCATATAGCGTAACTCTAGTGTAATTCCTCGCTGTCGAGATTTAGCTAACTCCCTCTACAACCCCGAGAGCGTGCTAAGCCTGACGGCGATATCGTATGATACTTTGATGACAATCGGAAACAGGAAAGTACACCTAAAGCATAAATAAAATTAATTATTATCTGGCAAAAAATAATCACCTATAACTTGAGACGCTGGTTGTAATACGGTCAGGATCCCCTCTCAATAGATTGCTGCCGCAAACGATAAATTTCTGCCTTATCTTGATTATCATCTGCCATTAAAGCAGCACTACGCCACCCCAAACGATGAATGATATGTAGTAGAGTCAGGTGGTTACGAAGCAAATTGGCCCTGACTATAAAATTATCGAGCAGATGCTAAATTCCGAACCGAACGCGCTAAGCCAAGCATAGTAAAGTGGGTGTCTGAAGTAACGTCATTTCAACTTCGCGCTTTTTTGGGGAATGCTTGCTAAGTGCACTCAAGTATCAAGCTTTCTCTATACGTAGGCCTGTTGCCATGATAGTAATCTCCTGTCACTGCTGGATCTGTATCTGTCACAGTTTTGTCGAAGAGATGCCGATTCACACTACAACACTTTTTAGTCTAGCCTCAGGAATACAAGATGAGAGCCAATAATAAATGCGGATACTGGAGCTCGTTGATCTGGCAGCATTGCGCTTTGAGCACTGTTTTTAGCTGCCTGCTTTTTGTGGGATGTTCGAGCAGCGGTGGCTCTTCTGATGATAGCGACACGGGTATTTCTGGCCAGCAAAATTTTATCGGAACATTCAAAGATCACACAGGCGCGCCCTTGGCAGGCCTTCAGGTGACACTGTCGAGCACTGGCCAGCAAGCGACCACAGATGCTTCCGGCACTGCACAGATCTTAACCGACACTCTGCTCAACGGTGATATTCAATTACAGGTCGGCACATCAAAGGGCGAGGCTACGCTGACCCTCTTCGGTGTCACCACAGAAGCACGCATAGTCTCTTACGGCGTGTCTGTTAATCAGACGACAGGGGGTGTTTCGGTCCCCTCCCTTCGCATCGCCCCATTAAATAGCAACTCGGTGGCCCTGACGAATGCGTGTCAATCGTGCCACGGCGTGATCGATGAGCCGGATTGCTCGAGTGATTTTTGGAAGAGCACTCACGGATCGGTTTACAATTGTAACGTAGGACAAGGTGGGCCGGCTTCGGCTAACAATTGCCAAACCTGTCACGGGCCACGCGGCAGCCCACAATGCGGCAACCCCGAGTGGACGTCGATACACGCTTCCTACGCCTGCACCGCTCAAAGCGGAACGCAGAGCCCAGGTAGCTGGAGCTGCGTTAGTTGCCACGAGAACAAGGGCCATATCCAATGCGGCAACCCCACCTTTGAAGGTGCTCATAAATTTGCCTCGTGCGACCAGGGTAGCGGCAATAACAACAACTTCCACTGCTATAACTGTCACACGCTAAAGACCGTGCCCGACTGCAACAGCGTCTCGTGGCGTAACGACCATCCGTTCTGGTCCTGTGGTTCGGGCGATAATGACTGTACCACCTGCCACAGCTACAAGGGCGCGCCGCGCTGCAACGATTCCTACTGGAAGCTCGTCCATGGCTCGGATAGGTGCAACACCAGCGCAAGCAGCACCAACTGCTCAAGCTGCCATACGGCTCAGATCGACACTATGTGTCAGGACTCAAGCTGGAAGAGCAAGCATAACTTCTTCGGCACAGGGAGCAATATCGGCAAGAGCGACCATCTCTGCGCAAGCTGCCATGACAACGACAGAGGCCCGGCCAAGTGCGATGATCCAACATGGAAAGCATTCCACTGCTTCTGCGGGTAAATAACAGCGAGGCTCTGCCTCAGACCAACAAGTGTTGAACCGGCCCGCGCATTCGCGCGCAGAAGCCTCGTGCTTGCTATCTGCCTTCTGTAAGCCGCTATCCGCTATCCGCTATCCGCTATCCGCTATCCGCTATCCGCTATCCGCTATCCGCTATCCGCTATCCGCTATCCGCTATCCGCTATCCGCTATAGAGCGCTCCGTGCTCGTGCTC
>CAIXSY010000327.1 GCA_903922175.1 uncultured delta proteobacterium | reverse complement strand
AAGACGGCGGACAGGCGCGGCAAGTGCTTCCGACTTCGCCCGACCTCGCGGTCGGTGCTTCGTCGGACAAGTCGTAGGACAAGACGGCTAAGGCCGTGGGCTGCGGCCGAAAGCTGCAGCTGCATCAGATGCAGTCAGCAGAAAGCTGACTGCAGATCGCTGAGAGCAGATTACACTCGTCGGTCTGAGGCAGCGCCTCGCTAGTGTTGGGCAGGCATCCTCGGTGGCTTGCGCTTGTGGGGTTGAGGGAACACCGGCGGGGGGTAAGGGGTTCGAAATGGGGTTGGGTAACCATCGTTGTTCTGTATGACGACCACGGTGGCGGGGTCATTCGACGTAGCTTTTTTTTCGGCATCTTTCTTCTGCTGCTCTAATCGTTCGGCATCGGATAGCGCGCCGTCGATGGCCACGTTCTTCTCTGTCACAGTCTGTTTGCACTGGATTGCAGTAGTTTTAATATTTTGGCAAAGCGCGCGTGCCTCACTTATGTCGATATCGATGTTGTATTCTCGTTTGGCGCGCAGACGCCTCATCTCTAGGTCGTGGAGCCAGAGGTCTCGCTCCGAAAGCTCTTTGCGCAGAGGATCGGGAGTTGTTGTCGTCTCAGCTAAGGTATGCTGTGCTTCTCCCTGACATGGCGTGTTGGTCCATACGCCATTACACTCGTGAAGGTCGGCTAAGGTCGACAGCGGAGTGAGAAGGAAAGGGAGTGCCAAGAGCATCTGTTTAAATCGCATTGATCACCCTCATAAATGACCTTTACTAATGTTTTTTAAAAGCGTAGCTGTGGCGAAGCAGGAGGTGGTAGGTCTTGATCCTCATTATAGTCATTCGCATACGGATCATAGTCTCGATCGTCGGGCGTGGTTGCTGGCGACGGGCGGGGGCGAGGGGTAGGCTGCTTATCCTTGTCTGCGTCGCCCCACTGTTGATCGGCGTATTTGAGGTCCTCGGTGAGCTGATCGATTGTTCTACCAATGCGCTCCGCTGGACCTGGAGGATTACTCACGCAGGCGCTGAGAATGAATGCTGAGCTGAGCGCCGCGATAAGAATGGCAAGGTTGAGTTTTTTCATGGATGGTACTCCGCTATCCTGAGCTATTTATTGATGAACGTGTAGGGCGCAAGAATTATTTTTAACGCGAAGGTACGAAGTAACGAAGGAATCCAAATTCTTACCTTCGTTCCTTCGCGTTAAAATAAAATTCATGGAGTTTCGCGAGATTACCCCGAACATTCTTGCGCCCTAATGAACGTGTGGATTCCACTATAGCGCAAGCAGAGGTGCACGAACAGCCTAAGCCCGTAGCGTCTGCAATTCGCGTTGGGCCTGTTCCAGCTGCTTAATCACCTCGGGCCTTTGCGGCTGAAGTTGAGCGAGGTCAATAAAGGCTGTGAGCGCCTTGGCCGCATCCTCACGTTTGTTGAGTTGGCGTAAGACCTGAGCCAGCAGGTAGTAGGCTTGGGATTCACGCGGATGATCCTTGAGAGCTGATTCAATGTAACCTTGCGCATCGGCGAATAGTCCTTGTTGAAAATAGAGAACACCAAGGTCGAATCGAGCTGTCAGACTTTGTGGAAACAGGTCGAGAGCACGGAGGTATATCTGCGCTGCTTCTGCGCGGCGCTTCTGCATGGCCAAAGCCTTACCTAGATTACAGTAGGCATTGACGTATTTGGGGAAGATTTTTATGGCGATGCGGAAGCACTTCTCGGCGAGCTCAAATTGGCTCAAACGAAGGTGGGTGACGCCGAGATTACAATAGCCCTCGTGTGAGGTGGGCTCGATCTGCACCGCCGTTTGCAGACTCTTGATCGCTTCGGGATAACGTCCGAGCTCGCACTGCACATAGCCAAGGTTTGTCCAGCTATCGACGTAGTGTGGGTTGAGTTCTATCGCGCGGGTCAACGCCGCGGCACTCTCTTCTAGTCTGCCGCCATTGTTGTGTTCTACGCCTAGTTCAAACCAGGCTTTCCATGATTGCGGCTCATCACTCAGCTTTTGCGTGCCGAGTGGTGTATAGAGGGTGCCCTTGTTTTTTTTACTCTTTACCTCGGCGGTGTGGCCGTAGTGATGAATAGGAATGGGGGAGTAGATGATCTGGTGCTTTCGCAGCTCACGGATGCGATGTTCGACGAGTTCGTGCACCCGGCCCTGGTAATTGATCCCCTCGTGATTTGGAAAAAGCCGACAGAGTTTGCTCTCGAAGTAGCCGCCGTAGTGTCGTTCCCACTCCGGATACTGTCCGCTTACGGGAGTAAAAGCGCTGATGCGAACATCATCTGAATAGTGGCGCTGGGTGAACTCGTAGCAACGCGTGCGATCGAGGGTAAGCTCGCGTAGGCCTGCTAAGTCCCCTTCGGCGATGGCCTCGTCGGCATCAAGCACCAAGATCCAAGCGCTCGAGGCGGCTTCAATGGAGAGGTTACGTGGTGTGGAGAAGTCGTCGTCCCATGGATGGGTAAGCACCCTGGCCCCAAGGTGCTCGGCGATAGAGAGGGTCTTATCACTTGAACCGGTATCAACCAGGATTATTTCGGAGACGATCGGGGCAACGCTCTTTATACACTGCCCAATCCAGGCCTCCTCGTCTTTGGCGATCATGCATAGACTTATGCTGGGGTAGCTCTTGGTGTTCATGTATCTCCGTAATTGCTCATTAAGTCTGGATACTACGGTCTTGGTTCTGGTTTTGGTCGTGGTCTAGCTTCTTGGTCTTTTCCATGGTCTTTGGTCGAATAGGCCAAGAAAATGACCAAGATAAGGACCATGATCAGGGCTTACGACCATGACCAAAACTAGGACTATGACAAATAGTACTCTGGGTTAATGAGCAGTTGCCTCCCGTTACCTATGCCCTTGAATTTATTAAGACAAATCGCTCACCCTAAGGGAAACTCCCACTATTCCGATGCTTTAGCGCAGAATAGGGATTCTGGACCCCGATTGCGCCTTCCTTAGTGCGGAAGAGTCTGAGATGGTGGGCATCATGAAGATCCTATACGTCGTTACCCTTCTTTTTCTATTTGTTAGCCAGAGTGCGTTAGCCGAGGGCGAATGTGAGATCGCCAAAGCGGCCATGGCCCAGGCCAGCGTTATCCGAAAGCTTAAGATCAAAAAGCCGGTACCCTGCTCCGTGCGCTCACGCGAAGAGGTGAAGAGATTTATTCTCGACACCGTTGAGACAAAGATCCCGCCGCAAAAGCTTAAGATGGAGGAGGTCTCGTTTAAAGCCCTCGGCATGATCCCTGAAAATTTCGATTACACCAAGGGGATGGTCGACCTCTACCTCTCACAGTTGGGCGGTTACTACGACCCTGAAAAAAAACATTTCGTCATGGCAGGGTGGATGCCGGCGATGATGCAGCCAACCGTGGCTTCGCATGAATTGACACATGCACTTCAAGACCAGTATTACGACCTCAGCAAATTTATCGATTCAAAGAGTGAAAATAGCGACGAGCAGTTGGCCCATTCGGCGCTGGTCGAAGGCGATGCCACCGCCGTGATGATGGACTACCTTCGTCAGATGGCGGGACAGAAGGGGATAGAGCACGATGCTGACGTGACGTCGTTTATGATGCAGAATGTCCTGGGGATGTCGCTTACCACCGGGGCGAGTGGAGTTCCGCAGAGCCTGCAGATGATGCTTCTCTTTCCGTATACGAGCGGACTGCGCTTCGCCCACCATCTGCTGCGTCGAGGGAGCTATGCCGAGATCAATAAAGCATTTATTCGTCCTCCGCGCTCGACTGAAGAGATCCTTCATCCGGAGAAGTATGAGGCAGGGCGGGCTGATTTTATTACCTTCAATGAGTCTGATTTTAGTGCGGACCTTCTGCCTGGTGAGGTGATTAAGTACCGCGACACGTTAGGCGAGTTCCAGATCTCACTGCTCCTTGGCAGTTTTATAAGCGATAAATTTAGCGCGGCGGATGCCGCCGCCGGGTGGGCGGGGGACCGTATCGTTATCGCTGCGCAAGCAGAGGCAACGTCGTATGTCTTGGTATGGAAAACCAACTGGGATAGTGAACGAGATGCGCGCGAGTTCCAAGAAGCCCTGATAAAGACTTTTAAGGCACGCTTTCCCGGCATAGATTTCAGCTCCCTTGAGCAGGGCGTGGACGCTGGGCATGGACGTCTCTATAAGCTGACGCGCGCTGGTTTGGTGCTGACGCTGAAAATTCATTGGCCGGTTAAGCCGTTCGCAAAAAATACATAGGCGGTGGACGGAGCAGCGCGCTTCGCGCGCTGCTATCCCACCTTTGGTGCGAGAACCACCAAGGCAAACGCTAGTACCTCGACCGGAAAGTTTTTTCATCCAAGACTAGACTTTTCCACTTAGACTTGGCCTTGAACTTCCGCTTTGCCTTGGCCATATTACCCTTAGATTTTGACTTAAATGTTAAAGTCAATTTAAGGAAGTAGGACACCCATTAATTTGGGGCGTAACCCCTCGATTTGATTATCGACGAGACATTCCCAGGAAGGACTAAGCGTTGGGTGTCCTTAATGGGCGTTCGCTCGACCTTGCGGTCGAAGCTACGGGGGACAAGTCGTAGGACAAGACGGCTAAGGCCGTGGGCTGCGGCCGAAAGCTGCAGCTGCATCAGATGCAGTCAGCGGAAACTGCCAGCAGATCTCTGAAAGCAGATTACAGATCAACGCTCATCGGTCTGAGGCAGCGCCTCGCTAGTTCTTCCCTTCGCCTTGCCTTCCGCCTTCGCTCGGCCTCGCGGCCGAAGCGATGGTGAGACAGGCTGCGGTCGGAGCTACGGCGGACAGGCGTGGCAAGTACTACGTAGGACAAGACGGAGGACACGTCTCTTGGAAAAATCCTGCGAGGCTCTCAAGCCTCAGAATGTCAGGGAGATTACTCCCCTAGCTGTAACCCTGTCAGATAAAGTGGCCTGCGTCTGACAACTCCATCTTCACGCGACAGCGTCGCGCCAAAGATAAATGCCTTTTCCGGCTTATAGCGCCTTACAAACTGAGTAAGGCTCTTGGCCTGCCGAACGCTGCCAGATTTTACCTCAATAGGAACTGGTCCGACAAAGTCCTGAACTATAAATTCGACCTCGGCAGTGCCCTCACTCCATCCATACACAGTGCCAACACCGCTAGCCTTTAAGGCCTGGAGAGCAAAATTTTCCGCCACATAACCTTTATATGTTCCATATTCGAAATCTAGCAGGGTCTTAATTGGAATATCACCCAACGCACCAAGAATCCCCGTATCAAATATATAGGCCTTAAAAATACTTTCTTTAACATGTTGCCTTAGAGGGACTTGGGCTGAGTCTATAATTGGAATTTTATAAATCAACCCCGATCCTTCGAGCCAATCAAAAGCGGAGGCTAGTCGTAGATACTGAGAGATTCCTGGGACTACGCCAGTGAATCTAAATCTTTTTACTGAGTCCTCCTGTACTTTAGCCAACTGCGCAGGGATGTTTCGAAAAATACGTTCCAAATGTAAGGCATTTGCCTGGCCAGCATGCTTGGCCATGTCTTTAAGATATTCATTGATGAGCAGTATTTGCTTCTGTCTCGCATCCGTAAGTGCTTTTAATAAACTGTCTTTACTTTTAGAAAATTCTTGAATTACCTCCGGCAAGCCACCAACGACTAAGTACAATCTCCACAGCTCCCAAAGTGTTGCATGTGCCGCGACGGTGAGTGGCCCGCCATCTTTGCTGGAAAGTAGATCTGCGGCTACTACCTCACCGATAGCAAGAAGGAATTCAGAGAAATCCAAAGGGAACATATTTAGTTCATGCACCTTACCGACGGGAAAAGGTTCTTTAGATAACCTGACGCCAAGGAGCGAACCTGCCGCACAAATAGCCAGTGACGGCATCTTTTCACAAAAGTATTTTAGACTAGTCAATGCCAAGGGGCAGGCTTGGATCTCGTCAAAAAATAAAATGTCGTGCTCTACGTCAATCTCTATGTTCCTGTGTAGACGAATGCCATCTATAATTTTTTTTGGCTCTAATCCGCCTTGGAAAAGGCTGAGTAGCTTAATATCGCTTTCAAAATTTAGATAATGTACGGTCCTGAAATTCTCTTTGGCAAACTTGTTTAGCACATATGTCTTTCCAACCTGACGAGCACCGTTCAAGATCAGCGGCTTACGATTCTCCAATTTGGACCAAGAAATAAGATCGCGCTCTATTTTTCTGTAGTAAGTTGCCATGTGTAAAACTAGCATGTGTTGCTGGAAAGTGGTAGCACTTTTAATAATATATTGCCTAAAAGAGGCATCACATTGCTATATCACCTTGATACTACAAGGAGTAATAGTCGCGCCTATTAATTGTGTGCAACCCCGTGATCTAATTATTGTCGGGACACTCCCAGGAAGGGCTAATCGTTGGGTGTCCTTAATGGGCATGTTCTACGTAGGACAAGACGGCTAAGGCTGTCGGCTGAGGCCGTGGTTGCGGCGGATGCAGTCAGCAGAAAGCTCCCGTCTCGGCTCTCGCCGAGCCGAGGTCTTGAGGTTGGTGAAACACTTTGCTGCGAGAGACGGAGATGACGGCATACAGAGGGCAGATCTCTTCCGCGCAAATGCGCTGGGCAGTTCAGCATCTCAGGCGAAGCCTCGTTAGTCGTAACCGTTAGTCATCCTTGTCTTTATCTTTCTTTTTCTTATCATCTTTTTTATCGTGTTTCTCCTTCTTGTCGTGCTCGTGTTCACGTTTTTCGTGTTCGGCACGCTCCCGAGCTTCGCGCCAGCGTTTCTGATTGGCGGCATCTTCTTTTCGCTTTTCTTCGGATTTCTCGTAGTTGCGCCGCTCGGCATCTTCGCGCCGCCGTAGATCTTCGATCTGCTGACGTTCTCGTTCGGCATCATGACGGGCTCGATCGCGTTCGTGCTCAAGGCGCCGCTCCTCCTCCTCCTCGTGGCGTTTATGCTCATAATAGCGATCGTTGTGGTCATCGCGCTCGTAGCCTTGCGAATAGCCTGGCTCGCCGTAATAGCCGTTATCGTGATATCCGCCGCCGTGACTGGTATTCATCGGAGCACAACTCGAAAGGGCTAGTATCGAGCACGGAAGAAGCGATAATACAAAGAGACGCATAGGTGATTCTCCTAAGCCCTGGGGACCAAAGGATTAAACTTTAAGAAGTAGACGTCGAAGGGCGGTAAATAGTTGTCCGATTAGACATTATTTTTTCATCAGCAATCTGCATAACGCCTCTTCGAGAGTGGGAGCCTCGAAGGTGAACCCGGTTTCAAGCAGCCTCGATGGGTGTACGCGGGCGCTTGAGAGGAGGAGCTGATCGGCAAGCTCGCCGAATATGAGCCGAAGCAGAAATGCTGGAATTGGTAGGAGTGCTGGGCGTCTTAGGATCCGTGCCAATGTGTGGGTGAATTCTAGGTTAATGACCGGCGAGGGGGTGGTTATGTTGACTGGGCCCTGGATATGGTCGTTATTGATCAGGTGAGAGATCGCACGGACGGCGTCACCTATGCCGATCCAGCTCATCCATTGCCGCCCGTTACCGAACCTGCCGCCCAGTCCAAGTTTGAAGGGTAAAAGCATCTGCCCTAGGGCACCGCCATGAGGACTTAAAACAACACCGAAGCGCATTAGGCACAATCGGCAGCGGAGCTCCTGTGCACAAACCTGAGCGCTAGCCTCCCAGTCATGTGCAAGAGACGCCAAAAATCCCCCTCCCTCTTGGCTAGACTCTGAAAGCAGCTCCTCCCCGCCGTTTCCATAGATACCCGTGGCAGAGGCGGAGAGAAGCAGTTTGGGAGGGGATGCAGCTAGAGCTTTGCCGAGCAGCTTGGTGCTCTGAATGCGGCTGTCACGCAGATGCTGCTTTCTCTGCTTTGACCAGCGACCGTTGGCGATGCCTTCGCCCGCTAGGTTAATAACCACATCGAACTTGGTATCTAGGGGTATTTCAATAATTCGACGTGTTGGATCCCAGTAGAAGCAACCTGAATCTGGTTTGGGGCTACGGCGCGTGAGCGAAAAAACGGTATGCCCGGCAGAGTTAAACGTGGCAACCAGTGCCCTGCCTATAAGTCCGCTAGCACCGCTAATGAGGATTTTTGCCATATCGTCACCAAGGAAGAACGTTGGTTTAACGTTGGTTTACTTGTGGCCCAGTAGGGTAGTGCCTGTCATGGGACTCGGCTCCTGGCCATCCTTCGACTCGCGCGCAAGAAATTGTGCTAAATAGTTCAATATGTTGCGCGCTCGCTCCCGCCTACGCTGACGCTTCGGAGTGCCAACAGCAGTGCTGGGGCGCCGTAGCCTAGGCGAAGGCGGCAGGATAGTCCCTGGCTAATTTTTGCCATTTAGGACAAGAACTAGAGTATATATAGAAACTTCTCTAAATCATAGAAAACAAGTAGGCGATACTGTTATTGTGTAACGATCCAATAACAGAGGGGACTATGGTTGAAGCAATGGGAGTACTCACGGAGACTGGAAACAGGTCACCCTCAGGGATGGTGATCGAAGTCAGCGCCTCCCGAATTAAGGTCGGCTTTTTCGTTCATCAAGGCGACGAGCTATCGAATAATTCAGGTAGTGAGTTCGGCGACTTGGTGGTTGTTGAATTGGACAAGTGCCATATCATCGGCCAGGTAGTCGACGTTCGCCTCGAAGGGGGGCGTTCGGTAATTGTCGATGGTGTTGAATATCGCATCAATCGTGTCGGTGAGATCCGCTTGCTCTGTACTGTTGATATCCTTAGCGAGCGAGTTCATATCGGCATCGAGGTCTATCCTCATATCGCGGATCTGTTTTTCCCGGCCCCGTCGAGCGTGTTGCAGATTCTAGCCGAAGGCTCTAAGAAGACGAAATCGGAGGTGCTGCTCTCGCTCGGAAATATGCGCGACGCATCAGGCCCACCCTTGGCGCTTCCTCCGGAGCGGCTTTTTACCTGCCACGCTGCGGTTTTGGGCACGACCGGCGCAGGTAAAAGCTGGACTCTTGCTCGGCTTGTCGAGCAATGTGCCAAGTTTCAATCGAAGGTTATTCTCTTCGATCCGAGTGGCGAGTTCGCTGGGCTAAATCACAATACGAGGCACCTCCATTTCGGTGCAGCTGAAGCAGGGGACATCGTCTCCCTTCCGGTGGCTCTGCCGCATCACCATCTTACGGAAAGCGACCTGTTTGCCATCTTTAGGCCGAGTGGCCCGAGTCAGGGGCCGATGTTGCGCGCAGCTGTCCGTAGCTTAAAGCTCGCCCGCCTATCGCCGCAAATTGCTCCTGGCGGTGTTATTCCTAAGGCGTACCGCGCGAAAAAGCAGTATCTGTCGGAGTATCAGCTCTATGCTGATCAGGTTGAGAGTCCATGGGCGAAGTTCGATATCCGTTGTTTGACGGCACAGATCGAAAATGAGTGTGTCAATCCGCAGAGTAGTCCGACGGAGCCGTTGGTTTGGGGCGGGGTGAACCCCGTCGATCAGGCGAACTGTATGCCACTGATCAGCCGTATCAGTGATATTATTAACAATCCGGGGCTGGCGCCGATATTCAAACCTGGGAAAATTCCATCGTTAGTAGAGAAGATCGATGAATTCATCGTCGACGGTGATGCTCGCGTGCTCTGTGTCTCGTTAAAGAACCTTTCGTTCGCAAATAATGCACGCGAGGTTATTCTTAACGCGGTAGGGCGCAGACTTTACGATCTGGCGCGAGCCGAGCGTTTTGTTCACATACCCACATTGGTTGTGCTCGATGAGGCGCATCAGTTTCTTAGTCAGGCAACTGAGTCTGAGCTTAACTTTAGTGCCACAAACTCGTTTGCTTTAATCGCCAAAGAGGGTCGTAAGTACGGGTTGACCATGTGTCTGGCAACGCAGCGTCCGCGAGATATTCCGGAGGGGGTGCTGAGCCAGATGGGGACCCTGATCATTCACCGCTTGATTAACGACCACGACCTGCAGGTCGTCGAGCGTGCGTCGGGAGAGCTCGATCGCTTCAGTGCCGCACGTATTCCGGTGCTTTCTCCCGGTGAGGCGATTATCGTCGGCGTCGAATTTCCCGTGGCACTGCACGTCAAGGTGGCCGCCCCTGAGTGTCGGCCGTCATTCAAGGGTGCGGATTATCAGCAGTACTGGAAGAAGACTTGAGGTTCTTTTAAGGTAACTGCTCGGCCCATACAGATAGGAGTAATGCGAGGATCGTATAACGTTGACGTCGGATGTACCACGTCGATGCTAGATCCCTTGACCCTTGAAACGTGTACTAGATGAGTTGCATTTTCGAAGCGAGATTCTAGCCAAACACATTTGAAATTTGGGAAATCCCGACAGCCTTTGATGAAATGCGAGCGTTGAATACATTTTGGACAAACCTCCGGTTTGACTGTGTT
>CAIXSY010000326.1 GCA_903922175.1 uncultured delta proteobacterium | reverse complement strand
GGCCCCAAATCCAACTCCCCGGTTTCCTCTCCACACAAATCATAAATTTACCCCAAAATTTAGCTCTCGCTTCAACTGACTTGCACTATCCGCCTCTAACTCGCTATATTCACTCTAGAAAGAATTGATTTTCCTAGACATCGGGGTTATTGAGCAGATACCACACGGGATGATTTTACTATGTCTATTACCGTAGGCTTGGATATTTTGCGCCGCATTTGCGCCGCATTTGCGCCGCAAATGCATTGCCAGAATGGACAGGGCGCGCTAAGCTAATGGCTATGAGTGAAAACATGAGCGTGACTATCCAAGCGGGCGAGGGGGAGCAAGTCGAATTTAAAGAGAGCGTGTCCAGCTCATTGGCCAGAGAGATCGTAGCCTTTGCCAATACTCGTGGTGGCGTAATTTACATAGGGATAGATGACTCCGGGCGGATCGTTGGAACGAGCAGTGACAATACTCTGCTTAGTCAAATTCAGGATGTAGCTCGCAACTGCGATCCGCCCATCCCGGTTAAAATAGTAAAATTGCCCACAAACGTACTGGCGATTGAGGTCTTAGAGAGTTCCAACAAACCGCATCAGTGCCGTGATGGTTTTTTCATCCGTGCCGGTGCAAGTTCACAAAAACTGCGACGGGATGAATTACTCACACTCTTGGCAACTACCGGGTCGATTGCATTTGATCGAGCTATAAATCAAGAATTTGTTTATCCGGCGGACTTCTCGGAGAAGAAGTTTCAAAGTTATCGAGGGATGCTGCCGCAGTCAGCACCAAGAGACGTAAAACACTGCCTTCCCAACCTTGGAGCGGCAGCGCCAGGTCCGGGCGATAACATACAGTTCGCCAACGCGGCTGTGCTTTTTTTTGCGGAGAGTCCGCAGTTATTCTTTCCGGAGGGCTTCATCTCGTGTGTTCGTTATCAGGGAGTAGACCGCTCTATTATTCTTGATCGCCACGATTTCAAAGGTAGCCTGATAGAGCAAATTGAGGCGGCATTCCTCTTTGTAACTCAACATCAGAAAGTGGCGTATGTGATCAATACGAGTGCACGAAGGGAAGAGCGCTATGAATATCCACAGGTAGCGGTGCGGGAGATTATAGTAAATGCCGTCATGCATCGGGACTACTTTTATCAGAGTTCTCACGTTTATCTTAGTTTGTATGCCGACCGTTTGGAGGTGGAGAATCCAGGTGGCCTGATGCGCGGCATGACGACGTCCGATCTGGGAAAGCTGAGTGTTCGCCGTAATCCACTCATTGCACAGTTGCTTCAGCGAGCAGGGTATGTCGAAGCAGTTGGTAGTGGTTTTAGCCGCATTCATGCGGCTCTCAAAGAGAACGGCAACCCGTTGCCGCTGGTAGACAATACGAATTTTTTCAGAGTCACCATACTAGCCCGAGATGTCACTCATACTAATATCCACTTGAGTCAACGCCAGGAGCGGATACTCGCCCTGCTTAAGGACAAGCAGCAGGTTAAAAAACGAGAATGCGCCGAGTGGCTCAGATGTAGCGAGGATACCGCCTTGCGGGAGTTGCGTAGATTGCTTGAATCCAAGCTGATTGTCCGCGATGGTACCGGTCGTGGCACTCTGTATAGATTGTCCCATGGTATCTAGTCAGCGCCATTGGAAGGGGCGCAATAAACGCTATGTTTCACACGGAGATCCACCGAGGTCTCACGGAGTTACACGGAGGGGATAGTGCTGGCCCCACCACGCAGCCTCCTGTGGAACTCTGTGAAACCTCGGTGGATCTCCGTGTGAAACATATTGAATACAATAGCAAAGTGCTGACTAGTTACGTCCCATGCAGCCGCGTAGGGATTTGTAGGGAGGTGGTTGTTACCTTTTACGCGCGGCCCTGGCGCTTCTTCGGCTAAATGTTCTTGTACAACGTTCCGGTGCTAGCAACGACGGGGGTCCCTGGCTGCTCTGTTGTACGTTGTGATCGTGCCAGGGCGCGCTCGGGATGACAAAAAAAGATTGTCATCCCGAGCGCGACTTGCAGTGGAATGTGGCCCTATTGAGCTGTCAGCGAGGGAGCTCCAGTGATTTAACGTAGTTGCGACAACGATAGCGCACGTATACCAGAGAGTCTCGCCAACCATGCGATTAGCAATTCTGGAGAGCACGATCAGTACGAAACCCCAAATGAGTCCCGCTCCAACAGCAACGCCCACTAGCCACTGATTATACGGAGCGGCCAGAAGGCTGAAGCCGACTCCAAGTACTCCAGTGGCAAGAAGCAACCTGTACCAAGACAGAGACACAGAAATACAGGAGTTTTTTTGCAGTCATAGGGGCGAAGAACATTTACCTACCGCGGGCGGCCACCACAGCATCAATCCCACCACAAACGCGGTGCCGCTCCGCAGGTAAGTTCTGGTGTTCTCTGCATTTTACGCTTTTGCTGTTCATACGCAACTTCTGCCGCTAATTCACGATAAATAAAGTGTACCGCGAAGGAACGAAGGACGCGAATGTATGGAATTTGACGATCTTAGTAATCAGGTGATCGGCGCTGCACTCAGGGTGCATTCAGCTCTTGGGCCCGGCCTATTCGAGGAGGTCTATAAGGTTTGCTTGCGGCACGAGCTTCGCAAGGCAGGGGTTAAGGTTCAATCCGAGGTCCCGGTGCCGGCCATCTATGATGGCGTTAAGCTCGATATCGGCTACCAGGCCGACTTGATCGTCAATGATTCGCTGATCGTCGAACTTAAGTCAGTTCAGCAGCTCGCTCCGGTTCACCGGGCGCAACTGCTCACCTATCTGAAGTTAAAATCTCAACGTGTTGTGGAGTTTTATACTTTTGATCGTGCGCTATACCGCACTCCTCATGACTCTGCCTGGCATAGGCCTTGGCATGCCGGGATGTTTATTCGCATCCCGGCAGCGATGGTAATGGCGTTTGCTACGCTCAATCCTGATAGCTATGCGCAGATGCCTACGGAGTGGCCGGCGATGGTAGGAGGATTCGTATCGGAGATGCTCTTTGGCTCAATTTTGGGGATTATCCCCTTGATGATTGTGGCCGGGGTGCGGACTGGAGCGAGCATCGCCAGTACGACGATGGGGCTAACCGCCTCCAATCTGATAGATCCAACTTCGGGTGGGCAGATCCCCGATCTGGCGCGCCACATGGCGGCTCACAGAGGCACGAGGATGCGTCCGAATTTTTCAGGCAGTAGGTGCGCCTCAAAGTCGTCAATGGGGAAGAGAAATATATTTTGTAACTACTCGCTCCATTCGCAAGGTACGCAAATAACCCCAGCAAAATGACCCTTCTGAGAACCGATGACGTCGACGTCTAAGGTTCAACGTCGGCGTTAGCCGATTGGGGGCGAGCAATTACGTTTTGGGTGAAAAAACTTTCCCTCAATCTTCCCTTACATTTCACCTATACTGATTGGTGGTGAGGTTGAATTTCCGGTCTGGCACAGTGGTTCCTGTTCCGGCATCATACTAGCATGCGAATACTGATGGCCCTTGTTCTGACAGGATTGTTGTTTCTTGCCCCAGCCCGTGCCCAAGAGCTTGTCTATCCAGGCAAGGTTTCGTTGTGGAAGGAGGAGCTGCGGCCACCGGCTTCAACTAGAGCGGATCGCGCTGTGTGGGACAAGGCAGCCAAGTGGTCTAAGCTGCAGTGGGCGCTCTATTATAGTGAGGGAGAGGTTTTTGCTCGTCTTGTCGGCAGCAAGGGCGATCTGCCGCAGCCGTGTCCGGCTTTTTATTGTAGGGGTAAAAATGTTATCTCTGGAGTGCATTTTGTCGAGGTAATCGACGGCTGGCTTAGTGGGGCTGCACAGACGGAGTTGGGAGGAGAGCTGCGCTGGTACAACTCTGATGGAAGCAAGACTCGCCAGATCCATCATGGTCGGATCGTCGGAATGATCAAAACCCAAGCACATCTTTGGGCGCTGGAGGGCGCTAAGGAGCGCGGGAGTTTGGGGGATACACTGCTTGATATTACCTATCTCGGACCGGATAAAAAGTGGCAAATTAAGCCGGTTTTCCAATTTCCCCAGACGGTATTTTCGGCAACCGTAACCGCCTCTGGTGATATGATCGTCATCCTCGCTGATGCACTCGCTCGTTACAGTCCTGTTACGGGTGAGATGAAAATGCTCCTAAAGAGGTCTTCATGGGGGCCGCTCACCCCGAACTCTTGTCTGCTTTCGAAGGATGAAAAGTTTCTATTCGTCGGTATGCGTCAGTACGTTATTGAAGTTAACATGGAGACCTATGCCGTGCGCTACCTGATCCCGCTCAAAAAGCTTCAGAATAAGCTTTCGGAGCTTGAAGAGGAGCAGACAAGGCTGACGCATGGGAGATAGGATGCTGCTTGAGTAGGGTTCGTGAGTAGTTGAACCGACCCGCCAGCCTGTATCCGCTATCAGCTCACTGCATCAGCCGCAGCCGACGGCCTTAGTGGATCGCTCAACACTGAAGATTACCCTCATGCCGTCAGCATCTATCGATAGCGCTGGCTAGCCTTAAAGAGGGTAAAGTTTATGTCACTCAGCACAGGAAGGCCGCCGAGTGCTTCATCGTAGCCAAGTACTGCATTGCCGATGACGCTCACCGCTCCAGAACGGTATGCCCCGTAGAAGGGGAAGTTGCCGTTATGCTTAATCGTAAAGTTCTCGCGACCAATGAAGACACCATTCATTGCTGCCGTGCCATTCAAGGTTAACGTCCCGTCTAGGGTTAGGTTAATTTCTAGCTGATTCGGAGCGAGATTGGTCGCTACCAACTGATTTCCATTAACCTGGCCGCCCATAAAGTTGTCGACGTAAAGGGTATACTTGTTGCTTGGACCAACCGTAGTAAAGAACACCTGTGAGTTGCTGTTATTTTGCGGGGTTATGTTTTGAATATAGTAGGGCTGGTTAGGTGTCGTGAACTTAACGGATTTATTGGCTCCGATAGTGATGTTTCGGTAACACTGCTCAGCCAGCGTTGGCCCTGAGGTGATAGCGAGCGTGGCAGCTGTCCCCGCCACATCACGCACCGGCACCGAGCCACAACGTGCAGCCCAGTTGGGATAATTCGGCAGGGTATAGCTGACACACCCGGCACCCTCGCAGCGCTGTCCCGAGATCGATCCGCCGACAAGGTTAATCCCTTGGGTCTTGTTGGTCATAACCGAGCCGTGGATGGCGCTCTTGAGGGCGATATCATCCAGTCCGGTAATGAGGCAGTTACTGCGTGCTGCACCACGCGACCAGGTACTCGTTGCCGCATTCCAGGTGTACTGATAGGACCAACATTCGTTATTTGGTGTCGAGGTTTGAAAGTCACCCAGGCTGGCAAAATAGCCGACGCCACCATTACTGGCAACGAGAGAAGATTTAATGAAATTAATACCGTGGACACCATGCTCCGGACCAGACTGGCCGGTTACAGCATCGACTCGAAATATCGGCTGATAGTGACCGTCAGTCGAAGTGGCCCAGACAACCAGTAGGCGCACACTTACGTCACCGCCAAAGTCAGTACCCTGAAACGCTGTTGCGGCATTAAAGCTAGCCCCACTGTCAATATTGGTCGTGGCGGGGAAAGCCGAGGTGCCGAAGAAGGAGCTATTGGTGAGCTGCACGGCGTTGCTGCTGCCCTTCATCTTGATCAGTGTGGGGACGGCGAAGGCCGTGCCCTCGTTGTCGCCAACGGTGGGGTCGCCGAGGTCAAAGTTGTTGTGAAAATTAGTAGAATTGAACGCCGTTACAATATTTTTTGAGTTAGACTGTAGCCATGCCGTTACGGCATTGATGCTACGCTCGACTGAGTAGAAATTCTTGGTATTTGATTCCATCACCTTGCGTGTGCTGAGGGTGCCGGTGGCCGAGGTTAGCATCCCGGCGGTAATAATCATGCTTACCGCAACGACGATTAAGACACCGAGAAGAACGTATCCATGGTCGCGGCTACGGAGTTGACTCTTGGGGTGGGGGGGAGTTTTTTGTGTTTTCATAGACGCCTCAGTACTTAAAGTTAAAATTTCTTATGCCAACGACCTGCTCGGCAGTAGCGACGTAGTACTGCCCGCTGTAGAGCTTGCTGCTGCTGCGCACGCTGATAGTCATCTTTAGCGATCGGACATTTTGGATAGCCGAGGCCGGGAAGGGGTCGGCTTCGGTGGCGAGCAGTGGCAACGTCAATGGGTTGCCATTAATATCGAGATACTGCAACGTGAACTGACCCGAGGGAACGAGCGTCAGTGCCCCCAGTCCATCATCACGCTTAATTCCACCGTAGTTCGTGGCTGAGGTATAGGTAATAACCGGCACAACCTCGAGCAAGCTCCCCTTCGTGAAGATACTGCTTGGTGAAAACTGAGTTCCAGATGCGAAGGTAATAGTTTTGGCAGCGCTGCTAATCCCCGCAACGGTCCCCCAGAAGCCATCGTCCTCTCCGACCGTCGCGTTGGTGATATAGACCTGGTCACCAACGTAGATTTTGGAGACGCTCGTGAGGGTCACGCTCGACGATGAGATGGGGTTGAAATCCGCGGTGAGAATATAGGTCTCACCGGTTTGATTTAGACGAAATTTGATCTGGTTTGCGGTCGTCCCGCTAACGACGATCGGTTGGGTGACGGTGTTGTTGGTAAGTGTTTGTTGTGCGATCAGGAAATTCGCCTGATGGAACGGCACACCATTACCGAGCATACGAATCTCCGGCGCCAGCATGTCGATAACGCTCTGGGCTTGGAGTTGGGCGATGACCTTAATCTCATGGTCATGGGAAACGCGGGTGAGTTGAGTAAATGAGTTTACGACGGCGGTGAGTAGGATCGAAGATAGCAGGGCGACTGTGAGAAACTCGATAATGGTGAAGCCACTCTCAAGATCGCGCCGTATGGTTTCACGGTGTCTCATCTTACGACTCCCATGGTGCAAAACGAGTCGTGTAGGAGACCGGCTTGGGAAGGTAACTGCTTGCGCTGGAGACTATAATGTTAACGGTACGCGACCCGTCGGTGTTGACCGAGATGCTTGTCGTGCGTGTAAATGCTATTTTGTGGCCGGTGACGATTAAGTTCGGTTCAGTCAGGTTGTAAGAGGAGTTGAGATCGCCGATCTGAACTCCGGCCAGCTGCTCTGCCTTGCTCACGGCAAGATTTCTGGCGAGATTACCGATCTGCGCCTGGAGTTGGAAGCGCATGCCGAAGATGGCGCTCTGCGTTAGCGCCAGAGCAACAACGGCGAATAGTGATATCGCCACGAGTACCTCGATCATAGTGCTTCCGCGCTCAAAAGCTCGAAGAGGTAACGTGGAGATGGGGACTAATTTTCTACGAAGCATGCGTTACAACACCTCAGTCTAAAGTCATCGCCTTGAAAATATCGATGCTTTAGGATCGGGTGTAGTAATATGCTGTAATGTAAATATTTCTCTGCGAGGATTGCCTATGCTTTGGGTCAGTTCGTGCTTTAACGTATAATGGCGCCGTGTATTTGTTTTCGTGAAGACACGCGGTGCCGTAGCTCATGTTAGCGAGCGTGTGGTCGGAAAAATTCCTAGTATCTCAGCTATCAAAATTAGCTTTTATGAGTGGCGCCGAATGATCGTTTCAGCCGCGCCGAACGATCAAGAGATGTCGCTGACGTAACCTCAAGTACGATGTTCTTTGTGACGACGGATCGTCTCATAGCCCGCTATGCAAATCATCTGTAGCTAAAAGGTTTTATGTCTTATTCAACACTCCAGCGCCACCTCGATCGGTCTGCGCGTGGTTTTACGATCATGGAGTTGTTAGTTACGATGGCTCTCTTGAGCATTATGCTTTACACCGCTGTTCCGCGAGTAAGTCAACTTCTAGAATCTTTTAGCAAGCGGGACGCGGAGATGATGGTCTTGCAGGATATGCGTCTGGCACAAGCAACGACGGTGGAGCAGGGTTGCCAGGGCATTATTAAGGTAAATGCCGATCGAAAGAGCTACAGCTTTGGGTGTGATTATGTCCCCTTTAGTACGCTTACTCCGCCGGTTTATGATACGAGTATTTTTGTCAGGCTCTTACCCGCAAAAGTACGAGTGAGTGTCGATAGTGATATTATTTTTAATTCGCGTGGACAGGCGGTTGATTCAACTGGGGCTATGGTTACGCGAACGCTGACCCTTAGAGTGGTCGACTCTGGTGTCGAGAGTACATTCAATACCGGAACCCTGCGTGCAACGGGGTTCTTTACCTATCAGAACTAGTACACTGTCAACTAAATAATCTAACAATAGGGTCAATGTACTATCTCGCCGAAGCCTCGTAGGGTGCCTGAAGTTGTGATAAATTATGCGGCGAAGGCGGATCGACTCAGGCAGATTGTTTCGTTAGCAGAGTGCTAATGAGGTTCTGCCTCAGACCGACGAGTGTTGATCTGTAATCTGCTTTCAGAGATCCGCTTTCAGAGATCTGCTGACTGCATCTGATGCAGCTGCAGCTTTCGGCCGCAGCCCACGGCCTTAGCCGTAACTCCTGATGAGGCAATAGACGTTAGC
>CAIXSY010000325.1 GCA_903922175.1 uncultured delta proteobacterium | reverse complement strand
TGACAGGGGGCATGAACGGTTACGAATTAGGAGCAGTTCAAGTGCAAGTTCAAGCAAAGTCCTTTGACCCGGGGTTATTCAGCAATTTCCCCTCGGCTCTCTTTCAGCGAGCCTGCCATATGCGGTATACTCCCTGCCTCATGGACACACTTACAAGAATTGAAAAGAAGCGCCTTACCCGAGAAGCAATCAAAGAACGCCTTTATCGAAGGCGCTACCTGGTGCCGAACGCTGTTACGGTCGGGAATATGTTCTGCGGCTTTTTGGCAATTATGTATGCCGCCACGGGGCGATTTGAAAATGCGGTAATTGCCATCTTCTTGGCGATACTGCTCGACGGCCTTGACGGACGGATGGCTCGGCGTCTCAATGCGACTTCTAAGTTTGGCGTGGAGTTCGACTCATTTTCGGATCTGATCTCATTCGGCGTTGCTCCTGCGGTGATGATGTATCACTGGGCGTTCCATGCGACGGCGGACAAGTTCGGCGTCTGGGTTACCTTCATTTATGCAGTATGCGCAGCTGGGCGCCTGGCGCGATTTAACATCGCGCAGGAGAACCTCAAGTCCTTCACCGGATTGCCAAGCCCAGGGGCGGCGGCGGCAGTAGCGGCGGTTGTCTACTTCAAGCCGTTAGTGGAGCCAAGTTTTCAGTTGGTAATAATCGGCGCTGCTGTCATGGTTTCACTCGGGTACTTAATGGTCTCGCGGATTGAGTTTATTAGCGTAAAGATGTTTAAAATATCCGGTGCTCGGCGAGTGACCGCCTGGGTAACCATCGCCGCCCTGATTGCGCTCGTATACGCCGATCCTAAGACTGGACTATTGGCAATTACCGTGCTCTACGCGTTGAGTGGACCGATCGGGCTCCTGCGCAAGAAGAAGAAGGTGGAGGAGGCGGGGCAGAAGGTCCCGTCCTGAGTCCCGTCCTTAAAGCATGGGCACTTCCAGCGGCTTGGGGGCTATGGGACGGGACCTGGCATTGCTCTCGTCCCGTCGACAGCGAGGACATTGTTCGAAAACGGATGTGTTTTGGAGCTGTCATGCTAAAATTAAAGCAGATTGCCTTGTTTGCTGCATTTTTCTTTGGATTGCCGGCGAGTGTTCTCGCGGGGTTTGTTCTTATTGGAAAAAATGGTGGCATGCCGAGCTTCTCTGAGGAGTTCATGACGATTACTCTTAGGGATGCATTCAGTACTTCTTTGCGGACGATATAGTACTCTGCGGGAACACTGCTCCTGAGAGCGAGTTTAGCCTAGATAATTATATAATATCATTAAGTTAGCAGTAGTATGAGCCTACATTTCGCTAGTTGGGAGTACTAGTTTTTGAATTTCAGGGTGAGTCATATCGATGGGTTGCAGGGCTAGCTGTAAGGCTCGTCTTTGTCGCTGATTATAGATTTCACGATCTTCTCCTGTTATAAAACATCCTTAAATTCAGTGGGCATTAAGTTGCCCGAGCGAGTGGCTCCCAGGAGCCACATAGCCGAGACAAGTTCTCAGTGATAGCGGGCCTGTGGTACGTCGAGTAATTTTAGCACCTGAAGCTGCATCTTCGTCAAATCCGCTGGGAAGGAGAGCACGCTCTCTCCCTCTGTGACCTCATAACGTTCCACCCCATTGAACAAGCGAACAATATCGAACATTGTTGGGTATTTGCAGGGAAGAGGTCCGGGATAAATGGGAAGAGAGGTAATGCCGTTTTTCTTCATGGCCAGGCGAAGCTGTCGCTCGATTAGAGTTGCTACGGTAAGCGCCATCACATGGAGATGGAGTAAGGCTACCGCGCGCTCTCCCTTCTTGACGAAGGCGGGTGCGATTTGCTGATATGTTTTGATTTGAGAGTGTCGCTTCTCTAAGAACGGCTGGAACTTGTAGATCTCTAGAATCTGCTTAGCTGTGTGGTCATTATGAACATTAGTAATGAGCGGGAACACGCCGTCAGTCAATTGAGCCGCAGTAACTTCTTCGCGGTTAACCGCAAATGATAGGGAGAAGTATGATGTGTACGTCTTCGTGCCTGGATTATTCGACCCCGGTCGTCCTGTCTTAGCATAACGAATCTTACACTCTTTGAGGCAGTGGACCTGATAAGTGAGGAAATTCTGGCACTGCTTGCTCTTTACGATCATAAACGCAGCTTCCCGAATCGCTGCTCTTGTCTTGAGTTTGTAGGTATTAAGACGCCCCTGCAAAATCCTCAACTCATCTAGTGCCATGTCGAGCTGTCGACTCCTTGTCTCGGCATCTTGCTCTGCCTTCTGTGTGCTCTTTATCCATAAGAGCGCATACCCTGCCGAGGTAAGATACTCTCCTGAAGCGAGGGAATAGTGGTCGACCTTGGAGTCGGGGTGGCGGCTGTTCTTGCGAGAGAGAAGAGGCTGCCAAGTAATTTGCCCCAGCCGCACTTGCTTACGAAACTCCTTGTCTTCTTTCCACGTTCTCGGCATGACGCTGATGAATCGTCCCTCGCAACTCACTATCTTACACAAGTTTTCTGCAGTCGCCAGCTTACAGTCGGCGACATAAATGAAGTCTGATCGCCCTAAAAGCTTCCGCAATCGCCGGTGCGTACTGTCGTGTACCTTGTTGTCGGCTTGGTTCCCATCGTACACGTGGTGGTCCAGTGGAACTGCTCCATCTGAAGTCACAGAGATTCCAAGCACTAGCTGCTTGAGGTCCGGGCGATGGTCCTTGTTGTGGCCCTGAGTTAAGATTTCGGCTGCACTCCAGGTCCTGTAGCTCCCGTTATATGTTACTGTCGTTGTATCTTGGTGTATCTGCGAGCATGTCAGGTCAAATATCTTGATCATTCTAAGCGCTAAACGAAAGAACACCTCTTGGTGTTTTCCGTCGTAGAATAGATCAAGTGTCTTGCCAGCTCGATCATCAGTCATCTTTTCAGCCTCTCCGGGCATTAGCCCAATAGCTTCTTCACTCAGTGGTAAAACCCAATCAAGCAGCTCGTACATCGCCTTTGGCGATGTCAAGATGTTGTGAATCATGACCGTGATGACTTTCTCGCATGGTACCTGCAGTCTGTGATCCTGCTTAATGTGGCTCGCGATTATCTCTGGGATCGTGAGCCGCTCGATGTAGTTCTCGATGATAGGGTGTGCGCCGAGCGCAAACTTCCTAAGAACACTGCCTCTCTTGATTCCCATCTGCATTTTCATAAAGCCTCTTTCTTATATGCCGTATACGTGCTATAACATATAAGATGGGTAAATTTGTCAATAGTAAAAAAGCACAGTTCGGTCGTCTGGATCTTCAGCGAGACAAGCTGATCGATTACTTATTGTCGGATTGCTCACTGATTCAGGGCAGCTACACGGAGCTTCTCGTCAAATGCGGTAAGGCAGGATGCCACTGCGAAGGTAAGCCTGCGCACCCAGTAGCACGCCTTGGAACACGCAGAAATAATAAAGCTCAAAATCAGGTCGTACGAGTTTTTGACCGAGAACGTATTCGTTCGCTGGTAGAAGTGTACAGAGGGCACAAGGCGGCTCTAACTGACCTCAAGGATATTCACAAAAAACAGGAGAAGATCGTGAAATCTATAATCAGCGACAAAGACGAGCCTTACAGCTAGCCCTGCAACCCCTCGATATGACTCACCCTGAAATTCAAAAACTAGTACTCCCAACTAGCGAAATGTAGG
>CAIXSY010000324.1 GCA_903922175.1 uncultured delta proteobacterium | reverse complement strand
TCGTGAGAAAAGGCGGCTAGTTACATCGACCAGGACCACGACCGTTCGACAAGCTCACGACAGGCCAGGAGCACGCGCACGATATTCTTTACCCGGATTTAATGAGCACTTACTCGCCATTGACGTAACTGCTCAATAAGTTTGGGTAAGTGGTTTTTACATGCACCTGCGCGTTCACGGGCTACCCCCCCCCCATCATTGATCAATTACTTGACATTGCCCCCTATCTCTCCTAAGTTTTCACAAGCTTGAAGCAACCTTTAATTGCGAATCTGCGAATTCGCAAAGGTATTAAGTGCCTGCGTCCCGTTACTCACCGTACAGCCATTCTCTCTGCTCTTGCGGAAAGCTCAATAAATATTTCTCAAATTCCCGAATGCTTCCGGATGCGTGTGTGTGTATGCCGAAGCGGGATATTGCACAGTCTGATTTTACCTTGGAGGATTCATGACAGGAAAAGCTAAAGAGGGGCAGGTCGCAGCTGCAGCATTGAAGACTGTGCCGCCGGAGTGGAAGATAATCCTCGACTCCGATACCATCTCACGCTGCATCTCGCGAATTACATTCGAGATCCTAGAACGTAATCGTGAGCTGAAGAACCTAGCGCTGATCGGTATACGCACATGTGGCGAATATTTGGCCAAGCGTATTCAGACCCGAATTCGCGAGATTGAGGGGGTCGATGTCCCTCTCGGGGTAGTCGATATTACCCTCTACCGCGACGACATCGGCCAGTCCCTCAATCAACCGACGCTCAAGGGAACCGAGATCGACTTTCATATAACCGGATCGCGCATCGTCATCGTCGATGATGTTTTTTACACCGGGCGTACCATTCGCGCTGCGCTCGATGCCATTATCGATTTCGGACGCCCAGACTGTGTCGAACTTGCCTGCCTTATCGATCGCGGGCATCGAGAGTTTCCCATACGCCCGGATTATGTTGGCAAAAATCTGCCCACGCAGAAGGGCGATATGGTGCGCGTGCGCTTAAGCGAGCAGGCATACCATGACGGAGTGTATCTCGTTCCTCGCCAACTAGCACCGACTCACGCAAAATAGTAGTTCTTTAACGGAGATAACCGATGCGCCACTTACTCGGAATAGAAGGTCTTACGAAAAAAGAGCTCTATGCCTATCTTAACAACGCCAAGACCTTTGTTGAGGTTGGTAATCGAGAGTTGAAAAAAGTGCCCGCCTTGCGCGGACGCACCATTATAAACCTGTTCCTCGAGCCGAGCACACGCACGCGCACGAGCTTTGAAATCGCCGGGAAACGTATGTCAGCCGATGTCGTCAATATCGGCGCATCGGACTCGTCGACGAAGAAAGGGGAGACACTTCTCGACACTGCGCGCACGCTTCAAGCCATGTCCCCGGACGTCCTCGTCGTGCGCCACAGTCAAAGCGGCGCTCCACACTTTCTGGCGCGCATGCTCAAGAATACCTCCGTTGTCAACGCCGGCGACGGCACCCACGAGCACCCCACCCAAGCACTCCTCGACCTGCTGACGATCATGCAGGCCTTCGAAAAACGTCCCGATGGAATCGAGAAGCTGCGCGTGGCCATCGTCGGTGACGTGCACCATTCGCGAGTCGCCCGCAGTAATGTCTGGGCCCACCACCTGCTGGGTAACGAGGTGCACCTGGTTGGCCCACCAGCGCTCGTCTCTCCAGATTTTGTCGGCCCGAAGTGCTTCGGCGCGCCACAGTTTGGTGGCAAGATTAAGGTGTTTCATCAGATAGAGAGAGGGCTTGAAGGCGCTGACGTGGTGATCGTCTTGCGTATGCAGCTTGAGCGCCAGCACGATCATTTTGTGCCCACACTACAGGAGTACACCGATGAATTTTGTGTCACCGAGAACCGCCTCATGCAATACGCCCCACAGGCCGTCGTGCTCCATCCCGGGCCGATGAACCGCGGCACGGAGATTTCGAGTGAGGTCGCCGATGGTGACAGATCTCTCGTTGAGCGCCAGGTTAATAACGGCGTAGCCGTACGTATGGGGGTACTTTTTGCGATGTGCAATGCGCAGGCGCAACGAGGGGCAACCAGCGTAGACGAACGAGAGCAGACGAGCATTCAGATGAGGCAGACTGCCGTCGGGGAGTAATCACGATTACGATTTTTTTAGGAGACGCTATGATTTTAATTCGAAACGGCACCTTGATAGACCCAGCCAGTGGAACAGAGGGGGAGTTCGACCTCCTCATTGAAGGAAATCGCATTAAGGACGTGGCCAAGCGCGGATCCTTCAGCTCAGTCGCGGTGACCCAAACCATAGAGGCGACCGAGCGTTGGGTAACGCCAGGTCTTATCGATCTTCACGTGCACCTGCGCGAGCCGGGCTTCGAGTGGAAGGAGACCGTTAAGAGTGGTGCCGATGCTGCCATCAACGGCGGCTTTACCTCCGTATGCTGTATGCCCAATACCAATCCTGTCAACGACAGCGAAGAGGTCACACGCTACATAATCGAGCGTGCTCAAGCCGCAGGCAGCGCACGCGTGCACCCTATCGGCGCAGTCTCTCTTCGCCTTGAAGGTAAGGAGATGGCGCCCTATTCGGAGCTACGCAGTGCCGGGTGTGTCGCCTTTTCTGACGATGGCGAGCCGGTCTACAACGCGGGCCTCATGCGCCGCGCCCTCGATTGGTGCCGCATGCTTGGGATTACGATCTCCTGTCACGAGGAGGACAAATCTCTAACCTGCGGCGGATGCATGAACGAGTCGAGTTTAGGGGAACGCTTGGGCCTTAAGGGCATGCCCAAAGTGGCAGAAGAGGTAATGATTGCGCGTGACATTGAACTCTGCCGGAGCACCGGGGCGCGGGTTCATATCTGCCACGTCTCCACCGCTCGCGGGGTCGAGCTCCTGCGTCGTGCCAAAAACGATGGCATTGCAATCACTGCCGAAGTTACGCCGCATCACCTATTCCTCACCGAGGATGCACTCGTCGATTATGACACCAACTGCAAGATGAGCCCGCCGCTACGCGACGAGGAGGACCGATTGGCGCTGATTGCGGGGCTACGTGATGGCACGATTGACGCCGTCGCCAGCGACCACGCTCCGCATGATCGCGACACCAAGGAGATCGAGTTTGGTAAAGCGGCCTTTGGCATCCTGGGATTGCAAACAAGCCTGCCGCTGCTTCTTGACTTTGTGCGCCGTGGCTTGATCTCACGGCGGCGCGCCATCGAGGTCTTCACCTCTGGGCCAGCCAAGGTTTTTGGGCTACCACTGGGTGTCGTTCAAAAGGGCGCGCTGGCCGATGTGAGCATTATTAATCCCGAGCAACGCTGGAATTTTACGCGTGAGGAGGTTCGCTCAGTCAGCTTTAATTCGCCCTTTATTGGACGAGAGCTCCAGGGATGTGCTGATACCGTCATTGTGGGAGGCAGAATCGTCTTGCAAGACAGAAAGCTGATTGCCTCCCTTGAAGCCCATCCCAGTCCACGTCGGGGGTTTGCCAGCATCGAGGGGCTTCAATCGGTGATGTGATCGCTCAGCGCAACGGAGGGCATGAAGAAACGACGCTAAAGGAATGTAACGTATGCAGGCAATGCGAGAGAAGGAAGCTGAACATATTCGTCCGGCGATATTGGCTCTCGCCGATGGCACGATATTTCGCGGATTCGCCTGCGGCGCCGAGCGCGGCGCCGCCAATCCAATTGTTGGCGAAGTGGTCTTTAACACCTCGATGTTCGGTTACCAGGAGATCCTTACCGATCCAAGCTACGCCGGACAGATCGTTACCTTCACCTATCCGCATATCGGCAATGTGGGTTGTAACCCCGAAGATGTTGAGGGGGCGCAGATGTTCGCCGAAGGGTTGATAATCCGCGACCTGACCAAGGTGGTCTCTAATTTTCGAGCCACACAGACACTTTCAGCCTACCTGAAGGGCGAAGGCAAGATGGGCATATACGGCATCGACACACGCGAGCTTGTTATGCACCTACGCGATAAAGGGGCGCAGATGGGGGCCATCGCCAGCGGTGAGCGCCTGAATGCGGACGATCTCGTCGCAGTTGCGCGCGCCCAAGGCTCAATGGCGGGCAAGGACTACGTCCAGTATGTAAGCTGTAGCGAGCCCTACTCATGGACAGAGCTGCCCTGGTCGCTCGAGTACAGCCTGAGCAGTCCCGTGCCCGACGAGCGCCGTGGCTTTATGCGCCTGAAGGAGGAGGACCTCTGGTCTCGACCGCACGTGGTTGCAGTTGACTGCGGGATTAAGTACTCGATCCTGCGCCTGCTGCTTGACGCCGGCTTTCGCGTCACGGTAGTCCCAGCGACAGCCAAAGCTCAGGATATTTTAGGATACAAGCCGGATGCGTTATTCCTCTCCAATGGCCCCGGAGACCCGGCCACACTCGGCTACATTGTCGGCGCCGTTAAGGAGCTGCTGGGCAAGTTCCCCATCTTCGGGATCTGCCTTGGGCACCAGATCCTCGGCCAGGTTTTTGGTGGATCAACCTACAAACTAAAATTCGGCCATCGTGGAGGAAATCACCCCGTCATGGATCGATCAACCGGCAAGGTTGAGATCACGGTGCAGAATCACGGATTCGCGGTCGATGCCGACTCACTGCCGCTTAAGAGCGGTGTTGGCATCAGCCACGTAAATCTTAACGATCGCACGGTGGAGGGCCTCGATGCCCCTGATCTTAGAACCTTCTGCGTGCAGTACCACCCCGAAGCATCACCGGGGCCGCACGATGCACGCTACCTTTTTAGGAGGTTTTTCGAGCAGGTGGTGCGCTCCTAAGAGATGCCGCGCGGGCGCGGCATCTGGCCATGTTTCAGTTTTGGAGACAGTTGTGACCACGGATGACACACAGGGTTTTTACTGCATGAAGGATGAGGATCAATTTCTTGCGCCGCTGAGGAGCTATGAGAAATTTTTCTGAGCGCAAGAAATTGATCCCTGTTAGGAGATTGGGTATTTTCTCTCTAGGTGACTTCGCCAGTACTATGGGGAACTTCGTGTTGCGCACTGATTTAGAAGCGCAGGGACTCAGACGATCTGAAGGACTGCTCAATTTTTCCGATTTCTGTAACTATCAAGGACCCTCCCATGCCTAAACGCACCGACCTCAAATCAATACTAATCATCGGCTCTGGGCCGATCGTCATCGGCCAGGCCTGTGAGTTCGATTACTCAGGCACCCAGGCGATCAAAGCTCTTAAAGAGGAGGGCTACCGCGTTATCCTGGTTAATTCCAATCCGGCGACGATCATGACCGACCCGGAGTTCGCCGACCGCACCTACATCGAGCCGATCACCGCCGACTTCATCGAAGAGATTATCGCTAAGGAGCGCCCAGATGCGATCTTGCCGACGATGGGGGGCCAAACAGCGCTCAACATCGCAATCGAGCTTGATGAACGCGGCATCCTTCAGAAATACGGCGTTGAGCTCATCGGCGCTAAGATTGAGGCCATAAAAACGGCCGAGGACCGGGCCCTGTTTCGGACGGCGATGGATGAGATCGGCCTCGAGTCGGCGAAAAGCGGCATCGCTCACTCCCTGGCGGATGCGGAGAAGATCGCCACCGAACTGGGCTACCCACTTATTCTTCGCCCGTCTCGAACCCTCGGTGGAACCGGCGGCGGCATCGTCAGGGACGCTTCCGAACTCCATCCCAAGCTAATGCACGCCCTTACCTGCAGTCCGAACCACGAGGTTTTAGTCGAACAGTCGCTCATCGGTTGGAAGGAGATCGAGCTTGAGGTCATGCGCGACCTCAAAGACAATGTCGTCATCGTCTGTTCAATTGAGAACCTCGACCCGATGGGGGTGCACACCGGTGATTCGATCACCGTTGCCCCTATTCAAACTTTGACCGACAAGGAGTACCAACGTATTCGTGATGCGGCGATTAAGGTCATGCGCCGCATCGGCGTCGATACCGGGGGCTCAAACGTGCAATTTGCGCTTCACCCCGAGACCGGCCGTCTGCTGATCATCGAGATGAACCCACGCGTCTCACGCAGCTCAGCCTTAGCCTCCAAAGCGACTGGGTTTCCGATCGCCAAGATCGCCGCCAAGCTCGCTGTCGGTTACACCCTTGACGAGATCCCCAATGACATCACCAAAGAGACCCCGGCCTGCTTTGAGCCCTCGATCGACTATGTCGTCGTTAAGATTCCGCGCTTTAACTTCGAAAAGTTTCCAACCGCCGACACCACCCTCGGGACACAGATGAAGTCGGTGGGAGAGGTTATGTCTTTTGGACGCAACTTTTCCGAGGCACTGCAGAAGGCGATCTCTTCGATGGAGCTTGGCACCTACGGTTTCGATAGAGAGGCGCTCGTCAAAGGCTTAAGTAAAAACGAGGTCATCGAGGCCTGTGCTCGCCCATCGCCGCAGCGCCTGTGGATTGTCGGAGAAGCCTTGCGCATGGGAGCATCGGTTGCGGCCCTCTATAAATCAACCGCCATCGATCCCTGGTTTCTGGTCGAGATCGAGGCCATAATTAAGACCGAGAAAGAGCTTAGCCAAAAGAGTCTTCCCGAGTTAACGGCGAGCACGCTCAGCGCCCTCAAGCGTGCCGGCTTTTGCGACCGCCGCATCGCCTCATTGGTGCACTGTCGCGAGGACGAAGTTCGTACCCTGCGGCACGGATTCGGAATCTACCCATGCTACAAGGCCGTCGATACCTGCGCCGCCGAGTTTGTGGCGCACACGCCGTATCTTTACTCAACATACGACCACGCCGTCGAAGCGCCACCCAGCGAGCGTAAGAAGATTATCATTCTTGGGTCAGGACCGAATCGAATCGGGCAGGGGATAGAGTTCGACTACTGCTGCGTGCACGCCGTTTTTGCTCTGCATGACGCCGGCTATGAGGCGATCATGGTCAACTGCAACCCTGAGACCGTCTCAACTGATTACGATGTCAGCGACCGACTCTATTTCGAGCCACTCACCTTCGAATCCGTAATCGAGATCGTCCGCCGCGAAAAGCCTCTCGGCGTGATCGTGCAGTTTGGTGGACAAACCCCACTCAAGTTGGCAGAGGATCTGCAGCGAGCCGGAGTTCCGATTCTCGGCACCTCGGTAGACTCAATCGACGTGGCCGAGGATCGCGAGCGCTTTAGCAAGCTCGTCAACAAGCTCGAACTTCTGCAGCCTGAAAACGCCACGGCGCGCTCACTCGACGAGGCCCTCGCCGCGGCCCATCACCTCGGCTACCCACTGATGATTCGCCCATCGTTTGTCCTCGGTGGACGTTCAATGCGCGTCCTCTACAGTGATGATGATCTGAGAAATTACCTCGTCGAATCGGTTGAGGTATCACACGAACGCCCCGTGCTACTCGATCGCTACCTGCAGAACGCTGTCGAAGTCGACGTCGATGCGGTCTGCGACGGCGAGGAAGCGGTGATCGCGGGAGTCATGGAGCACATTGAACGCGCCGGAATTCACTCCGGAGACAGCTCCTGCTGCATCCCACCGCCGACCCTTTCGGCGGAGATCGTGACCGAACTCAAGCGCCAAGCCCAAGTCCTTGCCCTCGCACTTTCAGTCAAGGGACTGATCAACGTGCAGTTTGCGGTCACCAAACAGAAAGAGATCTATATCCTCGAAGCCAATCCCCGTGCCTCAAGGACGGTCCCCTTTGTCAGCAAGGCCTGCGGAGTTCCTTGGGCGAAGGTAGGCGCGTTGGTGATGAGCGGCAAAACGCTTAAAGAGCTCGATATTCACGAGGCGCCCGTTCAAGGCTATGCCTGTGTGAAGGCCTGCGTCTTCCCCTTTAGCAAGTTTCACGGCGTCGATATTATCCTTGGCCCCGAGATGAAATCGACGGGAGAGGTGATGGGTATTCATCAGGATTTTGCCGGCGCCTTTGCCAAGTCTCAATTCGCCACCCACACCGTGCTTCCCACAGAGGGGCGCGCCTTTCTTTCGGTTACCGACCAAGATAAAGAGGAGCTTCCGAGCGTCGCCGCCAAATTGAGCGAGATCGGTTTCACCCTTGTCGCCACCGGTGGTACAGCCGACTTTTTGCAGACGAAGGGCTTTGCTGTAGAGCGGGTAAACAAGGTGCGCCAAGGGTCGCCGCATATCATCGACAGCCTCGGACGTGGCGAAATTGCGCTGGTGATAAATACCCCCGAGGGCGAAGGCCCCCACCTCGATTCGCGATCGATTCGGCTCGTGGCGAACGAGCTTAAGGTGCCACTCTATACGACCATGGCCGCGGCACATGCGGCGGCGCTGGCGATCGAGATAGTCAAGCAGCGCAAGCTGATGTCGGTTAAGGCGATACAGGACTACCTCTAGAGGCGGGCCTTCGGTCCGCCTCTGGCATTTCGGCGCTCTTTCGCTCTCGCAGCCTGTGCCGGGGGAGAGTGCCGGAAAGTGAAAAGCAAAACTGTGGGGATTCTCGACTCGCTCACTTGACCTCTCTGCCTATACGATCGAGACCATGCCAAGACATGTAGATTATGGTAATTTTCCCTAAAATACTTTTTTGGGGCAGAAAGGGATCTGGCCAAAAGCGCGAATCGCGAGATTGATCGCGATTATCTCCTAATAGAAAATAATGCCCCTCTGGTATAACTACTGGCCCATATTCGCCTTCAGGGGGTCCTCCGTTAACCCAGCGGGCATAGGGCTCGGACAGGGGGTTACCGTTGATGAAAACTGTGGCGTTCTTGATCTGGATCTCCTCTTTGGGTAGGCCAATGACTCTGTGTAAATACTTGACATTGGACTCATCATACGGCGCAGTAGAGTTAGCAGGCTTTTTATATGCCACCATATCACCTCTCTCTATCGAACGTTTGCGATAGATACTCTTATCGGCAATCACAAGCTCGCCGGGAAGAATTGTTGGCATCGCACTCGACGAACGAAATCGAAGCGGCTCAACGTAGTCGGCGCGAATAATATGGGCAAAAACCCCACCGCAGATGGCCGGCCCAGAAAGTACAAGCAGATACCCATACCAACTGTTGTACCACCGAGGCGAAAAAGGCTGCGCGGCCTTCCGATAAATATCACTCCAGAAATAGAGTAAGGCGACGAGTCCTATGAGAAATCCCCCAAGATAAATCTCATATAGAGGGAGGAGATGGCTAACCTCCACAAGAAAACTTAAAAGGAGAGCGCCCCCTGCCAACGCTGCGCACTGCAAGCACAAAAGGAGCACGCAAACGCGACCTGCTCCCACCCAAAGATATCCAAATGTCGGGCCGGCCGCTATGCTGAGCAGCACGGCTAATATTTTGCTTCTCTGTATAGTCTTCGTCTCTTCCATCATGGGTCCTTGATCTGCGTTTTTGAATTGAATTTATCGCAAAATAGATAGATACTCCAGTCAAATCCAAACGGCTGGCGCAGACTTGGGGTTGCACCATTGCAGTGAATGTGCAAGGTGGCAGTTAGAATAGCGGCCTGCGACAAGCTACCCTCGGCCCGAGCACTGGTCGAGGGGAGATTGTCGCAGTCCACGAATTTCGCCACCTTTGTGTACCTCCACTGCTACAAGGTGCCGGACTAAGAAAGTTGTGAAAGATTACAAATAATCGTAACTGCTCGCCCCTAATCGGCTAACGCTGTCGTCAAACGTCTAGCACCGGACGTAAAGCGTCGAGGTCTGACGTCGACTCGACGGTGCTCGCCGGAGCCCGGCGTTAGACCTTAGACGTCATCGTTATCGATTCTCAAAAATGGTCATTTTGTTGTGGCTATATGCACAGCTTGACGAGGGGGCGAGTAGTTACGATATCGGATTACAGAAGGCAGAGGCATTACATCCGCACTACCCGCTGTGGGTAGATCTCGCGTTTGTAAGGATTGTGAACAAGGCGCAGCGTCTCAAGCGAGATCACACCAAGCAGGGGCTCTTCGTTCTCCTCGCCAAAAATTACGGGAGAGAATGCTCCCTCACCGAGGTACTCAAAGTAAGCACCACCAAGCAAGCGTTTTAGCCTCGTGCCGTCGGCAAGCTCAAGCTCCACCTCACCATGCGGGCGAATGCCAAGTTGTGCCAGTAAGCCAGCGGGGACGAGAGTATACCCAGCCCCGGAGTCAACCAGAAACTCGACTTCAATTGAGCTACAGTCTGATGGATCTTTCTTAATTATTAAGCTTTTAAATGTCGCGCCCATAAGGTCTAACCAATTTGTATTGCAAAGTTACTATACATTATATCGCGCATTTTCTGTATAAGTTTCCTGTCGCTGAACTAATTTCTACGTTGCAAGTAAACTCTTGGCAGCCTCGCAAATAATCTGCCCGGTCTCGGTGAGGCTTGCGCCATAGGCGATCAATCCAGCAGGGTGGCCCCCCATTAAGATAATCCCGGGCAGGTGATCTGCCTGAAGGGGCACCACCCGCTTAATCTCGCGTGCCATTGCTGGTGTTCCTGCGGCAGCAGAGGCAGCTGTCGTCGCAAGCTTACCAAGATATTTGTCCCACAGGCCAGGACTATGCACGTGAATGACCGCCTGCACCCAGGGGGCAGCTTCGTACAATGCTGCATGAGTAAGCGACTCCGAGGATGCGGCGATCGGTCCCAGGCAACGCACGCAGTTGCCCTCGATATCATAGCTCTCGACGAAAGAGATATGTGCCTCGTTCGGCTCGGTGATCGCTCCGACACCGCAGCCGGTGATTAGAAAACTGCAGCCGTGGCGCTGGCTAATATTGCCATAGCCGACACCATCAGGGTGAGCACCGACCAGTTTTAGCTGATAGAGCCTCTGGTGCCACACCAATATCTCTTCGCATCCTTTAAAAGGAGCGCTTTTTTGCCAGTCGATGGCGAATTGAATCTTGCCTGGCATGACTATGACGCTCGCTCCGGATAAAGTCCAAGGATACCAGCCTCAGTCGACGGGCAAATACCACGCTCACTAATTAGCCCGCTGACGAGGCGGGCAGGGGTGACGTCGAACCCATAGTTTGCTACAGGGCTACCCTCGGGGGCCACAAGCACCGTTTTAACCTGCCCCTCACACAGCCCTTCAACCATGCGAACCTCCTCTCCACCACGCTCCTCAATTGGGATCTCGCGGACACCATCGCGCATCCGCCAATCGAAGCTAGTTGAAGGCAGCGCCACATAGAAGGGCACATCGTTATCCCGTGCTGCCAGCGCTTTTAGATAGGTGCCGATCTTATTGGCCACATCGCCCGTTCGGGTAACACGATCAGCTCCAACGATGACCAGATCAACCATCCCGTGTTGCATCAGGTGACCACCGGTATTGTCAGCTATGAGCGTGTGGGGTACCCCTTGGTGCAACAGTTCGTATGCCGTAAGCTTTGCCCCCTGGCTACGTGGCCGGGTTTCATCCACCCAGACGTGTAGCCCTATCCCAGCCGCCTGCGCCGCATAAATCGGCGCCGTTGCCGATCCGTAGTCTACAAAGGCTAACCAGCCAGCGTTGCAGTGAGTTAAGATATTCACTGTCTGGCCATGTTTACGCTCGGCGATATCTTGAATCAAGGCTAGTCCGTGCTCGCCGATGCGTCGGCACGATGCCGCATCCTCATCGGCGATCGTCTGCGCAACCAGCAACGCCATCTGCAGACGTTCGCTGGGGGAACACGCCGCAATCGCGCGCTGCTGGCGTTCGACCGCCCAGGCTAGATTAACCGCGGTTGGACGGGTCGCCACTAGAGTTGCGGCAGCATATTCCATGCTAGCCTCAAAATCCCCAGGTGCAGCCTTTAGTGCCGCCAGATACATCCCGTATCCCGCAGTTACCCCGATCAGTCCGGCTCCACGCACCTGCATCTCTTTAAGCGCCCGCGCTACGTCCTCGACGCTACGCAGATCTGCTATCACCAAACTATGCGGCAGGTGCCGTTGGTCGAGGATCTGTACCGTTGAGGGGTCATCCTTCTTTACCCAGATAGTACGATAGGGGAGGCCATTTATTTTCATGGGTGATCTGATATAAAGTTGTCCTGGCGAGTGTAACTGCTCAATAATCTTGGGTGACACCCGTGCAGGTGCACGGGAAAACTCATAACCCTGATTATCTGAGTAATTTCGATCTAGTGCCTCAACCGGAAAGTTTTTTCACTTGGCCTTGAACTCCCGCTTGGCCGTGGCCTGCTCTCTTGACCTTGATTTCGACGTTTAAGCCTAAATCTAAGGGGAATTGGCCAAGACCAAGCGGGAGTTCAAGGCCAGGTTCAAGAGAAAAACATTAGTTTTAAGTGAAAAAACTTTCCGGTCGCGACACTAGTTATACAGGATCAACAACAAACAGGCACGGGGGAATTATGTGGGCTATTATCGGCGGTTCTGGTTTTGAAAAGTCTGAAAATGTCCAAGCCCTCGATCTGCTGGAGCGAGAAACCCCCTTTGGGCAGGCATCATCCGGCCTAAAGCGCGTGCGTGTTGGCGGGGTTGAGGCGATATTCCTGCCGCGCCACGGTAGCGAGCACGAGCTCTTGCCCTCTGAGGTTAACTACCGAGCCAATATCTTTGCCCTTAGAAAACACGGGGCCACGCGAGTCCTCGCTTTTTCGGCCGTCGGCAGCTTGCGCCCCGAGCTTGCTCCAGGGATGTTAGCTGTACCGGCGCAGTTTATCGATCGCACGAAGGCGCAGCGCCAAACGAGTTTTTTTGGGGCAGGGGTTGTCGGTCACGTATCGCTCGCTCATCCGGTTTGTGCGGCATGCTCTCAGTTCGTTGCAGGGGTGGCTAAAAGCGTTGACGTTCCCTGTCATATTGGCGGGACCTCGATTTGTATCGAGGGGCCCTATTTTTCGACCCAGGCGGAGTCCAAGGTCTATCGCTCTTTTGGCGCCGACCTCATCGGCATGACATCATTCCCAGAGTACGCGCTCGTTCGCGAAGCCGGTATGTGCTATCTGCCCTGCTTTTTCGTCACTGACTTTGATTGCTGGGACGACACCATTGCGCACGTGACGATCCAAGAGGTGCTTGATGTCATGCGCAAAAACAATATTAAGGCCTACGCCCTCGCCGCGCAGATATTAAAGGTTACCAAGATCGCGCCCTGCCAATGCGCCACAAGCGGCATCAGCGCTGGATTGATGACTCCGAAAGAGCATATCCCAGCAGCAGCGCGTGAGTGGCTCGCGGTTTTGGAGGGAGGTCCCGTCCTGAGTTAAGCATCTTGCATGATATGCGCAATTTCTATTACATTAATGGACTATGAAACGACCAATGACCCCGCGCGGCTATGCTGCGCTTCGCACCGAACTTCGCCGCCTCAAAGCCACCAGACCAGAGATGGCCCACGCCATCGAGGTAGCCAGAGCCCACGGTGATCTATCGGAAAATGCAGACTATGACGCCGCCAAGGAGAAAAGCGGTATGGTCGAGGCCAGGATTCGAGATCTTGAGGTTCGTTTGTCGAATGCTGAGCTCATAGATCCCTCGACCATGGCCGCACCGACACGCGTAACCTTTGGCGTCACGGCGCGGATTGAGGAGATGGAGTCAGGGGAGCAGCGCCTGCTGAGCATCGTTGGTAGCGAAGAGTCCGACGTCACCAAGGGCTGGATCTCCTACGAATCTCCGATCGCCAAAGGCTTAATGGGCAAAGAGGTCAGCGATGTGGCTAGAATCGCGCTGCCTAACGGGGTCAAAGATTACGAGATCGTCGAAGTTTTTATCGACTACAACTGGAAGCCGGAAGCGGCCGATGCTGCCGAGGATCCGGAAGCCGCGGCATAGCGCCGTGCTTCGCGCGCCGCTAGTGGTGTTGCCGCTAAGGCAGCCGTAGTCGCATGGGTGGCCTCGACGAGCACAATCTTACACGATCGTTACGTATGCGCCAGTTATCGCTCCCATCGACTTTGCGCCGCTCGCTGTGCTAAACATCTGTTATGCCAAATCAACGAGGCAGCGTAGTTGCCTGTCGCAGGTGCGGATGTAAATTCGTCGCTTCAGCTGACGACCTTCAGCTTACTGCATTAGTATCACCTATCTTCGAGGGCACGCGCCTCTCTATCGGTGAGGGCATCCTATGATCGCAGAAGAGAGCATCAAAGAGCTTCTCGAAAGAGCCAGCATCAGCGAGATCGTGGGTGAGGTAGTGCAGCTTAAACGCGCGGGACAAAATCAGGTTGGGCTCTGCCCATTTCACTCCGAAAAGAGCCCCTCGTTTAACGTGCGCGAGAACGACGGCTTCTTTCACTGTTTCGGCTGTGGGGAGTCAGGCAACGTCTTTAAGTTCTTGATGGAGATCAAGGGGCTTTCTTTTCCGGAGGCTGCCGAGGAGCTGGCCAGCCGCTACGGTGTGCGCCTTAAGTACGAGGGCACAAAACCACAGGGACCGGCACCCTCATCAAAAGATCCGATCTATGCCGTCAATATGCTCGCTCTGCAATACTTCGTACGCGCACTTCGCGAAGCACCACCTCAAGTCAGCGGCTACGTGCAAAAACGTCAGATTACCGATCCGACGCTCAAAACCTTCGGCATCGGCTACGCCGCCAATTCCAGAGCGGCTTTGTTTGAGTTTCTCAAGTCGCAACACGTTCCCGAGGAGACCATCTTTCTTGCCGCACTGGCGCGCCGAAACGAGCAGGGCGATGCCTACGACGTCTTTCGCGGAAGGCTCATCTTTCCCGTCTGGCTCGATCAGAAAAAGATCGCCGGCTTTGGTGGACGAATCATCCCTCAGCTTTTTGACGAAGAGACCCTGGCGCGCTTCCCCAAATACTTGAACTCTCCGGAAACGCCGGTGTATCAGAAGAGCAAAATACTTTACGGCATTCCACAAGCGCTGCCCGCGTTGCGCGAAACCGACACGGCCTATATCGTCGAAGGCTATATGGATGTGGTCAGCCTAAATCAGGCTGGCGTGCGTAACGTACTCGCCACCTGCGGCACCGCACTTACCGATCTCCACGTTCGGAAACTCACGCAGCTTGCCAAAAAGGTAACCGTGCTCTTCGACGGTGACGCCGCCGGCCGTAACGCCGCTGGAAAATCCTTTACCACGTTTCTTAATTCCGGGATCGACGTTGCCGCGCTATTTTTACCGCAGGAGGACGATCCCGATACCATCGCCCTTAAGTACGCAGAACGCAGCACTGAATACCTCGATGGTTTGCCACGAAAATCACTCCTCGATTGTCACATCGAATACTTACTCGGCAAATTCGGAGTCAAAGAGGTGCGCGACCTTGGGTCTGCCCTCAAGGGAAAGCTTGCCGACGAACTGGCGGAGGCGATTCACCTTGTCCGTAACAACGTTGAGCGCGCCGAGTACGTCGAACGGGCAGCGCTGGTCTTGCGCATCGATCCGCACGACCTGAGTGAGATGGTACGCACGGCCAAAGGGCCGCGCGCAGCCGCGCCTGGAGCCGAGATCGTTAGCGAAGAGGTAAGTGAAGACGATCGCGCGGCGATTGCAGTGCCGATAGAGGAGCTGCCGCGAGTAGACCGCGAACTGCTCCTCTGTAGCATGGCGCTTAAAGATTCACTCCCCGCTAAAATCCTAAAAGACGGTGACCTGTGTACGGCGATTCATCCCAGAACGCTGGCCTTTGTCGAAAACCTCCACGTCATCGTCAATGACCCCGCCCTAGACGAGACTCAGAAGAAGGAGCGCCTAAAACAGCTCCTTAAACTCTTTGGGAATTCCTGGGCGGAGTATTGGCGCAGCGCCTACACAATGATTAAAGACAAGAGCGTTGACCCCGCTCAGGCATTCGAGGAATGTCGCCGCAGTATTAAAAAAACAAAGCTGTTACGACTAGTTAGCGAGATCGATCGGGAGATTGCGTTGACATCCGAGGACGCCGAAAAGATGATTCTGGTACAGCGAAAGTTTAGGCTCTCGCGTCAGATCGCTGAGCTCGGAGGCACACATGGGTAAATTTGATTTTTCAGTTGGCCTATGGCTTTCTTTTAGGTAAGTGGTTAGACTAACGCACTATTTGCTGTCATTGATTGTTCCCTTTAGTTAAGCCGCAGCTCTTTATGGCTGAGGTTTAGTCTATCCCCTGGCTGGGGAAGGGAGACTCTGTGTGTGCGTACGTAGCGCGGAGCGATCCGTTCCGCGATGCGCAAGTTGGTTTGTATCTATATACTGGATGGGTTCCGCGTGGTGGTCAAAAAGTTACGCAAGATTTCTCGCCGCATTAATAAGCCTAAGATAAGGAAGCTTGGGAAGGTCAAAAAGGGCGCCGAGCACGCCACCGATCAGCATCGAAGCAAGCTCGAGAAGATCGCCACATTGAAGCTCAAGAAGGGGTTGCACCTTGCGCGTAAGCCGCTGGCTCACCCAGAACCTGAACACAAACTGCGCACGAAAGATCTCCCCAAGGACGCCGCCGTTCCCGAGACACAGGCGCATGCCATGGCTAAGCGAATCGCCGCGCTGCGCTTTGACAAGGATCGCAAAATCCATTTACGAATCGCGAAAGCGCCGGGATCTGAGCCTGTTGCGCCAACAATGGACGAGCAGGGGAACCCCATCGAGCCTAAGGCAACCGACACCCCAACAACAGCTGCGGACGGTGCCAAGCCCGAGAAAGTCGAGGGCGAAAATGAGGTTAACCGCCTTCTCGATCTCGGCAAGGAGAAAGGGTTCCTCACGATTGACGACCTCAACGAAGCGCTCTCTTCAGATCTCGTTTCTGAGGAGCAGCTCGAGGACGTGATCGACATGTTTGACGAGCATGACATCGATGTCGTCGAAAAAAATCCAGATGAATTCGTTGAAGAGGAAGGAGAGGTCGCTTTTGGAGCCACGGAGGTCGTTGAAGACGACGAGAGTGCTCTCGGGAAGAGCACAGACCCTGTAAGGATGTATCTTCGCGAGATGGGTAACGTCAGCCTGCTTACGCGTGAAGGCGAGGTCGTGATCGCCAAAAAGATTGAGGCTGGTCAGAAATCAGCCACGGATCAAACCCTTAAGCAGCCGCTCACCTTGCTCTATGTATCGGATCTTTTTGACAAGGTTCGAGATTCCGAAGTTCGCCTGCGTGATCTTTTCCTCGAGGAAGAGGTCGTTCCAGCGGAAGAGGAGGAAGAGGAAGAAGAAGAGGTCGTGCGCAAACCGGCATCTGACGACGACGAGGGACCTCCGGCCGAGGATGAAGAGTCCTCGAAGCAGCAAAAGATCGATGAGGAAGACGAAGAGGCCAAGAAAAAGTTCCTCAAGAAAGCACCACCGTACAAGCGTGCGCTTAAAGATACTCGGGCGGCGATTGATGAACTTCTCGCAGCACGCTCAAGCAGCAAGGCTGGTCAAGGAAAAGTCATCGCTGCTGCCGAGCGCAAGTATCGTAAGCTCCTCGAACGCAACGCCGTTCGCGTCGCCGAGCTTAACCTGAACGCCAAACAGTTCCTGGCGATGGCAATCAATATTAAGGATGTTGCCCACGTTATGGGGGCTGTACAGCAGGAGGTCATAGACTTCGAGAAGCGCCTCGATCGCAAATCAGAGGAGCTCTTCGAAGCAATTCCAGAGCTTCTCTCCGATGATCAGCTCGTCTTCAAGCGCGTCTGCCGCAGACTAAGAATCAAGGCCTCGGAAGCGCGAGAGCTCGGCACGAAGGTGCAAGGGATAAAGGCCAAGCTCGACTCGTTCAACGAGCGCATAATGATGGACCCGGTCGAATTTCGCGAGTCCGTACGCGTGCTCCTCGACGGAGAGGTGCGAGCCTACAACGCCAAGCAGGAGCTGATCGAGGCCAACCTGCGCCTGGTTGTCTCCATTGCCAAGAAGTACACCAACCGCGGATTGCAATTTCTCGACCTGATCCAAGAGGGCAATATCGGCCTGATGAAGGCCGTTGATAAGTTCGAGTACCAACGTGGGTACAAGTTTTCAACCTATGCTACGTGGTGGATTCGTCAGGCCATCACACGCGCCATAGCTGATCAGGCGCGCATTATCCGCATCCCCGTTCACATGATCGAGACGATCAATAAACTCGTGCGCACCTCGCGCTATCTCGTGCAGGAGCTTGGCCGTGAGCCGACTCCGGAAGAGATCGCCGACAAGATGCAGATTCCGATCGATAAGGTACGCAAGGTGCTTAAGATCGCCAAAGAGCCGATCTCTCTCGAAACCCCAATTGGCGAGGAAGAGGACTCTCATCTGGGAGACTTCATCGAGGACAAGCGCGTCGTTTCGCCCGCCACCGCGGTAATCAATTCAAACTTACAAGAGCAGACTCGAAAAGTACTGGCGACGCTCACCCCACGAGAGGAGAAAGTGCTGCGTATGCGCTTTGGTATTGGAGAAAAGAGCGATCACACGCTCGAAGAGGTCGGACAGAACTTCGACGTAACCAGAGAGCGTATCCGTCAGATCGAGGCCAAGGCGCTACGCAAACTGCGCCACCCCAGCCGCAGCAAAAAGCTTCGTGGCTTTATGGAAGATTAACGAGGCGCCATGACATCTTCGCTGCGCTTAGTAATATTTACCCTCGTGCTGGCTATGCTGTTGGGATGCGGCAAGTACGGTCGCCCCATGCCGCCGGAGCACTTTGCGCCTCGGGCCGTCGCCGACCTCGAGGTGACTGCGCAGGAGGCCAAAATTACCTTCGCCTGGAGATCTCCACGGCTGGCCGATGACGGGCGTGAGCTTAAGTCGATGGAGGGTTACCGTCTTTATCGTAAAACGATAAAAGAGCAATCTGATATTAGCGACAATGATGTGGAATTTGAGCTGATCACGACGGTGTCTGATACCCACGTGCAGGTCCGCGACCAACTTCGTGCCGAGGCGCGGGTACAGGGAAAACCGGGGAGAAAGATACAGCCCCCCGCAGCAACAATGAAGTTTGAGTATAGCGATGGTACTGTAAAAGAGGGTGAAACCTATCTCTATAAGCTCGTCCCTATTAACCAAGGTGGCGTCGAGGGCGATCCGGGCCAGCCGATAACGATCGTTTTTAAGGGGCTCGCCTCCAAGATCATCATCGCCGCCGATAGCAGCAAGACAGCGTCAACAGATCAGTTTGATGATGCCGAATGAAAACGCTAGGGTTTACCCAACTTGAGGGATGCGGCAATAACTTTATCGTCATGCAGGATCTGCAGCGTAACTTCGTCTCCACGGTAAGCGATCTTAGCCACATTGCCGCACGCATTCAGGACCGCCACTTCGGCGTCGGCTCTGATGGCCTAATGATAGTCGTCAGCTCGACCGACGCCGATTTCGAAGTACTGATGTTCAACCCTGATGGCAGCCGGATGGGCATGTGTGGTAACGGCATTCGCTGTGTGACTCGTTTTTTGTTCCTTGAGGGCATCGTCGCCCGCCATGTGTCTAAAGTTGAATTTCTCGTCCAGGGACGCCGTATCATCTGCTATCCGATAGAGGAGGGGCGTTCTGTCAGGGTAGACATGGGGACCCCCTCATTCGCTGCCGCCGCCGTCCCCGTCCTCAGTGCTCAGGAGTTCATCGAACAGCCAATCCCCCAACATCCATGGACGGGGACCTGCCTGTCGATGGGCAACCCACACTGCGTCATCTTCGTCGACGATCTCGATAAAATTCAACTGGAGGTCGTTGGCCCCGTCCTCGAACACCACGCCATCTTCCCCGAGAGGGCTAATATTGAGTTCGTGCGCTGCCTGTCACCTGAGCGCTGCCAAGCTAGGGTCTGGGAGCGGGGCGCTGGAATTACCTTGGCCTGCGGCACAGGCGCATGCGCTGTTCTCATGGCAGGCTACCGCAGCGGACGCCTCGCTCCGCATGCACTGGTCGAGCTCCCCGGCGGCGTGCTAGATGTCGAGTATCAGCCTGATGCCAACAAGGTCTTTCTAACCGGTCCGGCTCGGGAGATCTGTACCGGCGAGTTCAGCCCTGATTTTCTCTCTCGCATAAGCTAAGAATTGTAACTACTCATTAAGTCCGGGTAAAGAATATCGTGCGCGTGCTCCTGGCCTGTCGTGAGCTTGTCGAACGGTCGTGGTCTTGGTCGAGGTAACTAGCCGATTCAGCACACTCTTCGACCGCGACCACGACCAGGAGCATGAATTCTTAAATCACCCGGACTTTTTGAGCAATCACTAAGAATTCCTTGGAGGTATTGTAATTGCTCAATAATTGTGAGTAAAGAATATCGTGCGCGTGCTCCTGGTCGAGGTTACTAGCTGATTCAGCACACTCTTCGACCGCGACCACGCTCACGAATTATTAAGCAACCCGGGGTTATTGAGCAGATACGAGGTATTTTTATGACGACGAAGCTACACGGCACATTTACCGCGATGGTTACCCCATTTAGCGCTGACGGCACCATGGTCGACTACGAGAGTTTGGCCGCACTGATCGAATTTCAAATAGCGGAGAAGGTCGATGGTATTGTCGTCTGCGGCACGACCGGTGAGGCAGCAACACTCAGCGATGAGGAGTATGAGAAGGTCGTCCACTTCACCTGTAGTCGCGTGCGCGGGCGAATCCCCGTTGTCGGCGGAGTTGCCAGCAGCTCCACAGCTCGAGCGGTCAACATGGCGCAAGTAATTGAACGGGCGGGCGTTGATATCGTTATGGTGGTGGCTCCCCCCTACAACAAGCCCCCACAGGATGGAATTGCGGCGCACATTCGCGAAGTAAAGAGACACATCTCTAAGCCGATAATCGCCTACAACGTTCCCGGTAGAACCGGAGTCAACATTCTACCAAAAACCATGGCCAATCTCGCCGATGATGGAACCATTGTGGCGATCAAAGAGGCCTGTGGATCGATGGATCAGATCCTCGATCTTTTTGCCCTAGTCGGTACGCGGGCCCAGATCTTCTCTGGAGACGACGCGCTCACCCTTAGTGTCATGGATGCCGGTGGTGTAGGTGTGATCTCGGTTCTGTCAAACGTCGAGCCCGCTCGTGTCAATGCCATAACCCACAATGCACTCGCTGGACGCTGGGACGATGCACGACGCGCGCAGCTTGCCGCATTGCCACTCTGTCGAGCGATGTTTATCGAGTCCAACCCGATCCCCGTAAAGACTGCCTTAGCTATTAAAGGCATCATCAAGCATTCAACGCTGAGGCTTCCGCTTATTGCCGCGGAGGCAAGCACGGTTGAAAAGCTAAAGAACTGCATAGCGAGCGCCCGCAACTAACCCGATCAACGATCGTGAGTACTGTTTATGACCGAACTGATTAAACTTTGCGTGTCAGGTGCCTCGGGCCGCAGCGGCAGCCTTGTGGTCGCTCTGCTTCATGAATATCCGCAGTTTCAACTCTGCGGAGCTCTTGTCGCTCCAGGTTCCGAGCACTACCAAAAGGTCTGCAAAACAGCACAGCAAAACAGCGGGCGCGAAGTTCGCTACACGGACTCGGTCGCTGAGGCGATGCAGGGGGCCGATGCTGTAATTGACTTCTCCACGCCCCAGGTCTCGCTACAGATTCTGCGCATCGCGGCAGCGATTAAGGCACCAGCCCTTATCGCAACCACCGGACACAGTCAGGACGAGAGGGCAGAGATCGTTCGTCTCGCCGAGCAGGCAGCCGTCTTGCTGGCATCGAACACCTCAACGGCAGTGTTTGTTATGCAAGAGATCTGTTTACTCGCCCAGAAGCTCTGTGGCACAGATTTTGATATAGAGATATTTGAACTTCATCATCGACTTAAAAAAGACGCCCCCTCTGGAACTGCACTGACTCTGGCTCAAACGCTCTCGCAAGATGGTGCTCTGAAAACGAGAACATCCCGTGACGGCAAGCTTGCGCTGCGCGAGGACCTCGAGATCGGCGTGGCTGCCTTACGAGGAGGTGATGTTCCCGGGGAGCATACGGTTTTCTTTCTTGGGGAAGGGGAGCGAATCGAGGTTACGCAGCGCGCAAGGGATCGCAGTGTGTTCGCGCGTGGAGCGCTTCGCCTCATGCTTCGGCTGCACCCCAAACCTGCCGCGCTTTACAGTGTAAAAGATCTTTACAATCGCTGAGTTACTCATGCTGGCGGCACGTATAAAGGGAATTGCGTTGGCAGTAGGTACCTGTTATAAATCTAACTCAGAACGTAGTTTCACGCCGGTAGCTTCTACCGGTCACACCTTGCACCGAGCACAAGATCCTATCTTGAGGGAATGGTGGATTATCTGATAGTTAGAGCATATCGGTTTGATTTTTTTATTTTTTTTCGAGGCATCTGATATGAAGAGGGAAAAGGCGAATTATTTAATACAATCTGTTTCACACGCCCTCGATGTTTTAGAAGAGCTGGCTAAAGCCCCTATTGAGATCGGCGTTACTCAGCTTTCCAAGATACTAAAACTGCACAAGAATAATGTCTTTCGCCTCCTAGCTACCTTAGAATTACGAGGATATGCTCGTCAAAATCCAGAGACCGAGGACTACTCCTTGGGCGTCAAAGCACTCCAGCTTGGACAGGCTTACCTAACACAAAGTAAGCTTGTCGCTCGTGCCTATCCAATATTAAAACACCTCGCTGAAACGGCGGGAGAAACAGCGAGCTTGGCGGTTCTCCAAAATGGCCATATTCAGTATCCAGTAAGCATTGAGTCGAAGAAGCCGGTCAAAGTATCGGCACGAGTAGCCGTATCCTTCCCAGCCAAGCAGAGCGCAGTCGGACGGCTTTTGACTGCTCAGCTAGCAGATGCAGTTCTGGCTGAGATACTGGCGACCAACACGCCGCACGATGCGGCCATCAAGAACCAGCTCAACGAGCTAAGAAGCTCCGGGCAGATCATCGACCGAGGCGCGACCGAGGCAGATGTCGTCTCTATCGCACGCGTCGTACGCGGACTTAACAATGAGATCGTCGGTGCCATAGAGATTATCGTGCCACAGTATCGGGCCAAGGTTGAAGCAGCAATTCCGCTACTTGAAGAGGCGGCGCACTTGCTTTCAAATGCATTGGGAGCTCAGTCGGTGGCGATCAACACGACGGTCGAAAAAGAGGTCAGCATTTCGGCAGACGCCCGATTTGCAAAATAAGCCACTCCGTTGCTTAACAGACGAAAAACGCGGTCACTAGACCGCGTTTTTTTTTACCAGAGAGTAACTGGTCAGATTTTGACCTGAGGCGAGGAGCGAGGCTCAAGCCCGACCAAGAGATTACAGCGGAAGTTCAATAGTGAGAATTACCGATGGAACCGACAGCCCCACGAGCACTTCTCAAACTTCGTGACATCTCGAAGAGCTACCACCGAGGAGCATTCGACATCCCCGCTCTTCGAGGAATAACGCTCGCATTCAACACTGGGGATTTTGTGGGCATCTCCGGCCCCTCGGGCTCCGGAAAGAGCACGCTGCTCAATATTATAGGACTAACCGAGTCACCCGACCACGGCGAGATGACTCTTGACGACGTTGTCGTCAATTTCTCGAACAGCGAAGCGCTACGTCTACTTCGACGCAGCTCGGTAGGGTATATCTTTCAGGCTTTCAATCTTCTCTCGGGACTAAGCGCCGCAGAGAACGTAGCCATCTCCCTAATTCTCAACCAAGAAACACCATCCGCGGCGCTCACCAAGGCAAGGTCTTTATTGGCAGAGGTCGGACTTGGCGCGAGAACCGAGCACCTGCCGCACCAGCTCTCCGGCGGCGAGATGCAGCGCGTGGCCGTCTGCCGCGCCATCATCCACCAGCCCAAGGTCATATTGGCGGATGAGCCGACAGGCAATCTCGACTCGCTCGCCGGCGGCCTCGTGCTCGACATTCTTAAGACCCAAGCGAGGCAAGGCGTGCTCATCCTCATGGCTAGCCACAATAGCGAAGCCCTTGGCGCATGCTCTCGTGTGGTTCAACTACGCGACGGTGTCTGTCTATGACCATAAAGCTTACGCCATGATTCGCTGGCTCTTAACAATTTTTATAGTCCGGCGGCTGCGCCACAATGCCTTCGGCGCACTACTGCTCGTGACAGCGGTGGCCTTGGCGGTGGCGGTCTTTGTTGCCGTGTTGCAAACATCGCAAGCCGGGATCTCCTCTTTCGAGCGCACCATCGTCCCCCTGGCTGGTTCTTCTAGCATAGAGCTACGAAGCAGAAGGCATTACTTTAGCGCCACCGAAACCGCGACACTCGTGCGATCTCTTAGCGAATCCGCAGTTATCATCGCCAACCTTAGCCTCCCCGCTCAGATCGAATCACCGAAAAACGTCACCATCACTCTACTCGGCATCGACCCAAGCGAGACTCCGGTGCCACGCGCAGGGATCACGAGATCGATCGGTTATGCATCTGCCGATCTGCGACAGCTACTCGGAGCATCGACGGTTCACCTCTCCTCCGTCGGGAAGCACTTTGACCTCGCCATCGAGGCCGTTCCCCAAGACTCAGGGTTGATACTTCCACCACGCACGATCGTCAGCGATCTCGCCCATCTTCAAGACCTCGTTGAGATGCCTGGGAAGCTCTCATCACTGACACTTACCTCCCTCAGCAATAACGCCGCCCCTCCGATCTCGGTCGTTCAATCAGCCCTCTCCGAAGATTTTTATATTGAATCCGAGACCTCTCGCGCTCAGCGTGGCAAGGCACTTCTTTCTGCTTTTCGTTTCAATATCCAGGTGATGGTTCTTATGACGCTGCTTGCCGCGATGTTCGCCATACTCAACGCAGCGCAGCTTTCAGTGATCTCACTTAGGCGAGAGGTCGCCATCCTCCTTACCTTAGGAGCATCAAGAGGGCTCTGCCTTGGCTTACTCCTTAGTGAGGCGGGAATACTCGGCTTCCTCGGTGCCATGCTTGGGCTTTCACTCGGGTATCCCTTGAGCCAATTCGTCGCGGCTCTTTTCCAGCGCACGGCGAGCTCGCTTTATGGCGTTGAACTTGATATGGGCAGGTCACTACTCTCGCCGATGCTCATTATCGGCGGGCTACTTGTTGGTGTGGGCGTCGCTGTTCTTGGAGCCCTCTATCCAGCATGGCTCGGCAGCCGAGTAAGCCTTGCGCTCGCCACCAAGACCGAGCAGCCGCCTAAGCCTCTACCGATCCGCCACATAACATATCTTGGGCTTGCCGCGGTCGCTCTTATGGCTCTTTGTATCTTGGGGGCACTTCATTATAATATCGTTCTCTTAGCCCACGCCAGCGCACTTTTTTTGATCTTTGCCATCCTTCTCGCCTCAGCGCAGATCTTGACCCTCTGCGCCCAGAGGCTAGGCGTTTTTGCGGCATATCTGGGACTGCCCGGTAGCATAGCCCTCTCCAATATTCGTAGTGGTGGCTCCTCGACAGCCATTTCACTTGCAGCCTCGGCGATCGGGATCACGCTTCTCATCGGGCTCGGCGTGATGATCTCTAGTTTCCGCGATACGCTTACTGATTGGATAACGTATACGGTTCGAGCAGACGTCTTCGTCAAAGCACTTGGCGCAGATGAGAAGGGACGACCAACATTTATTCCTGAGAACGCCGTGCGCGAGATCCTCGGGGCTACCGCCGTGGCGCAGTATTCGCGCTTTTCGAGCTTCGCCTCGGAGCTGCAGGGGACAGCAGTCACCCTTGCCGGTACAGACTTTCTCGCCTTCGAGCAGGCGCGCGTTTTTAAGATCCTCGATGGGCGCCTCGATACCAGCGCGCTTCGCTCTGGGGAGGCCGTGCTGCTCAGCGAAAGCGCGGCACACAAATTGCGCACTCGAGTAGGTGCGGTATTGATGATCAGCAACAGATCCTACCGCGTATGCGGGATCTATAAAGACTTCAGTGACGAGCAGGGTTATGTCTTATTTGGTTTTGAACATTTTGCGAGCACTTTTTTTGCAACAGAATCACCCTCGGCCATTGTCCAAAACCTAGGCTTATACCTTAAGCAAGGCGCGGACAGCGCAGTCTTCGCTACCTCATATAGTGCGCGATATAACCCAATCTCGGTGCAATTTCTACTGAACGCAGAGCTACGCCGGGAGATTCTTAACGTATTTGATAATACCTTTCTGATCACCAAAGCGATGCGACTCGTCATCGTTCTTATCTGTGGACTGGGCTTTGTTGTCTCGATGCTACAACTCGTCTGGGAGAGGCGGCGTGAGCTGCGTACGCTGCAGATACTAGGAGCATCCGCTGCGGAACTACGCCGTTCGGTGCTGCTCGAAGCCTGCTTTATTGGCCTACCTGCCGCGATCTTGGGAATTGGCGGAGGTCTCGTCTTGGCATGGATCCTCGTAGAATTAGTAAACCCGCTCGCTTTCGGCTGGACGCTCAGTGCCTCACTCCACCTAGAAGATCTGCTCTTGCCACTTGCTATCTTTGCAACATGGAACGTCATTCTCTCGATTCTACCGTATTCGCGAATTACCGAGATTGCGCGGGGGGCTAGGGTTAGTGATGAGTAGCAGGTCCCGTCCTTTGGTCTGCGGCTTGCGAATCTACAGTGGCGCTTTGGACGGGACCTAAAATTAAATGGCGTCACAAGGCTAGGTCTAACAACTCGACAACATACCGAATTTTATTTTACCGCGAACGAAGGATTGGTAATTGCTCAATAAGTGTGGGTAAGACTCGCTAATTGTTTCTCACGGAGTACCACTGAGATCGCACGGAGTTACACGGAGAGGACCTCTTCGTGTAACTCCTTGAGATCTCAGTGGATCTTCGTGTGAAACAATCATTGCGTTCAGCCCACACTTAATGAGCAGCTACAAGGATAGAGGGTAATTAACTGGAATCCTTCAGTTTGTTCGGATTGAGGAATCTCTGAAATATTCGAGCACGACCGGCGCTAGCGGTCCGTACCGCGAGTTTTCCTGAGGTCCCTTAAATTATTTTCGTTACCCTATGCTACATATAAGCACAAAATCACCATAACAGCCCTGTACACTCAATCATTTAACTAGATAGGAGCGCTTTATGGATCTGTTCGCTAAGCCACTCAAGCCGGAGCAGGTTATGCCAAAGATCAGATTTTTGGATAGCCTCTTTACGACGGGTGGCGTCGAGGGTGGAAGGGTGGCACACTTCCGCGTCGGGGATTCCCTCGTGTCGCTTTCACTTAATTGTCTTGACTTACCAAAAGAGAAACCGTCAGCGGGCGTGGGAGTAGGAATCGAGGGTCTATTTCTCCTGACAATGCAGGTCACCAAAGCTGAAGATCATCGTCAATCTGAAGGATTTTTAATTAGTTCGACAACAGGTCTCATCGAAGGAAGCAAGGGCCGAGCCAATCTGTGTGATCTTATAAATCCTTACCTCATTCTCTCCCAATTAGGACGGGAAAATCTTATTACTATTGACGATCGCAATAAGATATTTGCCGAATCTATCAGGCAAAGTGTTCGCCGTCAGGATGAAAGAGCTGAACTTGTCACTGGGGCTATTCAAAAAAACTTCCCTGATGAGCATGAAATAGTTGCCAATTATCTCACCCAGTATGATTTTCAAATCATTCCTCACGCGCTATCTCATCCCATATATACCCTAGTTTATGCCGAGGTGCTAACAGACTCGAATTGGAGAGATGCCCTTGGAAAAGGCTTAAATGAAGAAATAAAACTTTTCGCTCGTTTCGACCGCCTAATACTGGAAAAATTAGAACGTTTTGCTGATCTGACGGATGTGGAGCGCGGCACAATTCAGGCCTGCGCTCCGGATATTAATGTTGCATTTCTCGCTTTTGCCGCACAAAAATTCAACCTAAAATCAGTGCTACTAGATGATCTCGATGGGTGTCCTAATCCGGAGGCACTATATAGAGTATTGTTGGCGCTAGCAGACGTTAGTGCTTACGAAGCGTTACAAGTTGAATTTGGTGGAGAGGTAAGAATGTTTCGATAAGAAGAAGCTTGCGCTCAAAGCAATAGACAGTAGAAACGCTGCCGACTTTCTCCGGGTACCAAATCGCATACTGCTCTACCTTCACTCGCCGTGTTTTCTCCACTCTGGCAATACTTGGTGTTTCTTTATTCTTAGGTCCCGTCCCATAGCCCCCCGACTTGCGGAGGTGTATGCTTATCCCGGGACCGGAACTATGCGAGAGCTGATCTATCTTTTTCTTATCGGACTTTTCTTCACGGCAGAGCTTTTTGCCCAATCCCGTTTCGACCACGCCAAGCCTGGCTATGCTTGGCAGTTTCCACGGGATCATGGAAGCCACTCGAATTATGAAACTGAGTGGTGGTATTACACCGGGCAGCTGTGGGGCATGGGAGAGGAGCCTTTTCGTGCGCCGGCGCGCTACGGTTTTCAGCTAACCTTTTTTCGTCGCGGGGAGGTGACGCAGCACAAGGACCCGTTATGGGATAATAGCTTCCTTGCGCATGCGGCACTTACCACTATCTATGGCACTCAGAAATTTGTTCACGCCGAGCGCAGGGCGCGAGGTGGTATCTCCATCGCCGGGGCTGCGCCTGCGGGGCTCGATCTGTGGAACCACCTCTGGAGCGCCAGGGAGTCCGCTGGGATGCACGAATTAGACTTCTCGGTGCAGGAGGAGTCAAACGTGACTCAGCTTCACCTAGGCCTCGATGCGCGCTCAATTGCACCACTCCTAAACGGGGAGGGTGGATTTAGCCGCAAGGGTCCTTCGCCTGAACATGCATCACTTTACTATTCGATGCCCGCGATTCCGCTTACGGGCAGGATTAGCTCCTCTAAGGGGAGCGAAGATGTTCATGGGCTAGCCTGGATGGACCATGAATTTATGACCGATGCTCTTAGTCCAGAGCAGCAGGGTTGGGATTGGGTGGGACTAATCGGCGAAAAGAACGAACAGATTATGCTTTTCCGTGTCCGCGGGAAGGGGAGTAGCGCACCTTTTCTTTCGGGGACAGTGCGCACCCCGCAAGCAACCAAGATATTGAGCGCTGTGGATTTCAGCATGACAGAGGTCGACTTCTGGACGAGCTTAAAAACCAGGGCGCGCTATCCGATCGCATGGAAGATTGAGATCCCGAGTCTTAATTTTTCAACTCAGATCCGTGCACGGCTGAATGAGCAGGAGATAGTTGCCCCTCCCGATGCAGTCGCTCCCACCTACTGGGAGGGGGCCGTAGCAAGCGAAGCGGGAAGCAATGTCATCGGGTATTTGGAGATGACGGGATATGCTGGGAGAGAGAAACCTTAGTGGAGCTCACCATTCAGAGCAACGACGTTTTCCATCCTACGCCTCTGCCACTCGGCCAGCGAAACGACTAGACTAGTCTCAAAAGCCTCTTCACTTACGCCAAAACTTGATCTAAAGGCCTCCTTCGCAGGCTTATCAGCTTTGAGCGCATCAAAATAGAGCCGAATGGGCTTGAATCCGTAGGTTTGAACGATCTGATTTGCTGAGAAAAGTGACTGCGCATACGCCGCCGGCACCATCTGGGACTCGAGCTTCGTAAAGCCTCCCTGCAGAGCCGAAAGAGCAACCGGAGGGTGCGAGGAGATCCAGCGCGACAAGGCCATTGTTAGTGCAGGATTCTCATCACCTTCAACCCATTGGGCGAGGCCCTCATCGAGCCAGCCTGCGCATCTTCCACTCGAAAGGGAGTGCACAACCGCATGAAGATATTCATGCCGCACGGCGCGGACCAACTCCAGAGTATCTAGTTTTTCTGAATCGGAGAGAGGGATCATAATCTCCCCGCGATAGTAGATGGCGTTAGTCCATGCTGGAGCACCGGTCTTGATGAGGAAAGCCTCGCGGTCCATGAGCCTCACTGTGGCTACGAATGGTGGGATCTTCCCAAATACTGCGCTGTACTCGCCGTGCAGCTCCTCAACGATGTGCGCGACTCGCTGCCCCAGTGACTCCCAGCGCTCGGGCGATATTATGGTCAGCGCGCTTCCTCCGGCGAGACGAGTGGGGGAGATGACGAGGTTTTCAAGATGGGGCCGTAAGCCGAATCGCGCCGGTATGACATCAATCGCCGAGCTGTTTGCTTTGTAGGCTGCCGAAAATGTGTTTTGGGCATCTGCTGAAATGGCGACAACCTGGAGCATCAGCGCCAGGATTGCCCAACAAATCTGTTTGCCACTTATGGGCATAATCGATCGCCACTTCCGTCGATAAAAAACCGTAATGTCTTGGCAAATTGCCGAGCCATCCACTAACAGAGATATCGGCGGAGTAGTCGAAAAACATAATTGCGGTATAAAAATAACATTACTAGGTTGACATAATCTGTATTGATGCTTAGACTAGATATATCTGAGCATTTTATTAGAGTACGCAACCGATTGAGGATCTCGTATGGAAAATCAGGCTTCCGGGGAAGCACAGGCGCCTATATTTGAGGCAAGCGACGAAAAACCAGTTTTTTTCACCGATAGTGCTGTTGAGGCTGTAAAAAATGCCCTCGCCCAAGAGGGGCAGCCTGGTGATGGACTGCGTGTCTCTGTTGTTGGTGGAGGTTGCTCTGGCTATCAGTACAATCTTGATTTCGATAAAGAGGCTCGGATGGGAGACATCGAGATCGATTATAACGGCGTAAAGATCTACGTTGATCCTATTAGTGCCGGGTATCTAAAGGGAACAGTTGTTGACTACGTCTCAGGGCTCAATGGCACGGGTTTTAAGTTCAACAATCCCAACGCCAAACGTACGTGTGGATGCGGAAACTCATTCAGTTAGAGCCTCGCTGGCGCGATGCTCTGGCATTTGATCGGCGTTAGGTGGGAGATCTGTAATTGCTCATTAAGTGTGGGCAGCTCTTTACGCTGGTCTTGGTTTTGGTCCTGGTCGTAATCCCTGGTTGTGGTCCTTATCTCGGTCATTTTTTTGGCTTATTCGACCAAGACCATGGAAAAGACCAGGAAGCTAGACCAGGACCAAAGCCAGAACCAAGACTGTAGTACCCGGGGTTATTGAGCAGATACGGAGAACTGACCACGTATTCGCACGGAAGATATGCTCGTGCCATCTGTCTTCTGTAATCCGCTATCAGCTATCAGCTATCAGCTATCAGCTGACAGCTGACAGCATCAGCTTCAGCTACGGCCGCAACCGACGGTCTTAGTCGTCTTGCCCCCCGTAGCCTTTGCAAGTTGTGGGTAACAGTAAGAGCGTTAGCGGAAGGGGCGGACTCCTGATGCCGCAACAGTTCGAATTTGTCGGTGACACGCTCCGCTGCTTGCCCTATAACTTAGGCATGATACATAGCAGCCTCACCGCGCCATTACTGACGATACTCATCCTCAGCGGAATCGCCTGCGGATGCTCTACTAAGCCCGGATCTGAGCGTGGCACTATCACCAATATCGACGACCAGATTAGCCAGAACGCCGAGGATGTGATCGGAACCCCACTTGAATTTCTTGTCGGTCTTGCGGACGCGCGAAACGCCGAGCAGGGGGCCGACATATTTCTAAATCACTATCTACGCGCTGGGGCACCTCTACTATCTGCCGATCGCCAGGGTGTGATTACTCGATCCATCAAGACCACCAACTTCATATTTAGCGTTTCTCGCGCTCCATCGAAGGGGGGCTTCTTCTATCACGTAGCTTGCCTTCCACTACAGCAAGAACACCAAACGCTACAGGAGCAAGCCTTGATGCGCAGCAAGGCACTGCGCAATGCTCAGATCTTTGCCTACTTTATCCGCGAAGGACGCATTGACGAAGCGCTTCTTGCCCGCTAGTGCCGCACGTACTTGTTTTTCGTAGGACCGGCCGGGAGGCCGGGAGAAGCGCGCGGCGCTGGCTTTGATTCACGTCAAGATTTCGCCGGTCTCGCAGACAAAACCGCGCGGCCGCTTCGGCAGACTGCCGACTTTGTGCAGGTGCTATATTTACTTTGGCGACCAAATACGGAGCATAGCAAGGCATCGAGCCTGCAGCACGGAGTTGATAGTGCGAGCCGTAGCTCCACTGCTGGCTGCGCCCTCATGAATATGCATGTGGCCAGGGGGCGGCGCGATAGCGTTATCTCGTTCAGGCCCTACCTGCACCGTAATCTCTGCCGTGCCAATTGTACTTCCATCATTTCCATTGGTTGTAACTGTATCTCCGATATAGACTACAAAACAGCCTGTGGGGAGTATTGTTCGTTTAAAGTTGGCCAATGCCACGCCCTTAGTGCCGGTGGTAAGGTCGAGAGTTGAAATTCCTCCTTGCTGTACAAGGACATATTGAAGGCCAGCGGCCCTCAATTGATTGCGGATGTAGTCGGTTAATTGGCGAAAGTATGTACTGTCGGTAAATTCTGCGCGAAATCTTGCGCGCTCATCGCGCACTAAAACCCCGGCGGGGTAATAAGCAAAGGAGAGAGCGTCACGCCCATACTCTTTTCCCCGTATGTCGACAAAGCCCGGCCCCCGATTCTCGATGTTATGATACGCACTAAAAGTCTGTGCGCAATTAAAGCACCTCGTCGCATCTTCGAGAACAGCGCGCACCTGGCTCTCGTGGTCGGATTTGATTCCGCTAACAAGGCCCGTGCGTTCAAGAGCCTGATTCATGTCAGTAAAGCGGGAGAGATCGAGCCCGGTGCGCGTAACAATATATAAATTCATCAGACTCGGCTGTACGGCTAAAACCATTTCTTCCGTCGGGCCAGAACTTCGCGCCATTCCAGTTTTGAGTAAAAAATTCTTGGTAAGGCTGTTTAGCCCATCACCTGTCATTAGGCACACTGGACCCGCACTAATGGAGCTCAAAAATGCCGGTTGGACGCCTTTGTACCAATCGAATGATCGATTATCGAAAACACCTAGGGTATCTTTGAGATCGCAAGCTAATACAGGCATCTGTCCCGCGCAAACTCTACGTAATAGCGCAATGTTTAATTGTACATCGGCTCGTTTGCTGGCAAGTTCCCGATCTTCAGCACAGCGTGTTACCGCTTCGCGCATATTTCGCGCCAACGCCGCCGTGGCAGGATCGCTCGTATCGAGGGCGGGCGTTAATAGAGCCTTTTTAATTTTTGATATTTCTTGTAGGTCGCGCTCAATTGCTCGTGGTAGGTTGAGCGAGGCGCCCGGCCAGCGATTTGTTTTCCCGTGTTCCGGCATACTCGCCGCACTGTCATGTTCGAAATATTTGGGAGTCAATATATGTGTGAGACCAATCCTGCGCACCTGATTTATGGTTCGCAAGAATTCTGCGGTTCCGCCTTCAGCGGCAACTCGCTTTGAACGAACGAGCATGTGCGCCCCTTCAGGCAAAAGATCGTTGTCCCATTCATATCCCACCTGTACTGAGGTATCGGCAACGGAAGCAGCCTCGAGATCGTTTCCACCGCTGGCGATCCGATCTCCGATGAAAACTAGAACAACTTGCTGCCCGAGAAACTGCTGCCGCGCAAACTCTAAGGCGCGACCTTTGTCGGAGGTTACTAGATCGATAGTCGAGAGTCCGCCGCGCTTGGCCTCTATGTAGTCAAGGCCCATTCGATGCATGCAGTCATTAATCCTGCCAACTAGCCCATGTAGGAAAACAGGATTCTCCGCATCGGCGCGAAAGCGCCCTCGTGCCGTATCTTTGAGTTTTCCAGGGGGGAAAAATGAGATCGAAGCGTCGTTAGGCTCATTTCCGCCGCGCACCTCGATGTAGCCAGGGGGAAAGCCATCGAGATGCTCGTAGCTGCGACTTCTAGCCCCAAAAAAGTCAGCCACTTCGTGTTCTCGAAAAACCTGCCCCAGTAATTCCCTGAGGGGCCCCACATGCTCATCCTTAATCCCACCGACTAACAGCGAGCGTTCAAAGACGCCTTGTGCTGAGTTGTACCTTACCACATCCATCCCTGTGCGCGGCAGCCAGAAGAGATTCTGGGCATGAACACTGGCTGGGAAAAGACTTTCCTCCTGCCGTCGAACCCATTTATTAGGAAGAAGGAATTTCTCGACTACGGTATCGTGCGTGTCACCGGTAATAATGAAAAAAGGTCCGGTGCGCAGAAGGCTCTCGATACTCTCCCGAACGCCGCGGAACGTTTCAGATCTTCCGTTATTTTTACCATCAGTAAAGACCGCCAGCGTATCCTTTAAATCACAGCATGGCACGGGAAGGCGCCCTCGAAACAGCTCTGAATAGAGGAGGTACTTAAATAAGAAATTAGGATCCTCTACTCTAAGGCCACGTAGCACTTCCCCGTGGAGATTGAAGGCTGCCTGAATCGCCTCAACAGCGCCGCGTGTCTTGGAAGAAAGTAATTTATTCCAGAATTGACCAAGCTGAGCCGCCTTTAGTTCGGAGGTAATTGTATTTGCAAGTTGATCAAGCACGAGAGTTGCGACTTGAGCCTTCAGTACCGGGTACTGAATATGACCTAGGAAGTTGGCCCCTGCCTCTAAGAGATATATTATCTTCTCTGCCAGAATCTCGGAGTGAGCTCGCCGTACGGAAGAGCGACTACTGAGAACTTGCGCCAGTGGTGCAGGTGCAGGCCCTACGGGTCCTGAGGACAAAGGGGAATATGCGATATTGGGATTCATATTGATACCTCTCGACATTACTACTGAAATTCCAGCGGCGGTACTAGATGTCGCGCTGTGCCCAACGCGGTAAATGAGCATATGCAACTTTGAACTGGAAGATTCTTAAGAGCAGGAACGATCGCCTCTGCCCGAGCTTCTTCGCATAGCGCAAATACGCAGCGGCCCATCCCCGAATCGGTCAGCTTTGCTCCTGGCGCACCCGCCTGGAGCGCTGTATCGACACATGGGCCAAGCCCACCCAAAAAACCGAGCGCAGTATCGCCTGTTGAGGAGGGGCCGGAAGTTGAGCCTTGCCAGAACTGGCGCATATTCAACGGTTCACCGGTGGCCAACTCAAATTCCCCCGCAAATCCGATGCCGACATCGAAACGCAATTCAATGGCACCGACAACTGAGGGGCCGCCAATAATCCAGTCTAGGCTTTCGCCCGCTAGACAGACGCGGCCGGGGGACGACGCGATGGAAAGCACTGCTACCCGCTGACTAAGCGCATGGTAAAGACTTGCTGCAAGACGCGGATCTAGCGGACAGCCATTCGCCAGCGGCTGCGCCAAGACCGCTAATGATTCAGAGCATGGAAGGCCCGCTTGAACAGACTGCAAAACCTGCCTCCAAATTCCTAAATTTGGAGCGTTATACTCGTGTTGGAGAGAAGAATCAATAAAAATGTCGAGGTATTACTTCTCGACTAGCTTGCCCCTGCTAGAGAGCTGCTTCGCAATGATGCGGCGAGAATATAGGGGCTTTCCTGTGAAGTGCAAAGTAGGGGAGATGGATGTCGATTCGGCCTCAAGTGAATAGAAGCTTGGCGGCCTTCGCCCCCTGAAACCAGGCCTTCCCCCGCTCGGCGGCATAGGACCTTAGCCGTGCCAGTGGTGCCACCACACGACGAAAAAGGCCGCGATGCTCCCTAACACTCTTCGGCCAGGCCTCGACCCGAATC
>CAIXSY010000323.1 GCA_903922175.1 uncultured delta proteobacterium | reverse complement strand
TATTTAGTGTTGGACCGCCGCCAACGGAGCAAATTTCGAGCATAGATCTCCAAGCGGCGGTTCAACACTTTGTTGAACTGAGCCGCTTCTTGGGCGCATTACGATTTTGCATCATTATAATCGGACATTGGCGGCTAAAATAGAATCTTGGCACGAATACTGCTTTAGGGATTTAGTCCCGCATTCTGCTCTAACTAGTTGATTGCTCGTGAAAGAAACAACTACATTTCCGTATCGCTGTTCTAAATTAGGCACAACTCTTCCTCTCAACTGTGCGTGATTTTATTTCGCCTTTGGCGAAATGCAAGAAAATTCTCTTCGCATAGAGTAGCCACGAGAGCGATGGGCCAAGGGCCCTAGCCAATGCTCCGGATTAGGCAAAAGACACAAGCCGCCAAACTATCCAGCAAACTGGTGACCCCAGCGTTCTGGCTTAGACATTAGCCCAGAGCCCAGCGCCGAGGCCGTTCAGTTAGCTGACGTTTTGGCCGCTAACGTCTACTGCCTGATCAGGAGTTTCCCCCTTCGCTCGGCCTCGCGGCCGAAGCTATGGCGAGACGGGCTGCGGTCGATGCTACGGGGGACAAGACGGCTAAGGCCGTCGGCTGCGGCCGCAACTGATGCTGACAGCTGACAGCTGACAGCTGATAGCTGACTGCAGATCTCAGATAGCAGCCTCGACCCTCTCTTCCGCGCGAATGCGCGGGTCGGTTCAACGCATACGTATTCGGGGTTGTGATTACCCAGGTAACCTTTTAACATCTGTTCAGCCACACCTCTGAGCATAGCGCATGAATAAACATCTCCCTTTGATTGCCAATATTTTGCTTCTCATTCTGCTCACCGTGCATGCCTACCGTCTTTTGGTAATGGGGACGGAGCGTGCAATAAAGGCCGACTTTTCGGTCTATTGTGAGGCGGCCTCCCGGCTCGGGAAGGGGGAAAACATATACCAGCACGTTTACCAGGAGGATATTTACCGGAGAATATTCGGCCCCTCCGTGAGGCCCGAAAAGCGCTTTTACATGCATTATTTCTACACGCCATTTATTGCCTGGGCTTTTCAACCATTGGCGCAATTGCCCTATGCAGAGGCTAAGCAGATTTGGACACAGATAAATTTTGTTTTATATCTTTTCTGTGCCGTGGTGCTCACCTCGTTGCTTGGGCGCTGGAGGCCAGGCGGCTATTCTGATCTCACTCGGCTCAATGTGGTACTGGCTGCTTTTATTGTCTTCGATCCGTTTTTTTTCACTTTCTACGAAGGCCAGATCGATCTTGTCGTTTTGGCGCTGCTACTCTGTTATTTTTTATGGAGCAGGGAGAAAAAAGAGGGACGTGCTGGCGTGGCTTTGGCATTGGCGGTGGTGGCGAAGATGAGCCCGCTCCTGCTCTTGGTGGAGGTGGTGTGGCATCGACGTCTCAAAAGCTTGACGAGCTTTGTGGCCACGCTCGTTGTGCTGGCCCTGTGGATGTTATCTTCTTCAATTCCGCTAGAGACCTATAGTGATTTTTTCCTTAAATTTGGGGCGCTGGCGTCCGGTTCGCTCGAGACCTCACTTTTTTTCAATGTGGCCTTTGCGAAAACGCTCCTTTATCCGTTTGGGTTGGAGAATGCTGCCCTGGTGCGAGCGATTATCTCGATTGTGGTACTCGTGATAAGTCTCGTCTTGCTCGGCAGAATGCCAGGCGATGAGCGTTCTCGGGAGCGTCAGCGGGCCTATCTTGTTATCTTAATGTTTCTGTTGTCGCCAACAGTCTGGTTTCATCATTTCGTATGGGCGCTAATCCCCTGGCTCGTTTGTGTGGAGTTGGTAGGCGATTTTAAAGCACCAAGCTATCCGCGCTGGTGCGTCTTAATTGCTATCTATCTTGCGTTGGCCAAGGCCTGGACATTTCACGCCCTAGCCTTTAGCTACAATCCAAATCTAGCCCAATGGACAGCGCTCATTCCGAACACAGCGTTGATAAGTATGGCCTACGTGCTTGTTACCCGATCCTGGTTAAAGCTCGCACGGGAGCGCCGGTGAAGGCAGAGACGACCGGCACGGGGCCTGGCCCAAAGGTGCGGTCAATGAGTGTTGCCCAGCACAGAACTGGAATTCCTCGCAGCGTGGCCTTTGTGTGAGCCTCCAAGCTTGAGCGCGCCGTGGTGATAACGTCGGTTACCATGATGGCGTTTTTGCCGCGGTATTTTTCACCCATTCCGTTAGAGATCTTGCTCTCAATATACTGTTCAAGTGGGATCTCCGCATGATCGGGAACGAGCTCGGAGTACATCGCGCAGAGCCTCTCCGCAAAGAAGCTGTAGCCACCAGGGAGCTTGAGGAAGAGCTGTGGTACCTGAGGAGCGATAACATTCTTGATTCGGTGGGCGACATACTCAGCGCAGGCGTCGAGATCTTCATCCGTTAGGTACTCAACACGGTAATACACAGTACTTTCGCAGCGAGTTCCGATGCGAATCGGCTCATCGAAGCGCTCAGTAATACGCTCAAAGATATCGGAAATTTCATCGGTTGATACTGGTGCCATAATTGGTCTCGTAGACGATAAGAGAACTTAATGCTAGCACATGCACCCCTCGGCGAGAATGGGCAATAGCAGGCCTTGCGGTCTTGCTCGCTAACGGGCAGAGCGGACCGCTGAAATTGCTAGAGAGAGAGGCTTGTCCTTATTCTTTGGGTCGGCATAAAAGGCGTCCACCTTGGGTGCTACTTCGATAGCCGAGCGCGACGAGAGATCATAGAGCTTCTTTAGCTCGTTTAGCCCTTGAACAGCCTGTCGGGGGTTTTGTTGCACGAACTCTATGGCGACGTCGGTAATCTTTGATGAATCAGCCAGGCCCTTCAGGTATCCTGAGATAAAATACTGTTTTTGTTCACTATTTAGAAGGCTCCAGGATGGGGCGAAGGACTCTGTTGAGGAATGCGTTTCGGCTCGTGCCTGGTCTGACATGGTGGCTATGGTCAATGTCGTACTGAGGCAGAGAATCGTTAGTATATTAAGCAAGAATGGTTTATCGGAGGAGGGGGATAGCATGGGTAGCGTTCCTGTGGCTGGTTAGGTTAATATTCCCGCGTTTGGTTTGAGTCAGGGGGTGTCTATGAGTGTTGATGAAGTTGTTAAGAATATCAAGCGCCGTCCTACCAGGGCAGTCTATGTGGCCGATCTCGTCATCGGTGGCGGCGCGCCGGTGTCGGTGCAATCGATGTGTGCCACAAAGACTCAGGACATTCCGGCTACCCTTGGGCAGATTAACCTACTGCAGGAGCATGGAGCTGACATAATTCGCGTTGCAGTTGATAGTCGGCGTGACGTTGAGTGTTTATCGGTGATACGCAAACAGACCGGTGCAAGGCTAGCAGTAGACTTACAGGAAAGTTATCGCCTGGCCGAAGATGTGGCCCCATTTGTGCAGAAGATTCGCTACAATCCTGGACATCTGCATCACCATGAGAAGAGCGTTCCCGTCTTTGATAAGGTTAAATTCATCGTTGAGTGCGCGAAGGCGCACCGCTGTGCGCTGCGCATAGGTGTAAATTTTGGCTCGATAGATCCATCTCAAATGGGGGTAGCAGAAGATCCCATGGACGCAGCCCTTGCGTCGGCGCGGGAGCATGTCGGGTATATGGAGAAGCTTGGGTTTGAAAATTTTATTGTCTCTCTAAAGAGTTCGGATCCAAATGATGTAATCGACATCAATAAGCGCTTCTCCGATGAGTTTCCTGCTGTTCCCTTACACCTCGGCGTGACCGAAGCTGGTATGTTGCCGGTGGGCGAGGTTAAGAGCCGAGTCGCTTTTGAAAACCTATTAGCAGTGGGAGTGGGCGACACCCTGCGAGTTTCGCTTACGCTGCCATTTGAGCAGAAGGGTGAAGAGGTGAAAATAGGCCGAAGAATTATTAGCGACGTAGCGGCGGGGATATTTCGTTCAGTGCCGCGCTTCGAACAGCGGGGCTTGAATTTAATCTCTTGCCCTTCATGTTCGCGTGTCGAAAACGAAAAATTCGTCGAGCTCGCCCAGCAGGTGTGTGAAATGAGTCGTTTTGCAGCGGAGGAGGATATCACCATTGCGGTGATGGGGTGCCGCGTCAACGGCCCAGGGGAGACGGATGACGCAGATATCGGGTTGTGGTGCGCGGCCTCGCATGTGAATCTTAAGCGCAAGAGCGAGTTGGTTGGGGCTTTTTCCTACGAGGAGATCGTAGGGAGGGTTCGCCTAGAGCTCGAACAGCTGCTTCAGGATCGAGATAAAAGCCGGGTAATTACTGCCTAATCAATGGGCGGTGCATATTCTATATGCTGTGGTATACTTAGGTGTACTTACTTTTGTAATAGCGGGTTGAAGGGGACGTAGTGTCGGGCGGAACTCAGGGTAGGAGCAAACATCTCTCCCTCGTCAAGGAGGTGACGCGGCCTGCTGCCGAAGGTAGGGTTGTAAGTGCTGACTCCTTGACCGTTGAACAGCGTAACGCCTGTAATCGGGCGATGCGTTTAAGTGCCAAGAGCGGTGTGCTCGTGAGCGCGATGCTCGGCGAGGGGGCCTGGGATCTGCGCCCGATGTTTCTAGACCAGGGTGACCTTTTTATCATGCGCTTGAGCGATCCTGGGCTTTCCATGCGCCCAGACAAATTTTTCGCACTGCGCGATCTTCTTCACCATGTAAGCTCAACGACCACGGCGCTTCTGGCATCTATTAGCGCCGGTGAAGCGAATGGGCAAGTTTGGGTCTGCCGGCGTTTTTTTTCGCAGACCCTCCAGAATAATTCCTTTAGCGATGGCGGTGGCTCGGCGCTTCATCCATTGCAGGCTGTACAGCGCCTTGTTTGGTTGGTTTATGCGCTACATCAGGGAGGGGTTATTCATGGCCACCTACATGCCGGTAACACGGCTCTCGACCAGGATCGCGCTATCGTTTTCGATTTTGGGTTTTATGCTCATAGCCTGAGCCTCAAGCCTGATGTTAATGGGGCGCTGGAGCTGTGCGATGGTGCGAGCCTCGACTATAGTGCTGACGTCTATGGGCTAGGGGTGCTAATTCGTACGATCATGGCCAATCGACTGAGCGAACAACACAGCGCATTAGTTGAGCGCATGTTGCACGTCGATCCAAAGCTTCGGCCAGGGATGAACGAAGTAGCTGAGTTCTTTAAGCCTGAGAGCGCATCTATTCTCGGCACTCGGGGCCAGGGAGTTCGAGCGTCCTCGCGTGCTGGAAAGCTTATTGCGCCGCCTGCTTCAGTGCCGGAAGGTCTGCCTGAGCCCCCCGTACCTACCCCATCTGCCCCGCTACCAGCGCCAATTCCTCCCAGGGTTGCGGAAAAAGCTGCGCCACATATTGTGCAGCCCCTTTCAGTTTTATCCCAGGCAGCTCCGCCCCAGGCAGTGCTGCCCCCTGTCGCACCCGCGTTGCCTCTTGCGGCCCAGACTAAAAGCGCTGAAGCGCCGCCCGAAGCGAAGACGGTTGAAGAAAACCTCGCTATTTCTATCCCCAAGCATTGGATAAAACGCAGCAGCGTCGGTTTCTTAGCTGCTATTGTTATCGGCGCGGCGATTTACCTGGTCAGCGGCGTCAAGCTGGGTAGTTCTGTGCCGTATGCGGCATACTGGGCGAGCAACGTTCCCTCGCGCATGTATGATGTGGCCAAAAACGCGATTGACGATCCCAGCGGCGAAGCGGCTTTAGTGATTATCGGTGACGCCATTCGCGGTGTCGAGCATAAGTCCGTTGATACTGCATTTCTTCGAATGGTTTTTCAGGGAGAGTGGGAGGAGTCATTAAACAGGGCCGATCGCGAACTAGCGCTTCGCCTCGGTTTGATGAAGGTCAGTCCCTCGGATACGAAGCAGCTTAATTTTTCGGCAAATTCCCATCCAGCTTTGGCGCTCATCATCGCCGGAACTAAGGATGTACGAGCCGCGGAAGAGGAGCTGTCGCAGATGCCACTATCGCGACTGGCGGATCTTCCGTCGCCGATAGGGCCGATGTTTTTAGGGCTCTCGCAGTTGGGGATTTCCGTCATGAGTGACCCGACGGCGCGGGGGCTGGCACACCTCGTGAGTGGAGACACCTCGATTCATATGGTCGAGCTTTTCTTCGACTCGCCTTCTGCATCGCAGGAGATCAGCAGTGCTCTGCAGCAGAGAAAGCTTGCTATTCTTTTGCCGCTACTCAATCAGGATTCTCAGTTTACGGACTCGGTGTATGAGTACATTCGTACGAGCGGCAGCATCCTCGCGTTGCGGGTGCAGTGGTTCGAGACCGATCCTTTTAAAATTTGGAAGGATACGGCGCGCTCACAGATCCTGGCGATTATAGCCGGAGTATCTTCACCAAAACCGCTGCGTTTTGACGAGTATAGCGATCTGCTTTCGTTCCCAAGTAAGCAGGTTCGCAAGGAGGCGGCAGCAAACTTAGCTGCCAAGCTCCGCCGTCGGCTGGATCGCTTCCTCGATTTCGTTGCCGTTGGGGAGCACCAGCTTACCCGTGATCAGGTGATGAAGCTGATGCTCGTGTTGCGCTATCAAGGTGACACCTCGCATCTTGTTGTTGATGAGTTGATCAAGACGCAGCCTCAGCCGCATGACATGGTCATGCTTCTTATCGTGGGAACTGATGCCGAGGGGCTTGATGCGCTCAACGCCACCATCGAAAGCTATCTTAGTAATCTGCGTTGGGACGCTACTGTCGACGAGATGCGCCGCCTAACGCTTCATCGCGATAAATTGGCGCGGACGTTGGCCTATGCGCGACTCGATTCAAGGGACCCGCAGCATGTTTCAGTGTTACGTGAGGCCGCACAGCGTGAACAGGATATGGCGACCCGTGCCTATGTGCAGCAGAAGATCACCTCTGGGCAGGAGCCGCGTATACCAGAGCCGAGTGTGGAGGTGGTCGTGCCGGAAGCGAATAACGAGACTCCCTCCAAGTAATCCCTAAAATTGTAATTGCTCATTAAGTGTTAAGAGGTGGCGTCCCCTCAATTGCGTTTAAATAGAGCCTGTCCGGAAAGACCCTGTTTTCTAAAAGCTACTTTTCTGGAGAACGAAAAGCGGCAAGAAATTAATAAATTGCCCCCAGCAGGACAAAGCTGACGGCAGGCGCCGCCGTCGCGGTCAGTTTTTCAAGTGAATTGATACACGACCGCCGTGAGTCAGCGAGTTAGTTTAAATATTTGCCTTAAG